>DDMS01000029.1:8706-15216 GCA_002340765.1 Flavobacteriaceae bacterium UBA2540 | reverse complement strand
TTAGAAAATTTAGTCCTTTTTTCACATGAACAAGAACAATTGATGAATAAGTTTGGCGAAATTTCTGCTACGCACCCTGACTTTGGTAAAGTCCTAAAAAAACAAAATCAGATAAAAACGTATTTTGAACATATTGATGATAGTTTGTATGTACTTTCAATGAGGGTTCCAACGATTTCAATTAAAATCCAAACGGATTTGTCTTCAGCACACTATAATTTGGATCAATCATTAGAAAATTTTTCTGAAAGTAGATTTTCACAGGGAATTTCAAATCAACGTTACGTGATGACAGCGACTAATAATTTGTCTGATTATTTAAGCAATATTTTGAGTAATATGAAAGATAATATGAACATGAAAATAGGAGAAGGAAAAAAGGGAAAAGGAGATTTTAGTTTGCCAGATTTGATTAAAAAACAAGAAGAAATTTCTGAAAAAATGAAAGAAGGGGTGAAAAATGGAGATAAAAAAGGTAAAGGCGAGGGAAATGACGCAGGGGACGAAAAACGAGAGAAAAACAATGGAAAAAAACAAGGTCAAGGACTTGGGGATACTAATGATTTAGATGGCGAAATCTATGAAATTTATAAAGAACAAAGTCAGCTAAGGCAACAATTACAAAATGCAATCAAAGAAACCGAAAAGCCTGGAGGGAGCAATGCAAAAAAAGCGTTAAAATCTATGGAGGAATTGGAAAATGATATTCTTGAAAAGGGTTTTAATGCAGAGACATTAAAAAAAATCCAACAATTAAACTACGAATTGTTAAAGTTAGACACAGCTGTATTTGAGCAAGGAAAAGAAAATCAAAGAAAATCAGACACCAACAAATCAGAAAATGATAGAAATAACCTCAAAGCAATTGAGTTTAAAAAGCAGTTTTACAATCAAACAGAAATATTAAATCGACAATCATTACCTTTGCAGCAATTTTATAAAATGAAAGTAAGAACTTACTTTTCTGAAGAAAATAAATAAGCTTTATGGTAACGTTTAATTATGAAACAGAATTCGAGATTTCTAATGAATCAATTCTTGAAAATTGGGTTAAAACTATTATCTCAAATAATGGTTACGAAACAGGAGAGTTAAACTTCGTTTTTTGCGATGATGAATACCTTCATAAATTGAACGTTGAATTTTTAAATCACGATACTTTTACGGATGTAATAAGTTTTGATAATACTTTGGGAAAGTTAATTTCTGGAGACATTTTTATTTCTGTAGAAAGAGTTCGTGAAAATGCAAATGAATATAATGCCACTTTTGAAGATGAATTACACAGAGTAATGATTCATGGAGCGCTACATTTTTTAGGTTTTAAAGATAAATCGCCAGAAGATGAAAAGATGATGAGATATCAAGAAAACGGCGCTTTATTGATTTTAAACAACTGAATTTCAATAAAATACAGTATAAGTTTCACGTGAAACAATTTTAAAAATGAGTTTGTTTACAACAACATATGATGTTATCGTAATTGGAGCTGGTCATGCAGGTAGTGAAGCTGCAGGGGCATCAGCAAATATGGGCGCAAAAACATTATTAATTACAATGAATTTGCAAAATATTGCACAAATGAGTTGCAATCCTGCAATGGGAGGAATTGCAAAAGGTCAAATTGTAAGAGAGATTGATGCGTTAGGGGGTTACAGTGGAATTGTTACAGACAAAACGGCGATTCAATTTAAGATGCTTAATAAATCAAAAGGACCCGCAATGTGGAGTCCAAGAGCGCAATCGGACAGAATGCAATTTGCAGATTGTTGGAGAATGATGTTAGAACAAACACAGAACTTAGATTTTTTTCAAGACTCTGTAAATGGATTATTGTTTGAAGAAGATAAAATTGTTGGTGTAAAAACAGCACTTGGAATCGAAATTAAAGCGAAAGCAGTTGTTATTACTGCAGGGACTTTTTTAAACGGGCTGATTCATATTGGAGAAAAAACATTTGGTGGAGGAAGAGCAGGAGAGAGTTCCTCAACAGGAATTACAGAAGATTTAGTGAAAAAAGGATTTGAATCAGGTAGAATGAAAACAGGAACACCTCCAAGAGTGGATGGTCGTTCTTTGGATTATTCAAAAATGATTGAACAACCTGGAGATGAATTCCCTGTAAAATTTTCATACTTGCCCACTACAAAACCATTAAGAGAACAACGGTCGTGTTATTTAACATATACCAATCAAAAAGTTCATGATTTGTTGCGCGAAGGTTTTGATCGTTCGCCAATGTTTAATGGACGAATCCAGTCTACAGGGCCAAGATATTGTCCCTCGGTAGAAGATAAAATCAATCGCTTTGCAACAAAAGAAAGACATCAAATTTTTGTTGAACCTGAAGGATGGAATACCGTTGAAATTTATGTAAACGGTTTTTCAACATCTCTTCCAGAAGATATTCAAGATAAAGCAATCAGAGCAATTGAAGGTTTTGAAAACGTAAAGTTTTTCAGATATGGTTATGCCATAGAATATGATTATTTTCCACCAACACAATTGAAGCATTCGTTAGAAACTAAGTTGATTAAAAACTTGTTTTTTGCCGGTCAAATTAATGGCACCACCGGTTATGAAGAAGCAGCTGCTCAAGGCTTGATGGCTGGAATAAATGCCGCTCTAAAAGTGCAAGAAAATGAGCCATTTATATTGAAAAGGAACGAAGCTTATATTGGTGTTTTGATAGATGATTTGATTACAAAAGGAACAGAAGAGCCTTATAGAATGTTTACGTCAAGAGCAGAATATCGCACATTATTGCGTCAAGACAATGCTGATTTACGTTTGACTCCAAAAGGGTTTGAAATTGGTTTGGCTTCTAAAGAACGCATGGAAAGAGTATTGGAAAAGCAACATAAAACAGATTTATTGATTGCCTTTTTAGAAAACGCTAGTGTAAAACCTGAAGAGATAAATCCAATTCTTGAGTCAAAAGACTTGGCGTTGGTTTCTCAATCTTTAAAACTATTCAAAATCGCTACTAGACCACAATTATCTTTTGATGATTTGAAAGATATTCCTGTATTAAAAGAGTTTGTTGATGCTAATGCAATTGATGAAGAAATTATTGAACAAGCTGAAATTCATTTAAAATATTCTGGATATATAGAGAAAGAAAAAACCAATGCGGATAAACTAAACAGACTTGAAAACGTATTGATACCATCAAGTTTTGATTACCACAAGCTAGGCTCTTTGTCTTTTGAAGCTAGAGAAAAATTAAGCAAAATAAAACCAACGTCTATCTCGCAAGCAAGCAGAATTAGCGGGGTTTCTCCAAGTGATGTTTCTGTTTTGTTGGTGTATATGGGGAGATAATTTATAGAAATATTTAAGATGTTCCTCGTGGAACACATCATAAAAAATGAAAAACGCAACTGATTTTTACGAGAATTTATCGCCTTTTTTATCTTGCAAAGACCACACAGTTTCCAATGAAATCTATGAGCTAAAAATGAATTCCAACTATGAAATGTTGGTTACTTCTCCTGTGCCAAATGATTTATCAAAACTCTACAAAAGCGAATCGTATATTTCTCATACAGACAGTAAAAAAAGTTTTTTAGATAAAATGTACCAAGTTGTAAAAAACAGTTCTTTAAATAAAAAATTACATCTTTTAAATTCTTTTGAAACAAGTTCAAAAACGGTTTTGGATATTGGAGCAGGGACAGGTGATTTTTTAAAAGTTTGTTCTCAAAATAATTGGACAATTTTTGGAACGGAACCCAATGAAAAAGCAAGAAAAATTGCAAAAGGAAAAGGAGTGCAATTGTTTGATAACCTTTCTTCAGTCTCACATAAAAAATTTGACGTGATTACACTTTGGCATGTTTTAGAACATGTTGAAAATTTATCAGAAACTATTTTTTTGATCAATAAAATGTTAGCTGAAAACGGAAAAATAGTAATTGCTGTCCCTAATTTTAAAAGTGATGATGCAAATTATTATAAAGATTTTTGGGCGGCTTTTGATGTTCCAAGACATTTGTGGCATTTCTCTCAAAAGTCTATTCATCTGTTGTTTGAAAATGAAAATATGACAATTGAAAAAATACTTCCCATGAAGTTTGATTCTTTTTATGTTTCTATGTTGAGCGAGAAATACAAAACAGGTAAATTGAATTTTTTGATTGGCTTTTGGAGAGGTTTTGTTTCAAATTGGAAAGCTCGCAAAACTTCAGAGTACTCTTCTTTGATTTACATCATAAAAAAGGGCTAAAATCGCATTTAAAAGCCGACATTGGACGAAAATTTAAAAAACAAGCAAACCCCAAGATCCTTTTATAAAAATCCTTAAAACGCTTTACTTTGGACTGTATTTTATAGGAAATTCTTATAGAATAGTTTTGCAAGAATAGTTTTTAGTTATGCAATAAAAAAACACCAAAAACTGTCAAAATAAAGTACACCGTCAAAGACATGGAACCTGCATAGTCTTTTGCCAATCGTTGACCAATTAATAAAAAAATCAATGTGATTGCACTCAGTTCAACTCCTAAAAATGCGATTTTTTTTTCGCCAGAAACATACAGTTGATAGACTCCAATACTCATTAAAATGGAAGCAATGATTTCTATCAATAAAATAATTCCTAATAAAAAAGGCACCTTGTTTTTGAGAGGCGAGTTTTTAAAATGTTCTTTGATAAAGGAAACATTTTCTTTCCAATCCAATAATTTGTCAATTCCAGATTGAAAAAAAGTGACAATCAAAAAAAGAAGGATTAAAATCTCTGTTGGATAATTGCTTAAAAAATTCATATATAATTGCTATTTTTTTGATGATAAATAGGTTGAAATCCATTCTTCAACAGATATTTTTTGAACTAATTTTTCTAAAATATCAAATGGAATATCCGTTTCTTTTTAAATCGGAAGCACCTTTTTCCAATATTTAATTTTCTAGAAAACGGTTTGGAATATTCAGTTATAAACCAATCACACAATTTCTTATTTGCATCTAACCTCATGAAATGTATATTTATGAGTATTGCACGCCTTCTTCAAAACCTGCAGGAAGATTTTTAGTAATTACATTCCTTAATTTTTCAATGATTACAGCTCTTTCTTCAGGAATTATTGCTAAATATTCAGGGATTGTGGTTGCTTTAGAAATCAGAAATAACTAAATATCAATAATCTAAAAATATATTTTTGATTTTATCTACAATGGTTTGTGCCAATTTTTCATGACTTTCTGTGGTCCAACCTGCAATATGTGGCGTTAATAAGACATTTTCAGCTTCTATCAAATATCTAAAATCTTCTGGAAGAAAATCTTCTGAAAAAAAGTTTTCAAAGGATGATTTTTCATACTCTAAAACATCCAAACCAGCTCCTAAAATTTTACCTGATTGTAACGCATTTACCAAATCTTTGGTTACTAAAGCAGAACCTCTTGCTGTGTTTAGCAACCAAAAATGATGTTGAAATTGGTTGATAAAATCAGCATTGATCATATTTTTGGTCTGTGAAGTTTGAGGGGTGTGTAAAGATAAAATAGTTGCTTTTTCTTGCAACTCTTGTAAGGAAACTTGTCTGCAATTTTCATCCCCAACATTTTTTGCAATATCATAACAAAAGACTTCAACATCAAAACCTTTCAGTTTTTTAGCGAATGATTTTCCCATATTTCCATAACCAATAATGCCCACAGTTTTGCCATCCAACTCAATACCGCGATTTTCTTCTCGCAGCCAAATCCCTTTTTTTACCTCATGGTTGGCTTTGTTCAGTTTATTAAAAAGCGACAAAAGCATCCCTAACGTATGCTCTCCAACAGCATTTCTATTTCCTTCAGGAGCTGCAATGAGATGAATGTTTTTAGACCTTGCAACTTCACAATCAATGTTTTCCAATCCAGCTCCAACTCTTCCAATAAATTTTAGATGGGTGGCTTTTTCTAAGAAATTTTTATCTATCGAAAATCGACTTCTGATGATAATTCCATCATACAAATGAATTTTTGCTTCAACATCACTTTTTGAAGAAGTATAATCTTCCTCATTTTGAAATCCCAGATCATTCAATCGATGGAGTAATAATGGGTGATTTGTATCTAAGTGAAGGATTTTCATAAAGAGATTATTAGATTTCAGGATTTTTAGATTTTTAGAGAATTACTAAATTTAGACATCATTTTTATGATTTGTTGTAAAGTGTTATTTAGATCTTCTAGTTCTTTGAGATTGATAAATTCTAAATCAAAGCTGAGTAAAAGTTGAGATTCAATTTCGTAATAAGAACCCAAAGAAATCATTAAAAATCTTTTAAAATCTTTGTTTGATTCTCTTGAAGTGCCTTCAGCAATATTAGATGAAATAGAAACAGAAGCTCTTCTTAATTGAGATATTAATCCAAATTTTTCTTTATCAGGAAAAGACTTTGTAATTATGTAAATATCTTTCAGAAGGCTCTACTTAATTGCCAAAATTTTAAGTCTTTATATCTGTGCATCTTTTATAAATTAACAATCCAACAATCTAGAAATCTAGAAATCTAG
>DDMS01000029.1:291-8639 GCA_002340765.1 Flavobacteriaceae bacterium UBA2540 | reverse complement strand
AAATCTAGAAATCTAGAAATCTAAAATTAATACTGCTCATTTTTATTCGGAAAATCTTTACTTTTTACATCGGAAACATATTGTTCAAACGCTTTTGTCATATCAGCAAACAAATCCAAATAACGACGCAAAAAACGAGGATGAAATTCGTGTGTCATTCCTATCATGTCATGAGTAACTAAAACTTGACCATCAACTCCATTTCCTGCTCCAATTCCAATTACAGGAATGGTTAATGATTTCGCTACTTTCTCAGCTAATTTTGCAGGAACTTTTTCTAATACGATTGCAAAACAACCCAATCTTTCTAGCAATAAAGAGTCTTCCATCAGCTTTTGAGCCTCTTCTTCTTCTTTGGCTCTTACTGTGTATGTTCCAAATTTATATATGGATTGTGGCGTTAAACCCAAATGACCCATTACAGGAATTCCTGCGTTCAAAATTCGTTTGATGGACTCTTTAATTTCACTTCCCCCTTCTAATTTGATGGCATGTCCACCGCTTTCTTTCATAATTCGAATCGCAGAACGCAAGGCTTCTTTTGGGTCAGATTGATAACTTCCAAAAGGCAAATCAACCACAACTAAACTTCTTTCAATAGCTCTCACAACAGCACTTGCATGATAAATCATTTGGTCTAATGTAATTGGCAAAGTAGTTTCATGACCAGCCATTACATTTGAAGCAGAATCACCCACTAAAAGAACATCCAAACCTGCATTATCCAAAATTTTTGCCATCGTATAGTCATACGCTGTTAGCATGCTTATTTTTTCACCATTTGCTTTCATTTCTACTAATGACTTTACAGTAATTCGTTTGTACTGTTTTTTTGCAACTGACATATTTTTTTAATTTTAGTATTGGTAAAAGTAAGAAATCTAATCAGATTTTTAACTAGTTAATATTTCGTTAATCTTAGAAGTCATTTTAACACAAATGCAAAAAAAGACTAGCTTTAATGCATCAAAATCAATCAATTATGCAAAAAATATTTTTAGTACTGGCGCTTTTTTTCTTGAATTTAGCTGCATCATCTCAGGAAAAAAATGAGGAAATAATCGTAAAGAATGTCATTGATACTTTTTTTGAAGGACTTCATAAAGGAGATAGTGCCATCGTTTCAAAAACATTACACAAAAATGTCAAAATTCAAACAACAAATACTTCAAAGGAAGGTGAAAAAGTTTTGAAAGATGAGACAAGAGACCAACTTTTAAAAGCAATAGCATCAAAACAACCAACACAAAAATTCTTTGAAAAACTCCTTTCTTATGACATCAAAATTGATGGAAACTTAGCCTCAGTTTGGACCCCTTACGAGTTTTTTTATAACGATACTTTTAGTCATTGTGGGGCCAACTCTTTCCAACTTTTCAATACCAACGTGAATTGGGAAATTATTTTTTTGGTGGATATGAGAAGAACAGACGATTGTTCTTATTTACAGAAGTAAAAATAAGCGATATTTGAATTTAAATTCAAACATGTCAGAGCAACAAAATTCTTTACGCCCAGATCTTTGGATTGATAAGAATGATAGTTATTTATTTAATTATGAAATTGCCCGCGTAAATAATTATGATTTGGCAAAAGAAACTTTTTGCGGGATCAAAATTGGCTAAAAAATTTAAAGAAAAAACCCCTTAAAGAACTTGGTTAGTTTCTATTTTAAAACTAAAAGAGATTGATTATTATCGGATAATAAACTCCATAAAAGGCTAAGCAGAGGTGAAAATGGATTTTTATGAAGATGGAGAAAATGAAGGAAGTTGGATTGAAGAACGTGCTCCACAAAACTGGAATAACGATACTGAAAAAGGCACAGAAAATTAGGAGTTAAAAAACCAACATGATGTTTGTTTATAAAAATTGCCTGAAAAATACGCAATCGTATTTAGGATGAAAACCCTAAAAAATTTTAAAACTGAAGAAATTTGTAAGAAATAAGATAATACAGCTCCCAATTTATGGGTAATGATTCGTAGATCTGACTGCAACTTAGAAAATGTAAGGAAGATAACTGGTTTAAAAAGCAAGAAATTTTTCAAAAGGTCCACATATCATGCAATGAAGCAAACACAATTTGTGATAAAAGTCAGTATAATGAAGCTTCTTATTTTTGAGATTATAAAGTTAAGATACTATCTTCTATTATATAAATTTTGTGGATTGTATTCCAAGCAAAATAGCACGATATCACAATTATGCAAAAAGAAATGGAATTATTTAAAAAATAAAACTTATATTACTTCATCTGAAGAAAAAGCCCTTTTAAAAAAGCAGTTACAATAGCAAAATAATTAGTTTTTAAAACTTCAACTTCTAAATCTATATTTTTAAATGAATTTTTTGCCTGAAAAATTAAATCAATATGTTGTGGAACATTCACAAGAAGAACCCAAAATTTTAGCTGAATTAAGCAAGGAAACTTGGCAAAAAGTGTTGAATCCTAGAATGTTGAGTGGCGCATGTCAAGGGAGATTATTAGCTATGATTTCTAAATTGATTCAACCCAAAGTGGTTTTGGAAATAGGAACTTTCACTGGATATTCTGCATTGTGTTTTGCAGAAGGGTTATCAAAAAATGGGAAAATAATTACCATTGATAAAAATGAAGAGTTAGAAACCTTACAAAACAAATATTTTTCTAAATCAGGATATAGAAATCAAATTATACAAAAAGTAGGAAATGCCTTGGAAATTGTTCCAACAATTGATGAAAAATTGGATTTGGTTTTTATTGATGCGGATAAAGTTAACTATGAAAATTACTTTTACTTAGTGATTGAAAAAATGAATTCAGGTGGAATTATTTTATCAGACAATGTACTTTGGAGTGGAAAAATTGTGGAAGAATTAGATCCAAAAGATGAAGATACAAAAGCGCTGTTGAGCTATAATAAACTATTAATTTCTGATGAGAGATTGGAAACTGTGATGCTTCCAATCAGAGATGGATTGACAATTAGCAGGGTAAAATAATTGCTGAAAATTACATATTTCTTTTTATTGGACCCGTAATTTCCTCAATAGTATCTTTTACTTCAGATACATTTTCATTGATGCTTTTAGGAACATCAATATTTATTTTGTTATTTTTTGCACTTTCGTTGATTTCATTTTTAATATCATTGGTTGCATCTTTAATTTGACGCATTCCTTTTCCTAATCCTCGAGCAATTTCAGGAATTTTATCTGCACCAAAGAACATCACAACAATAATCATAATGAAAAAAATTTCCTGACCGCTAATAAACAAAAAAGGTGTATTCATTTTATTGTAACTAAGAAATGTCTTTAAAAAAACCCTAAATTTTGATCACAAAGATAATAGTATTTGTTGGGGAATTTTAATTGTGACAAAGATTTTTTGACATCTGTTTAAATAAAAAACTCTTTAAGCCTCTAATAATCATGGTTTTATTAAAGATATTTAATTTTCAAATAAATTTTACTTTTTCATCAACATTCGCTTGATTTCATTCAACTTCATTAATGCTTCAATAGGAGTTAACGTATCAATATTTGTGGCCAATATTTCTTCGCGAATATTTTCTAGCAAAGGATCATCCAACTGAAAAAAACTCAATTGCATTTCTTGATGTTGAGACTGTTTTAATGCTTCTTTAACATTTGCATTTTTGTTATTTTTTTCTAATTGCGCTAATATTTTATTGGCTCTATGAATCACCATATTTGGCATTCCTGCCAGTTTTGCTACATGAATTCCAAAACTGTGATTACTGCCTCCAGAAACCAATTTTCTAATAAAAATAATGCTGTTTTTCAACTCTTTAACAGCAACATTAAAATTTTTAATGCGTTCAAAAGTCGTTGTCATTTCATTCAATTCGTGGTAATGTGTTGCAAAAAGTGTTTTTGCTTTTGAGGGATGTTCGTGTAAAAATTCGGTAATTGCCCAAGCAATCGAAATTCCGTCATAGGTTGAAGTTCCTCGTCCAATTTCATCCAACAACACCAAACTTCGTTCAGAAATATTATTCAAAATGGCAGCAGTTTCATTCATTTCTACCATAAAAGTAGATTCACCCATAGAAATATTATCACTTGCGCCAACTCTTGTAAAAATTTTGTCAACAATGCCAATTTTTGCACTTTGTGCGGGAACATAACTTCCCATTTGCGCTAATAAAACAATCAAAGCAGTTTGTCTTAAAATCGCAGATTTTCCAGACATATTTGGTCCAGTAATCATAATGATTTGTTGTTGATTTCTATTCAAAACAACATCATTTGCAACGTATTCTTGATCAACAGGCAACTGTTTTTCAATTACCGGATGGCGTCCATTTTTAATTTCTAAATCTGTACTTTCATCCATAATTGGACAAACATAATTGTTGTCAATTGCCAATTTTGCGAATGACAGCAAGCAATCCAATTGCGCAATAGTTTGCGCATTTTCTTGAATTGGCGAAATGAACTGAATAATATATTGAATTAAATCTGAAAAAATTTGTTGTTCTAATGCCTGTATTTTTTCTTCAGCACCAAAAATTTTGATTTCATATTCTTTCAATTCCTCTGTGATATATCTCTCTGCATTGACCAATGTTTGTTTGCGAATCCAAGTTTCAGGAACCTTGTCTTTATGGGTATTTCGTACTTCAATAAAATATCCAAAGACATTATTAAAAGAAATTTTTAAACTCGAAATTCCCGTTTTTTGGGTTTCGCGAGTTTGCATATCATCCAAATATTTTTTTCCTGAGGTCGAAATTGCGCGCAAATTATCCAATTCTTGATGAACGCCTTTTCCAATGGCATTTCCTTTCAAGATATTTACAGGCGCATTTTCATACAATATTTCACTGATTTTTTCAATCAAATTTGTGCAAGTATGCAACTGTTTTCCAAAGTTTTGAACAGTACTATTATTGCTTTTTTCTGAGGCTTCTTTGATGGGTAAAATCGCTTTCAATGAGTTTTTCAAATCAATCACTTCTTTGGGCGAAACTTTGGAAGTTGCCACTTTTGAAATCAATCGTTCTAAATCAGAAATTTGTTTGATTTGATAATTGACAATCTCAAAATAGCGCTCAGAATTGATAAAAAACTTCACCAATTCATGACGATTTTTGACATCATTAATTTTTTTCAATGGCAAAGCCAACCAACGTTTTAAAAGCCTTCCTCCCATGGGAGAAATTGTTTTGTCAATCACGTCCAAAAGCGTTACAGCATTCACTGCATTTGGGTTGTACAATTCTAAATTTCGAATGGTAAAACGGTCCATCCAAACATAATTATCTTCTGCAATTCTGTTGATGGTTTGAATATGTTTTAGATTATTATGCTGTGTTTCAGATAGATAATATAAAACAGCTCCTGCTGCAATAATTCCATGATGCAATTCCTGAATTCCAAAACCTTTCAAACTTTTTACTTCAAAATGCTGTTGCAATGTTTCTAAAGCATAGGTTTCTTGAAAAACCCAATCATCCAAATAAAAACTGTGATATCTATTTTCGAATTGTTCTAAAAAGAGCTGTTTGAACTGTTTTTGCACCAAAACTTCACTTGGAGAAAAATTTTGCAGCAATTTATCAATCATTTCTATAGTTCCTTGAGCCACTAAAAACTCGCCTGTAGAAATGTCTAAAAATGAAATTCCTAATTGATTTTTTTCAAAATGAACAGCTGCTAAAAAGTTGTTCGTTTTGGATTGTAAAACCTCGTCATTTAAAGACACTCCAGGTGTTATCAATTCTGTAACACCACGTTTTACGATATTCTTTGTCAACTTTGGATCTTCCAATTGATCACAAATTGCCACACGCATCCCAGCTTTTACCAATTTTGGCAAATAGGTGTGCAAAGAATGATGAGGAAAACCGGCCAAAGCAGTTTCAGTTTCACTTCCTGCACCCCGTTTTGTGAGGATAATTCCTAAAATGTGCGCAGCTTTTTTGGCATCTTCACCAAAGGTTTCATAAAAATCTCCTACTCTAAATAACAACATGGCATCAGGATATTTTTTCTTGATGGCATTGTATTGTTTCATTAAAGGAGTTTCCTTTTTCCCTTCAGTTTTTGACAAGTTTTCGGTTTTTTGAGTTAGTTTTGCGAAGATAGAAAAAAGAAAGTAATTCAAAATTTAAAGTTTCAAATTCAAAGTTTTAAAAAATTAATGGCGAAATTAACTATGAGAAAATTAAAAAATACAGAGTTAGAAAGACTGACGATTGAAGGATTTAAAGCAATCACAAAAACACCTTTGATTGTGGTTTTGGACAACATTAGAAGTTTGAATAATATTGGTTCGGTTTTTAGAACAAGTGATGCTTTTTTAATTGAAAAAATCTATTTATGTGGCATTACAGCAACTCCTCCCAATAGAGAAATTCACAAAACTGCTTTGGGCGCAACAGCATCTGTTGATTGGGAATATGTTGAAAACACAATAGATTTGGTTGAAAAATTAAAAGCGGAGAATATTAATGTATTGGCGATTGAACAAGCAGAAAACAGCACAAAACTGGATACTTTTTTTCCTGAAAAAGATCAAAAATATGCCGTTATTTTTGGAAATGAAGTGAAAGGAGTTCATCAAAAAGTGGTGAACGCTTGCGATTTATGTATTGAAATTCCACAGTTAGGAACCAAACATTCTTTAAATATTTCAGTAAGTGTAGGAATCGTTTTGTGGGATGTTTCCGTAAAACTAAATTCCTAAAATCAGTTTTGCAATCAAAAAATAGATCAAAATTCCGAAAATATCATTAGACGTTGTTATAAAAGGTCCAGTTGCAATTGCAGGATCTATACCTCTTTTGTCTAAAAACAAAGGAACAAAAGTGCCAATTAAACCAGCCATAATAATCACAACAACAAGTGAAACTGCAATGGCTAATGCGGTGTCAATTTTTCCTTCATAGACCCAAACAAATGCGAACAAGAAAAGAGCTAAAATAACTCCGTTCAACGTCGCTAAAAGCATTTCTTTCAACAAACGACTGTTGATACTTCCTTTTACCTCATCATTTGCCAACCCTTGAACAATAATTGCGGAAGATTGTACACCAACATTTCCAGCCATTGCAGCAATTAAAGGTGTAAAGAAAAACAATGCGGCATATTTTGTAAAAACTCCTTGAAAACCTTCCATGATTAAAAAAGCGCCAACCCCACCAATCAATCCTAAAAAAAGCCATGGCAAACGCGCTTTTGTAAGTACAAAAATGGTGTCATCAGAATCAACATCTTGTGTTAAACCCGCTGCCAATTGGTAATCTCTCTCTGCCTCTTCTTTCAAAACATCCACAATATCATCAATCGTAATTCTTCCTAATAAAACATTGTTCTCATCTACCACAGGAATGGCTTCCAAATCGTATTTTGACATGATTTTTGCCACTTCTTCATCATCTTCATTTACATTCACAGCATCTACTGCAGAAATATAAATATCCGCAATTTTTTGATCGTTTTTAGCTACAATCAAATCTTTTAAAGAAAGTCTACCAACCAATCTTTCTTTTTTGTCGACCACATAAATGGAGTGAACTCTACTTACTTCTTTTGCTTGACCACGAATTCTGCGCAAACAACCTGCAACTGTCCAAGTTTCATACACTTTTACCAATTCTTTTGCCATCAAAGCGCCTGCAGTATTGTCTTTGTAAGAAAGTAATTCTTTGATATCTGCTGCGTGTTCAATGTCTTCAAGTGCGTTGATTACGTTTTTTTGACGTTCTTCAGATAGTTCTGCAATAATATCAGCAGCATCATCTGTGTCCATTTCACTGATTTCTTCGGCAATTTCTTTGGCTGATAAATTTTCAAGAATTCGAGTACGCGTGTCTTCATCCAATTCAGTCAAAATTTCGGATGTTTTTTCACTGTCTAAAAGTTTGATGATATAAATGGCTTCTTCAAAATTTACTTCATCCAAAACCTCAGCAATATCCGCATAATGAACCTCTTCAAACAGCTTTTTGATGGCTGAATCTTTTTTGATTTCAATCAGTTTTGATAGATTTTCAAGAAATTCTGAAGTGATTTCAAATATCATGATTTGCTATTTTTTGGGTCAGAAAAATAAATTCTTGAACCGATAATTGTTCAGGACGCTTTGCAAAGATAGGGTCTTCTTTTATAGAATCCGAAAAATTCAAAGATTTTAAACTCGAACGCAGCATTTTTCTTCGTTGATTGAACGCTGTTTTTACAACCTTAAAAAATAATTTTTCATCAACAGGAAGTGTAAAATTTTCTTTTCTGATGAGACGAATTACTCCTGAATCTACTTTTGGAGGCGGATTGAAAACCGTTGGCGGCACTGTAAATAAATACTCAACATCAAAAAAAGCTTGAGTCAATAC
>DDMS01000029.1:0-241 GCA_002340765.1 Flavobacteriaceae bacterium UBA2540 | reverse complement strand
TTCTTCTTTAAAAAGTCTCCTTCAATGATTTCAAACTTTTCTTTGGAATTATTTAATTGAAAATTTTCTTTTGGAAAAGTGTCTTTCAAATAAGCTATTGATTCTCTATCAATTTCAAAAACAGTTATTTTTGATTTTTTTGTCAATAAATATTTTGTCAAAACACCCATTCCAGGACCAATTTCCAACACTTGATTGTATCCTTTTTCTGATAAAGAATCTGCTATTTTTTGAGCAATTG
>DDMS01000019.1:44284-49763 GCA_002340765.1 Flavobacteriaceae bacterium UBA2540 | reverse complement strand
CTCTTCCGATCTATAATTTTTTCATGATATTTTTTAAAATAAAACATTTAATATTTTCAATTAATTAAAACTCAACTATCAAATACAAAAAGTTTAATATTATTTTTTAAAAGAGCATTCATTATTTTATTTCAAATAAAAGCATTTAGTAAGCATATAAAAGACCTAGTTTCATGTTTAAAATGATAATAGTATATATTTTTTTTTCAAAAATATGTTCTATATTCGTATTCCAATAATTGAGATTTGAAGACAAAACGACTTTTTTTTATTGATGCAGTTCGTGCAATTGCCATTTTAATGATGTTGCAGGGACATTTTATTGATACTTTATTAGATCCGCAATATCGAAGCAATAACTTCACAGCTTATCGAATTTGGTCTTATTTTAGAGGAATTACTGCACCTACTTTTTTTACTATTTCTGGATTTATTTTTACCTATTTATTGATTAAAGCTAAACAAAAAGGAGAACTTAATTTGAGAATCAAAAAAGGTTTTATTAGAGGTTTTATGTTGATGGGAATTGGTTATTTTTTGCGAATTCCACTTTTTGAATGGTTGAAAGGTAACTTTGGAACTTATTGGTTAACAGTTGACGTTTTGCAGTGTATTGGTCTTTCTTTAATTATGATTATATTGCTATATATTATTACTTTCAAGAAAACATTTTTGTTTTCGATGGTTTTATTGTTTTTAGGAATTTTTATTTTCCTTTCAGAGCCTTGGTTCAGAAACATTGAGATAAATCATTTGCCACTCGCAATAGCAAACTATTTTACTTTAGCAAATCGTTCTGTTTTTACGATTTTGCCTTGGTTTGGTTATTTAGCTTTTGGGGGTTTTATTTCAACAATATTTTATCGTTTTTTAGAACATAATACATTCAAAAAATATATTATAATTGGATTTTTTGTTCTAGGAGTATTCTTAATTCAATTTTCAACTCATTTTTTATATTTACTAAATCAACTTACTGATATTGAAATATTTAGATTGAGTGCAGGTTATAATTATCTTTTCAAAAGATTGGGAGATGTATTGATTTTATTTGCAATTTTTTACTTACTTGAGGATGTTTTAAAACATTTTTTAATTTTAAAAATTGGTCAAAAAACACTTTCTATTTATGTAATTCATTTCATTATTATTTATGGAAGTATTACTGGTTTTGGATTGAATAGATTTATTGGTAAAACACTTCACCCTTGGGAAGCTGTTTTTGGAGCGCTAACTTTTTGGGTTGTAGTTTGTGTAATAGCATTAAACTACACAAAAACAAATCAATTCTTTTACAATAAAATTCTGCTTTTTGTTAATGCAGTAAAAAAGAAACTCAATATTGATTAAAGCAAAAAATATTTTTCAGTAAAATAAATATTGAGAAATAATTAACTTGTTGGGTACAATTAAATGATTTGATTTTTGATATTATTAATTGGGCTGTCAAATATAAATTTATTGATATATTGAACAAGAGTTAATGCTGTTATTTTTGCTAAAATTCTGGTTTTAAAACCTTCAAAAGTTTTAGCATAATTTCTTCTAATTAAGAACTGGTTAATAGTTGCGAGAACAATGTTTCTATTCTTTTTGTAGATTTTCTAAATACATATGCTTGAGGTTTATAATTCTTTTGATTCATTCTTTTGGGCGTTTCTAATTTAATATTTTCTGATTGAAACAAATCTAGCTGAATGCTTTCTGAAAGATACCCTCTATCTCCAAGCAACACACAATCAGACATTTGTTGTTTTATATTTTTCAAAAAATGAACATCATGAACTTCTGCTTTGGTAATATCTAACGAATGAAAAACACCAGTAAGAGAACAAACCCCATGAAGCTTATATCCGAAGAACCAGCTGTTTTAAGAAGCACAAAAACCTTTGGAAGGTCGGTTTCAAAATCGTCTTTACAGATTTTTATCCTGATATGTCGTGAAAATTTATAAACCTAAAGCGGCATACTATTAACAACAAAGAAGTAAATATTCAAAAAAGCAAGTTGCTATTCTTTTGGGTCTCTTTTGGCGTCTTTGATTACTTTTTGTAGCATCCACTCGATTTGTCCATTGGTAGAACGAAATTCATCTGCCGCCCATTTTTCAATAGCATGGAGCATGTTTTCATTGATACGTAGTGCAAATGCTTTTTTTTTGGCCATTATTGCGGATAATTTGATACTATTTTTTGAGTATAAAGTGTATAATTTCTTTGATCAAGGTTTCTGAAATTGGAAAACTGTCTGTAATGTATGATTTTAAATTGTCTTCTTCTTTTTCGATGATTTTTAACACATGATTCATATTTTTTACAATTACAAAAGTGGCATTTGGCTTGGCTTTGTGCAAGCTCTGAGCATCCAAAATCTGAACTTGAATGTCTTTGTCTCCTTGAATAATTAATGTTGGGATGGTTACTTTTTTGATTTCATCAATCGGATTCAATGCAACCCAGGAACTAAAAAAAGGTTGGTTTTGTGGTGAAAAAAGCGATAATAAATTGGGATCAACTTCTTTAATTGAACCAGTTTCTTTCAACTCTTTAAAATATTTTTCGGTCAATACTCCCAATTCTTTGCTTTGATTGGTAATTTGTTTGACAATTGTTTTGTCAATCGTTTCTCCGGCACCAGCAATCGAAATATATTGGTCTGCGTTTTTGCTTGCCAACATAGCCAACGAAGAGCCTTGACTGTGTCCTGCCAAAATAATACTCGTAAAACGTGCATCATTTTTAAAATGTGCCATGACAATTTCAAGATCGCTCAAAAAATCTTCTATCAAAATATCATTCAAAAATGCAGCGTTTTTTGGATTTGCAGTTCGTTTATCATAGCTGAAAAATGCAATATTTTCTTGATTGACGGCTTTCCGAAATTGCTGAATATAATTTGCAGGACTTCCATTTCTATCCACACCACCAGAACCGTGAACCCAAATTATCAACGGACTTTTATCGGAAGTATATGTCAATGTTCCAGGCAATTGAATCACCCCATTGTTGAGGTTGATTTCTTCGAATTTTAGCTGTGCAAATGAAGAAGCGGCACAAAAAAAAGTAAAAGTGATACAGTAGATTATTTTATTCATTGGAATTGATTTTATAGGTTTCTAACACTCTTTTTGCTTCGGATTCTTTTTGAGTTCCGATTAATAATTTTTTCCCATTTTTGAGTTCTAATTGAATGCCTAAATCGCCTGAAATGTTCACAGCATTTCCTCTAGCTTTGTTTCCAAAAAGGCCAAATTTTATTCCCCAACCACCATATTCTCCAATAGGATCATATGTTCGCACATAAGCATTTGAAATTTCGTTCCAACCAATTTTTTTCAAATAAAGATGAAAGGGAAAGAATTGATAGTGAATGCCTTGTTCGTCAATTCTAGTGGTCAATTTAAAAAGAAAAATAATTCCTAATGGAAGTGAAATTAGGATAATAATTGACAACATATTTCCAATTGAAGAGCCATTTTCGTTGTTCATATATTCCTTAGTTACCAAATAAATTGGCACTAACGAACTGAAAATAATCACCACGATCAACCAAAGTTGCGTGAATCGTTGTTCTTCTATAAAAACTTTCATTTTTTATCGATTTTTATCTCTTTCAAAAACAATTCTGGCAGAATTTTCAGAAATGTGGGTTACATCCCAACCTTCTCTTGAATATAGATTTAAGGTTTCTTCAAGTCTTGCTTCGTTTTTGGTCATTCCCATTTTCCAAGTGATCACTTTATATTCTTTCATGGTTTTGGTTTTTTAGTTTTTGGTTTTTGGTTTTTGGTTGTTTGTTTCTATTGTTTCAATAGTTTAAACAATTATATTTTCTACTTCTAATATCTAACTTCTAATATCTTACTTCTAGTGATTTAAAGTTCCCGTATTCACAATAGGAGTAGCTTCTTTATCACCACACAAAATCACCATCAAATTACTCACCATGGCAGCCTTGCGTTCGTCGTCTAAATCCACAATGTTTTTTTTGCTTAGTTCTGTAAGCGCCATTTCAACCATACTCACAGCACCTTCCACAATTTTGTGACGTGCAGCAACAATGGCAGTTGCTTGTTGTCTTTTCAACATGGCACTTGCGATTTCTTGTGCATATGCTAAATATCCAATTCGTGCTTCTAACACTTCAATTCCGGCAATAGAAAGTCGCTCTTCAATTTCTTTTTCAAGTGCTTCAGATACTTCATTCACACTTGAACGTAAGGTAATATCTTCGTCGTGACCTTCATCTGCAAAATTATCATAAGGATACATGCTTGCTAATTTTCGCACAGCAGCATCTGTTTGAACTCGCACAAAGTTTTCGTAATTATCCACATCAAAAGCAGCTTTGTAAGTGTCAGTAACTCTCCAAACCAAAATAGTGGAAATCATTATTGGATTTCCAAGTTTGTCATTCACTTTTAATCTTTCGCTATCAAAATTGCTTGCTCTGAGTGAAATTCCTTTTTTTGTAAAAAAAGGATTTGCCCAATACAAACCATTTTCTTTGATGGTTCCAACATATTTTCCGAAAAGTAAAACCACTTTTGATGTATTTGGATTCACCAAAATAAAACCAAAAAAACCAATGAAACTAATTGCTGTTAAGATTAAATAGATTGGATTCCCTTGTTGAATGGAAAATACAATACTTCCAATAAATAAGGTTAATGTTAATAACAACATTAAATAACCGTTTGCGGGTTTGATAATTTTTTCTGCTTTCATAAGTTTTAATTAAAAGGATTAAAGTTGATTTAGTTTGATATTAAAATGATATCACAAATATAAAGTTTAATTTTTTACATTTTCAAATATTTCTTCAAATATTTCTGTAATTTAGCCAAATATTTAGAAATTAAAACCCATGAATTTAAAACTTATTTTACTTATTCCCTTTTTCTTATTGACAAAATCAACTCACGAAAAAGCGTTTTTTTGGGGTCAAAACGGACATAGAGTTACTGGAAAAATTGCAGAGAATCATTTGACAAAAAAAGCAAAAAAAAATATTGATAAACTACTGAAAGGTAAAAGTTTGGCTTTTGTGTCAACCTATGCTGATGAAATACAATCCGACAGAAAATACAATAGTTATTCAGTGTGGCATTATGTAAATATGGGTTTGGAAGAATCCTATGAAGCATCAGAAAAAAATCCTGAAGGTGATTTGGTTGTTGGTATTGATACCTGTATAAAAGTGTTAAAAAACGAACAAAGTTCAGAAGAAGACAAAGTTTTTCATCTGAAAATGTTGATTCATTTGATTGGCGATTTGCATCAACCAATGCATATTGGTAGAAAAGAAGACAAAGGAGGGAATGATGTTCAAGTTCAATGGTTTGGACAAGGCACTAACTTACATTCAGTTTGGGATACAAAAATCATTGAAGATTTTAACATGAGTTACTTGGAATTGGCAGAAAATGCGGATCAATTATCAAAAGGGCAAATAGAATCTTTGCAAAAAGGGTCTGTGG
>DDMS01000019.1:25889-44173 GCA_002340765.1 Flavobacteriaceae bacterium UBA2540 | reverse complement strand
AACCTCATAAGTTGCTGCTTATGAGGTTTTTTGTTAAGAATCAGTTAATTATTTTTTCGCTATTTTTAAAAAAACTATATTTATTTAATGGTACAAAAACTTATTTCATTTACACTCATAGCCGTATTTCTTTTTTCATGCAAAAAAGAGATTCCGAAAGAGGCTTTAACCAAGGAAATTGCAAAAATTGCTACCGTTAAAAGTTTGAATTATGAGCAATTAAAACCTTTGTTAGAAAAGCAGGATGATAAAATATATGTGGTGAATTTTTGGGCTACTTGGTGTGCACCTTGTGTAAAAGAGTTGCCTTATTTTGAAAAAATAGGATCCGAATATAAAAGTAAAAATGTGGAAGTTTTGTTGGTCAGTTTGGATTTTCCAAAACAGGTTTCAACAAAATTAATTCCATTTATCAATAAAAATAATATTCAATCAGAAGTGGTTTTGTTGGACGATTTTAACGAAGATATTTGGATAAAAGCCATTGATGCAACTTGGAGTGGAGCCTTGCCAGCAACATTGATTTACCATAAAAATAAAAGAAAGTTTTATGAACAAACTTTTGATTATGAAACACTTGAAAACGAATTAAAACAATTTTTAAATTAATTTTTTATGAAAACAATTAAAAGCACCCTGATTTTAGCAATGCTAATTTTGATGACCACAGCATTTTCTACTCGCACAGAAAATGGGTACAAAATTGGAGATACCATTGAAGATTTTTCCCTAAAAAATATCGATGACAAAATAGTCAAATTGTCAGATTATAAAAAAGCAAAAGGATTTATCATCATTTTTACGTGCAATATGTGTCCCTATTCTGTAGCAAATGAAGACAGAATCAATGCGTTGGATGCCAAATACAAATCAAAAGGATTTCCTGTAATTGCTATCAATCCAAATGACCCAAAAGCATCAAAAGGCGATGGTTTTGAAGATATGAAAGTGCGAGCCAAAGAAAAAGGATTTACATTTCCGTATTTGTTTGATGAAGGACAAAAAGTATATTCAAAGTTTGGTGCTTCTAAAACGCCACATGTTTATATTGTAAATAAAAAATCGATGAAAGTGGAATATATTGGTGCTATTGATAACAGTTCAAAAGACCCAAGTGTAGTTTCTGAAAAATATGTTGAAAATGCAGTCGATGCTTTGTTAGCTGGAAAAAAAATAGAAAAAACCGAAACCAAAGCGATTGGTTGTACTATTAAGGTTTTGTAGGTTTTTTAAACTTAATTTTAGAGTTAAGTCCAACAGGGAATTGCTGGACTTATTTTCTTTCTAAAAAATCTTGGTAAGACATTTGGGTGATTGCTTTTCCCAATGAATCCAATTTTTTAGCATTTTTACCTTCGGATAAAATTGGGATATTACTTACAAAATCATATACAAAAACACCATCTTTAGTAAGCGTGCCAAAACCTTTATTGAAGGTATAATGTGCATATTGATTACTATTGATTTGAAACATATTTTTTCCGAAATCAAAGCCAGTTACATCTCCGTTTAATAATTGAAGTAAAGTGTAAGAAAAATCAACTTGACTTGAAACAATATCTATTTTTGTACCAGGTTTTTTAATAGCACCTCCCATCCAAAGCATAGGAATATGGAATTTTTTTGGAGAAAAATAAGGACCTTTGTGTTCAGGAGAACTGTGTCCATGATCAGCCATAATCACAATTAGTGTGTTTTCATACCAAGTTTGCGTTTTTGCAAAATCAACAAATTTCCCAATAATACTATCTGTGTAATGATGCGCACTTCTGTAAAGATTGTCCTCAGTATCTTTTCCAAATTTATAATCTCCCTTAATTTCATAGGGTTCATGACTAGACAATGTCAACGCAATTTTAAAAAAAGGTTCTTTTTGTGCTGTTGTTAAATCATCTTCAAAGCGTTGCATAAAAACATCATCATGAGCACCCCATTTTGAATTCCAATCTTCTTCATCAAACTCATTACCATCCACAATTTTTGAAATTCCGGCATTTCTTAAATAGGTATTCATATTGCCAAAATTCAAGTCACCTCCATAATAATAAGAAGTTTCATAACCTAATTCATACATTTTTTTGGGCAACATTGTCAAACTTCTTGTTTTGTTTGGCATTCGCATGATTCTTTCCACAGGTTGAGGATAATAGCCGCTTAAAATTGCAGGAATTGCTTTGTCTGTTCTGTCTCCATTTCCATAAAAATTGGTAAACAAGATTCCTTCTTCAGAAAGGCAATCTAAATTGGGAGTTACATCAATTTCACCCCCCAAAGAACCTACTACTTTTGCAGATAAACTCTCCCAAAGTATCAAAATAATATTGGGTTTAGAAGTAGTTAAAATATCATTTTTTGGAGAAGCCAGTAATGGGTTTCTTGAGTTTTCAATAATGGTATTTGCGATTACTGTTGGAAAAGCAACATAGGGATTTTTACCATCCGTTTTGTGCGCAATGGTGTTGAAAAAATTCCAAGTAAAATTTAAGGATGCATGATTTGCAAACATATTTTCAGAAAAATACACATTGCTTTGATTCACAGGAATTAATTGAAATCCGCCACGAATAGGAATCACTAAAGCTCCAAAAAACAATAAAAATGCAGGAAATTCTCTCCAACTTTTGTAAATTACATTTTTTAATTTTGGTAAAACAATCCACTTATAAAGAAGACTAAAAGAGATTGAAACCACAATCCAACCTATGATTCCTGAAATCAATTGCGTTTTTGATGCAGAGGAAATCATCAACTCTGGCGTATTTAAATAAGGTAAAAGTGAAGTATCTAAACGAATTCCCCAAGCTTGATACAAACCTGCATCTATAAAAAGTAATAGACTTATAAAAATAAGACAGAAATAGGTAAAATAATTAATGACAAAAATGATTTTTTTATTGGCAATTATTTTTGAAAATGCAAAAAGTAAAAAAGGAATTGCGCTCAAATAAGAAGCAAAAGAAAGATCAAGCTGAAAACCAAAAAAGAAGGTTTTAAGACTTTCTAGCAATCCAATTTCGGTTGTTTTTTCCGTATAATAGATGAGGAAAAATATACGAGCAAAAACAAAATATCCAACCCAAAAAAAGGTATATGAAAGTAAAAAAATAAGACTTTTTTTAAAGTTTTTCATACGTTATTCAGTTACTTTTAATCGCGCTTTTACAGCAGTGGAAATGTCTGCATAATCTTTTCTCAAATACTTCAAATATCCAGTAATGGCAATCATTGCAGCATTGTCAGTGGTATATTCAAACTTTGGAATATAGGTTTTCCAACACAACTGTTTTTCAGCATTTTGCAAACGTTTTCTAATTTCTGAATTGGCAGAAACTCCACCAGCAATGGCAATATGTTTGATACCAGTTTCTTTCACTGCTTTTTTAAGTTTATCCATCAAAATTTCAACAATTGTATACTGAATAGAGGCACAAATATCATTCAAATTTTCTTTTATAAAAAGAGGATTTTTTTGTTGCTCTTTTTGAAGAAAATACAAAATAGCTGTTTTTAATCCACTGAAACTAAAATTCAAATTGGCAACTTGAGGTTTTGAAAAAGGAAACGCTTTCGGATTTCCCAACTGTGCATATTTGTCAATCAAAGGACCACCAGGATAAGGCAATCCTAAAATTTTTGCTGATTTGTCAAACGCTTCTCCAACAGCATCATCAATGGTTTCTCCTAAAATTTCCATGGAAAACTCATCCGTAATTTTAACAATTTGCGTATGTCCACCACTTATTGTCAAACAAATAAATGGAAAGGGTGGTTTTGATAAACCATTTTCGATAAAATGAGCTAAAATATGTGCTTGCATATGATTGACATTAATCAACGGAATATCTAATCCCAAAGCCAATGATTTTGCAAACGAAGTTCCCACCAATAAAGAACCCATCAATCCTGGGCCATTGGTAAATGCAACTGCAGAAAGTTGATTTTTTGAGATATTTGCCTGATTCAAAGCTTGTTGCACAACAGGAACAATATTTTGTTGATGAGCTCTTGAAGCCAATTCAGGAACAACACCTCCATACTGCGCATGAACTTCTTGATTGGCAATGACATTGCTCAATACTTTTCCATCACAAATCACTGCAGCACTTGTGTCATCGCAAGAAGATTCAATTCCCAATATATAAATGGGGTGTTTCATGTTTTTATAAAAATTCGACACAAAATTAAGTATAATTTTAAGGAAGCTTGTAATTTTTAATTATAGAATTTTATTGTTTGCTACATTTGTACGAACTTTGTTGAAATTGGCAATATTTTTGATTATTTCAAGTTGTCATTAACAGTTAAAAATCATCCGTATCAAAAAATTGTTTCGTAAATTAAGAAAATGGTTGGGGTATTTTGTACTCTTTTTGCTATTCATTAGCATCATTCTCTCTATTCCTTATGTTCAAACAAAAATTGGCAGTTATTTTACCCAGAAAATTAATGAAGATTTTGGAACGGATATCGTAATTGAAAAAGTCGATTTTTCGTTTATTGGAAGTGTCAATTTAAAAGGAGTAAAAATTAAAGATCATCATCAAGATACCTTAATCTATCTTCAAAAATTAAGAACTTCTCTCCTCAATTTTAAGCGAATTTTAGACAATCAAGTCAATTTAAAAAGTATTTCTATGGAGGGTGTCGATTTTCATTTAAAAACTTACAAAGGTGAAACCAATGATAATTTAAGTATCTTTATTGAACTTTTTGATGACGGAAAACCGAGAGATTCTTTAACACCTCCATTTATTTTAAAATCATCTAATATTTATATCAATAAGTTAAATTTCAAATTGATAGATGCCAATAAAATTGATTCTATCGACTATCAAATTTTGAATGCTGGTGGAAATTTGCAAGATTTTTCCATTGTTGGACCTAATTTTTCTTCGAATATTAGAGGTTTGTATTTCAATGATTCTTACAATATGAATGTCACAAATTTGTCTACTGATTTTAGGTATTCATTATCAGGAATGGATTTTAAAAATACCACTTTACAAACTGAATTTTCATCAATTATTGGGGACATCAAACTGAGATATAAGCGTGAAGATTTGGTTGATTTTAATGACAAAGTGAATATCAAAGCTGTTTTTTCTGAAAGTAGTTTGGCTATCCAGGATTTAAAAAAGTTTTATGGAGAATTATCAGGCGAATACAGTCTTGATTTCCATGGGAGTTTAGACGGAACTTTGAATAATTTTGGATTAGAAAATTTTGAACTGACCACAAAAGGAGGAATTAGAATTGAAGGGGATTTGAGTTTTGTAAATGCTGTTAATATTGAAAATGGGTTTGTTTTTCAGGGAGATTTCAAAAATATGATTGCTACTCAAAAAGAGTTGAAAAGCATTTTGCCCAATTTGTTGGGAAAAACCTTGCCTTCTTCTTTTGATAAACTAGGTCAATTTAATTTGCAAGGAACTGTTTTTGCAACGCCCACTCAAGTAATTGCGGATGTAATTTTGAGTTCTAGTATTGGAAAAGCAATTGCTGATTTGGAAATAGGAAATGTTGATAACATCGATTTTGCAACGTATAGTGGAAAAGTTTCGTTGGAAAATTTTAGAATTGGCGCTTTGTTTAACGATGCAACTTTTGGAAAAGTTTCGTTGAATGGAACTGTAAAAGGAAGTGGATTTCGATTGGATAATATCAATACAAAATTCAATGGAAATGTTTCTCAACTCGTTTATAATGACTACAATTATAAAAATATCAATGCAAATGGACAATATCAAAACAACAAATTTGATGGTGTTTTAACAATTGATGATGAGAATTTTAAGATGAAATTCAATGGTTTGGCTGATTTATCTGGCAAAGTCAATAGATTTGATTTCATCTCCGAAATTGGCTATTTGAATTTAAAAAACACCAATCTCTTTTCAAGAGATTCTATTTCAAAATTGAAAGGAATTATTGAAATTGACGTAGAAGGAAATATGTTTGATGATATTGTTGGGAATGCTACATTTAAAAATATTTTTTACACGAATGAAAAACAAGAATTTAGTTTCAAAGAATTTAAATTCAAGTCTTCCGTTAAAGATTCCATCAAAACGATTGAAGTAAATTCGGAAGATATTGCAAAAGGATATTTGACTGGAAAATTTTCGTTTGATGAAATTGTGCAAGTTTCGCAAAATGCGTTAGGAAGCATTTACAACAATTACGAGCCTTATAAAGTTGCTCCAAATCAGTATCTTGACTTTAATTTTACCATTTACAATCAAATAATTACTGTTTTTTTTCCTGAAGTTTCTATTGATAATAATACCAAAATAAAAGGTAAAATTCAATCCAATAAAAATCAATTAAAACTTTCCATTTCATCTCCCAAAATTGATGCTTATGGGAATGAATTGAAAGATGTATTATTGCGGACAGATAACCAAAATCCGTTCTATAATTCCCATTTAACGGCTTCTGAAGTCAATACGAAATACTACAATGTTTCGAAATTGAATTTATTAAACAGGACAGAAAATGACACGTTGTTTTTTAAATCAGAATTTAAAGGCGGTCCAAATAACAAAGAAGATTTTAACTTGGATTTTTTCTATACAATAAACATAGAAAAAAAATCGGTGGTTGGTTTCGAAGAATCCACTTTTGTTTTTAAAAATAAGGCTTGGACCATCAAACCTGATGAAACAAATATTGATAAAATCACTTTTGATTTAAAAAATTATGAGTTTAATTTTAGTCAGTTTAAAATAGTTTCTGGAGAACAAAAAATTGAGTTTTCGGGAAATCTCAAAGGCTCAGAAGAAATTTATTTACTAGCGGATTTCAACAAAGTGAATTTGGATAGTTTTCTCCCAAAAATAGATAGTTTGGCAGTGAATGGAAATGTAACAGGGCATCTTGATTTTATCAAAAAAGATAATGTTTACAACCCTGAAGCCATTTTAGTAATCAAGGATTTTGAGGTTAATAAATTCAAACAAGGAGATTTGGCCATCAATATCAAAGGAGATAATTCTTATCAAAAATATAATGTTGAAATGTCTATCAGCAATGAAAAAGTGAGAAGTATTGATGCAATTGGGAGTTTGGATTTTACTGGTAAAAAACCTCTGGTTGATTTAGAAGTTTTTTTAGAAGATTATTATTTAGATGCCTTCAGTCCTCTAGGTCAAGATGTAATTTCTTCTTTAAGAGGAAGTGTTTCTGGAAATTTCACTATGATAGGATTTCTTGGAAACCCAGAAATGGAGGGCATTCTTCGCCTTAAGAATGCAGGTTTAAAATTTCCCTATTTGAATGTTGATTATGATTTTCAAGGCGAATCAATTATTTCATTGTTAGGGCAGTCATTTATTTTCGAAGATTTGAGGATATTTGATACAAAATATAAAACAAGAGGTATTTTAAAAGGAAATATTTCACATAGAAATTTTGAACAATGGTTTTTAGATTTAGAAATTTCTACTAAAAACTTGTTAGTTTTAGATAAAGAAAATTCAGAAGAAGTGGTTTTTTATGGAACAGCTTTTATGGATGGAACTGCTTCAATTTCTGGTTTGACAGATCAATTAAGCATTGAAGTGAATGCGAAAACGAATCCAAAAACTACTTTTGTAGTTCCTTTAAAAGATATTGAAACTGTAGATAATTTTAAGTTAATTCTTTTTAAAACAGATGCTTTAAAGATTGAAGAAAGACAACGTGAAATTGCAGAGTATGCAATGAAAGGATTGACTTTGGATATCAATTTAGAACTTACAAAAGATGCAGAAGCGCAAATTGTGATTGATGAAATTTATGGAAGTAAATTGACAGGAAGAGGTTCAGGAGATCTGCAAATTCTTGTCAATACAAGAGGAATGTTTAATATGTATGGAGATTTTACGATTGATAATGGAGTGTATGATTTTAAATACGGAGGTATCATCAATAAACCTTTTGTTATCCAAAAAGGAGGTACCATTTCTTGGAATGGAAATCCTTATGAAGCAAATTTAGATGTAACAGCAATATACAAAGCTAAAGCAAATCCAGGCGTGCTTCTAGAAAATTTCAATTCTACAAGAAAAGAAGATATAGACTTGGTGACAAGAATTTCAGGAGGATTGTTTAGTTCAAAACAAGAATTGGATATTAAATTAACCAATGTTGATCCAACAATTGCCAACGAATTAGAATTTATTTTGAACGACAATAATATCAATGAAAAAACAACACAGTTCATTTCATTACTAGCATTTGGTGCCTTTAGAAATCCTGATCGTATCAGTTTCGATGTAAATAACACCCTTTCAGGTACAGCTTCAAGTGCTATTGCATCAGCATTTTCGAGTTTGTTAAACAGTCCGGATAGTAAATTTCAATTTGGAGTAAATTACACTCAAGGAGATAGGGGAAATAATTTGAATAGATTACTAATTGACAATCAAGTAGATGTGTCGTTTAGCACTCAATTGAGTGATAGAGTAATTATCAACGGAGAAATTGGAGTGCCTTTAGGGGCTCAAACGCAATCAAGTGTTATAGGCGAAGTGAAAATTGAATTTTTATTAAACAAAGAAGGAAATTTTAGAGGAGTGATTTTTAATCGTCAAAATGAAATTCAATATTCAACAGATGAAATTGGTTATACACAAGGAGGTGCATTGACATATCAAGTCAATTTTAATAATTTAAATGATTTGATTACAAAATTGAAAAGAAAAATCAATAAAAGTAATAAAGAAGGTGTTGAAGAAAAAGTCAAAAATATGAAAAAAATTAAAAAAGATTTGAACAAAATAGATGATAATTCTGGAGATTAAAAAAACAAAAAAGAGTGTTTTAAAAAGTGATTTTCAAGGTAGAAAAAAATCATTTTATCAATAAAATAAAGGGATTTTAGTCTAAAACGATTTCGTAATTATTTTATTAGAAATCATTAAAAAGCATTAATTTTACATTATTACATTATGGACAAAATTAAAAGAATTGGCGTTATGACTTCAGGAGGAGATTCTCCGGGGATGAACGCCGCTATAAGAGCTGTCGTTAGGACGTGTGCATATTACGAAACAGAGTGTATTGGTATTTATCATGGTTATCAAGGAATGATAGCTGGTGATTTTATCGAATTAAATGCGCGTAGTGTAAAAGGAATTATTAATAAAGGAGGCACTTTTTTGAAATCGGCAAGATCAAAAGAGTTTATGACTAAAGAAGGCAGACAAAAAGCTTTTGATAATTTAAAAGCTGCTAATATTGATGCATTGATTACTATAGGTGGTGACGGAACTTTTACAGGTGCAATTATTTTTAACAGAGAATTTAACTTTCCTGTAATTGGAATTCCAGGGACAATTGATAATGATATTGCTGGGACATCGCATACTTTAGGGTATGACACTGCTTTAAACACTGTTGTTGATGCCGTTGATAAAATTAGGGATACTGCAAGTTCTCATGACCGATTATTTTTTATTGAAGTAATGGGAAGAGATGCAGGACACATTGCTTTAAATGCTGGAATTGGAGCAGGAGCAGAAGAGATTTTGATTCCTGAGGAAAATCTTGGATTAGAGCGCTTATTAGAATCTCTTGAAAAAAGCAAACAATCAGGAAAAGCATCAAGTATTGTAATTGTTGCTGAAGGCGATAAATCAGGGAAAAACGTATTTGAACTTAAAGATTACATTGATAAAAATCTTCCTGAATATGACGTTAGAGTTTCTGTTTTAGGACATTTACAAAGAGGGGGAAGTCCTTCTTGTTTTGATAGGGTTTTAGCAAGTAGAATGGGTGTTGCAGCTGTAGAATCTTTGTTAGAGGGAAAATCAAATTTAATGGTTGGATTAATTAGCGATGAAATCTCTTTAACACCACTTGAAAATGCCATTAAAGGACAATCAAAAATAAACAAAGAATTGATAAGAGTATCAGACATAATGTCTGTCTAAATTAAATATTAATAGATATGATTAAAATAGGAATTAACGGATTTGGAAGAATAGGAAGATTGGCTTTCAGATCTTCAGTATTAAGAGATAATATTCAAGTAGTGGGAATCAATGATTTACTTGATGTAGATTATTTAGCATACATGTTGAAATATGATTCAGTTCATGGAGAATTTAAAGGTGATGTTTCCGTAAAAGACGGGAAATTGGTCGTTAACGGAAACGAAATCAGAATCACTGCAGAAAAAGATCCAGCAAATTTGAAATGGGCAGAAGTTGGTGCAGAATATATCATTGAATCTACAGGTTTTTTCTTAACTGAAGAAACTGCTTTAAAGCACATTGAAGCCGGTGCAAAAAGAGTTGTATTATCAGCGCCTTCTAAAGATCATACACCAATGTTTGTAATGGGTGTAAATCATACAGAATTGACTTCTGATATCAAAATATTTTCAAATGCGTCATGTACAACGAATTGTTTGGCACCAATTTCAAAAGTGTTGCATGATAAATTCGGAATTGTAGAAGGATTAATGACAACTGTTCATGCAACTACAGCAACTCAAAAAACAGTTGATGGTCCATCAATGAAAGATTGGAGAGGTGGAAGAGCTGCAATTCACAATATCATTCCCTCTTCAACAGGCGCTGCAAAAGCTGTAGGAAAGGTTATTCCTGCTTTGAATGGAAAATTGACTGGAATGTCTTTCAGAGTTCCAGTTATGGATGTTTCAGTAGTTGATTTAACTGTAAAATTAGAAAAATCTGCTACATATGCTGAAATTTGTGCAGCAATGAAACATGCTTCAGAAAATGAAATGAAAGGGATTTTAGGCTATACCGAAGACTTAGTTGTTTCTCAAGATTTTGTTGGAGACACAAGAACATCAATATTTGATGCCGATGCAGGAATTGCTTTAAATGATAACTTTGTAAAGGTAGTTTCTTGGTATGATAATGAAATGGGGTATTCAACAAAAATAGTTGATTTAATTGAATATGCTGCTTCTGTTTAATATTGAAGTAATCTTATAAAAACAAAAAACCTGATATAATAATATCAGGTTTTTTTTATGATTATTTGATGGCAATCATGCTAATTTCAACATTTACTGATTTCGGTAATTTGGCAACTTCAAAGGTTTCTCTTGCGGGTGCAGTTTCTTCGTTAAAATATTTTGCATACACACTGTTTATTGCGCCAAAATTATTCATGTCTGAAATAAAAATAGATGTTTTTACAACGTTTTCAAAAGTCATTTCAGCGGCTTGCAAAACAGCTTTCATGTTCTCCATAACTTGAGTTGTTTCAGAAGTGATGTCTTCAATTACCAATTCTCCAGTTGTTGGATTTATGGCAATTTGTCCTGAAGTATAAAGTGTATTTCCACTTAATATTGCTTGATTATAAGGTCCAATTGGCGAAGGAGCTTTGTCGGTTTTAATTATTTTTTTCATATATTTAAGTTTAAAAGTTTTAGGTTTAAAAGTTTTTTTACAAGTTTCTAATTCAACTAAAAACTTAGTATTAAAACCTAAAACTTTTTAAAAAAGTCTTCTGTCTGGTGGTTTATTTTTATCCCATTTCAAATCGGCTAGCATCGAAGATTTTATACCAATAAAAAATGTGTAGGAAGAATTTGCACCAAAAGGAACCCAATTAAAATTAAATTGCCAACTGTCCAAATCTCTTGAAAAATTAAATCTTGAAAATGAAAAAGCACCATTTTTAATATCATACCCTGATGAATATCCAATTTTCCATTTAGGTGTTAGAGTAATATCTCCACTAAATCCAACTGTATGAATACCAACAGTTCCCGGTAGAATACCATTATTAGTATAATTTGCAGAATAAACCAAATTCAATGTCCATGGAATTTTAGCTTTGTAAAGTTCTGTTTCAACAGGTTCATTTTTCTCTGATTTCGCGTTTTGCCTTCCAAATCTATTTGTAGGGTCAATATCTGCACCCATTGTATCAGGAGGATTATTGGCACCATTTCCACTTTTGTTTTCAGTTTCATCTTTCTTTTTACTTTTGTCAAAATCTGAGCTAGTAATTGAATAATTCATAGTCATATTTGCGTTCGTCAACCTGAAAATTCCTGGATTAAATTTATTGATTTTTTGTCCATTTTCGTTCACTTGATAAGGATCTAATGAACCGTTCAAATTCAATGCTAATTTATCTTTAAACAAGCGTGTTCCAGCACTAAAAGAAACATTTGACCAACGTAAACTATCAGCTGCAATATTATAAGAACTACTAAAATTCAAATTGTTTAAAATCATGATTTTTTCATCTTCTTTGTCACTATCAGGGTCTTTTGGGGCTACTTTTGCTTCCAAAACATTGTTCAATGAAATTCCAATTGAATTACTCAACCCTGAAGATGGTGAACCATAAATTCCTTGGTCAAAAATGGTGTATTCCCGCAAATCAAATGGATCTGCACTTTGTTGTACTTGTCTCACATGATTTTGCCTAAAATCAGGCCTATAGCCATAAGAAATACTTGGTCTTAACGTGTGTCTAATTGCTTTTAAACGTCCTTTTTTGAAAGAGAAATCACCATAAATATTGGTTGATAAACTTAAACCAATATTATATTCTCTGAAACTTTTAAAACCTCTTAAAGTATCTGTAACAACCACATTTCTTGTTGCATCATAATCTTTTTGGATGTAGTTAAACTGCCAAACTTCTTCATAATTTGCACTTGGTGAAAGCGTAAAATATTTAAACGCTTTGATATTCGTATTGGTTGATGTTTTGTGTTCAATTCCTGCTCTTGCAGTTTCAAACATTTTGCGGGTAAAAAACTCCTCATCAGTTGTATTTATCAGATACTGACCTTGCATGTTATAATTAAAACCCATTTTTTGAATGGCATTTTTTTTAATACCACCTTTTCCAGCAAAAGGATAAATTCTATCCATATTTAAAGTTAAAGAAGGCAAAGTCATTGTAATACTTTGGGTATTTGTATTTTGTTGATGTGACGCTGTTACTGCCATGTTAAATGGAGTTCCAACAAAAGTTTTACTATAGTTTATAGATGAATTAAACGAATTATTTTGATTTTGAGCAATGTTGAATTGATTCAGAGATTCTCTAAAAAAACGACTACTTCCGAGGTTTACTGAGGCTGAAAATCTTGAATTTGGACTTGCTTTTGAATCTTGATTATGATTCCACCTGATATTAAAGTTGTTTGATTTTGCATAGTCATCAAATCCACGAATACCATTGATAATATTTTCAAAATTAAGACTAAAAACCCCGTTAAAATTATAGCGTTTGTTATAATTTGATGAAATTCTTGTTCCCCAACTACCGTTTGAATATGCATCACCTAAAACAGTCAAATCTATATAATCACTGATGGCAAAATAATACCCACCATTTTGAAAACCAATTCCTCTTGCACTACTTCCTGTGTCAAATGCAGGTATTAAAAAACCTGACATGCTTTTTTCTGTCATTGGAAAATACGCGAATGGAAGAAATAATGGTGTTGGAATATCAACTAATACTAAATTGCTTAAGCCTACAATAATTTTTTTTCCGGGAACTAATTTTGCTTTGTTTGTAGCAATATAATAATCTGGATTTTCTTTATCAGATGTTGTAAAACGAATTTTTCGGATATAAACTGTAGAATCGTTTTCTCTTTTTGTTTTGGTTCCATAAGTGTACATTTCACCTTGTTGGGTTTTTAAACCGTAAATCATGGCGCGTTTACTCTTAAAATTATAAATCATAGAATCTTGCTCAGACTCTTGACTTCCTTGCTTAAAAACAGGCCTTTGGGTATATCCTGTGCTATCAATAATTCCTTTTGCAAAAAGCGTATTTTTTTTATAATCAACAACAATAATTCCCGATTTTAAGTCAATATCAGTATATTTTATGTTTGCTTCATTATAAAGTGTAACTGTCTTATGTTTAGCGTCTTGAAAGGTATAATCAGTTGCAATATGTGTAATTATATCTTCAATTGTTTCTTTTGGTTTTAAAGAATCTTTTGCAATAGTGTCATTTTTCTTTAATAAAAGTGAATCTTTCAATATTGAATCTTTTTTATTCAATATTAAAGAATCTTTTTTTAATATATTTTTAGGAGTAATTGAATCCTTTTTACCGAAGGGAATCAATGTTTTTTGAGTAGATTTTATATCTTGCGCAAAATCAATCCTTACAAAAAAGAAAGTGCAAAATAAAAGTATGTAAGATAGGTTTGATTGCAAGGCTATAAATACTATTTTTGTATTAAATTAAATCGTGGCTCAATATTTGGATTGTCAAAGTATCGCCGTCAAAATTAGTTAAATTTTATTCATGAACTTTTTGCAAAACAACAAATTTATAATGAAATCAAAGAACTTGTTTTTTTTAACATTTTCAATGATTTTTTTCGTGTTTTTTTCACATCAAACTTTTTCACAAAAAACATATACAATAGTTTTAGATCCTGGTCATGGAGGAAAAGACCCAGGTAATCTTGGAAATGGATTTATTGAAAAGGAAATTTCATTAAAAATAGCTATAGAAGTTGGCAAGGAATTAGAGAAACACGATTATTTTAAGGTAATTTTCACCAGAGAAGAAGATGTTTTTATTGATTTATGGAAAAGAGGTGCTATTGCAAATGATGCGAAAGCAACACTTTTTGTCTCCATCCATTGCGATTCTCATACTAATGATGCTCATGGAGCAGGAACTTTTGTATTGGGGTTAAGAGGAAACAAGAAAAATTTTGAAATTGCAAAACGAGAAAATGCCGTAATTTTTTTAGAAAATAATTATAAAAAAAAATATGAGGGTTTTGATTCAAATTCAGCTGAATCTGTCATTGGTTTATCTCTTTTGCAAGAAGAAAATCTTGATAAAAGTCTTGAAATTGCCAATTTGATTCAACAAAATTTCACCAAAAAATTACATCGAGTTGACAGAAAAGTAAAACAAGATAACTTTCAGGTTTTGAGAGAAACAATTATGCCAAGTGTTTTAATTGAATTAGGGTTTTTGACTTATAAACCTGAGGGAGCATACCTGAATTCAATAAATGGGCAAGTGCAAATGGGCAAAGCAATTGCAGATGCAATAAAAGATTATGTTGATCATCTGAGATTAAATACTGTCAAAGAAGAAAAATTCAATAAAGTTAATACTGTAATTAATAATAACACAGTAATAAATAACAATGAAGTTGAATTCAAAATTCAAATTGCTTCAGGTAAAAATAAAATAGAAACAAAACCTTATAATTTTAAAGGTTTGAAAAACATTGAAATTAAAGAAGTTGAAGGTTTTTTTAAATATTATTATGGCGTTACAACAAATTATAATGAAGCTGTAGAAAGTTTAAAAACAGCAAAAAGTGCGGGTTATGATTCTGCTTTTTTAGTTGCATTTAAAAACAACGAAAAAATCTCAATTACTGAGTCAATGAAAATGCAATAAATAGTCATCGCTTCTAACAAAATTATTAGTAATATTGTGATAAAATTTTAATGTATGTCTAAAGAATTAAAAATAGGAATTATTACAATTATAATCATCATAATTTTTATTTGGGGATTCAATTTTTTGAAAGGTCAAGATATTTTTCAGCCAACTAAACGTCAGTTTTATGTTGAATATAATAATGTTGGTGGGCTTACAGAAGCTAGTTCTGTCTTTATCAATGGTTTGAAAGTTGGTGGCGTTGATGGTATTGATTTCAATACTAATCAAAATAAAAAAGGAGAAATTTTAGTGAAATTTTCAATGGATGATAGTTTTCAGTTTTCTAAAAAGAGTATAGTAAAAATTTATTCTCCAAACCCCTTATCAGGATCAAATTTAGTCATACTTCCTAGTAATGAAGGAGAAAAAGCACAAAGTGGCGATTATTTAACTGGCGAAGTTGAAGAAGGTTTATTCTCTTCTTTAGGCGCAAGATTAGATCCAATTCAGATAAAATTAGAGCGTGTTTTAGTAACTGCGGATAATTTATTCAACAACATTAACAATGTTTTGGATAAAAAAACAGTGAATAGCGTAAAAACTTCAGTTTTAGAAATCGAAAAAACCATCGCTGATGTTCGAAAAACGATTACTGCTTTAAACGCAGTTGTTGATTTAAATGCAAAAAGTTTAAATGAAACATTGAAAAATACAAATCAAATTACTCAAAATTTGTCTAAAGTTACAGATACTTTAGCCAATGCTAATTTGGGAGAAATTATGAGAAAAGCCGAGTATTCATTGACATCTATGAACAAAATTCTAGACGGAATTAACAATGGAGATGGAACTGCTGGGAAATTGTTAAATGATGATGAACTTTACAAAAACCTGACAGCCATGTCTCAAGAATTGGAAGAATTATTACGAGATATGAAATTGAATCCTAAGAGATTTGTTCATTTTTCTTTATTTGGAAAAAAACCAGCCCCATACAAACCTGCGATTGTAAAACAAGAAATCAAAGAATAATCGAAAATATATTTTAAATGTACTATTTACCAAACATTTTATTTGCGATTACTTTAATTATTGGGATAGGTTTTTTTGCTAATAACGTTTGCAAACTATTCAGAAACATCAAGTTAGGCAAAGACGTTAATAGAACTGATAAAAAATCAGAACGATTAAAAAACATGTTAATCATTGCTTTTGGGCAATCAAAAATGGTAAAAAGACCATTATCAGGATTTTTACACTTGATAGTTTATGTGGGTTTTGTCATTATAAATATTGAGGTATTGGAAATCATTATTGATGGTTTATTTGGAACCCACAGAATTTTTCAAGGTATTTTTGGAATCAATATTTATGGGTTTCTTATCGGTACTTTCGAAGTTTTGGCACTTTTGGTTTTATTAGCAGTAATTGTTTTTTGGACGAGAAGAAATGTTTCAAAAATCAAACGTTTTTTAAGTGCAGAAATAAAAGGTTGGCCAAAAAATGATGCGAATTATATTTTGTACTTTGAAGTTGTTTTAATGACTTTATTTTTGACAATGAATGCCACTGATGTTCCTTTTCAAGAAGCTGGAGTTGGAAATGTGATCAGTCAATTTTTATCACCAATTTTTGATGGTTTTTCTAGGGAAACACTTCACATTATTGAAAGATCTGCTTGGTGGTTTCATATTTTAGGTATTTTAGTTTTCCTGAATTACTTATATTTTTCAAAGCATTTGCACATTTTATTGGCGTTTCCAAACACGTATTTTGCAAATCTAAATCCCAAAGGACAATTTACCAATCTAGAAGCAGTAACTAGAGAAGTAAAATTAATGATGGATCCTGCTGCTGATCCGTATGCAACCCCAGCAGGTGATGAAAATCAGATTCCTGAAAAATTTGGAGCCTCTGATGTTTCAGATTTAAGTTGGGTTCAATTATTAAATGCCTACACTTGCACAGAATGTGGAAGATGTTCGTCAGCTTGTCCTGCAAATTTGACTGGCAAAAAATTATCTCCAAGAAAAATCATGATGGATACTAGAGATCGTTTGGAAGAGGTAGGAAAAAATATCGATGCAAATGGAGGTGTTTTTAAAGATGATGGAAAGCAATTATTAAACGATTATATTACTCCTGAGGAATTGTGGGCTTGCACAAGTTGCAATGCTTGTGTAGAAGAATGTCCTGTAAATATTGATCCTCTATCCATCATTATTGACATGAGAAGATATTTGGTGATGGAACAAAGTGCAGCTCCAAAAGAATTGAATATGATGATGACTAATATCGAAAATAATGGTGCTCCTTGGCAATATAGTCAGCAAGATAGATTAAATTGGGTGAATGAAGATTGATATATTAATGTAACAATTTAACAATTTTAAAATTTTAAAAATTATTACTTAAAGCAAAACCAACAACCATAAACCATAAACTAACAAAATGAAAGTAACGACAATGGCAGAAATGATGGCGCAAGGAAAGCAACCAGAAGTGTTATTCTGGGTTGGTGCTGCTGGAAGTTATGATGATAAAGCTAAGAAAATCACAAGGGCTTTTGTAAAAATTTTAAACCAAGCAAATGTTGATTTTTCGGTTTTAGGAACAGAAGAATCATCTACTGGAGATGCTGCAAAAAGAGCAGGTAATGAATTTTTATTTCAGATGCAAGCCATGATGAATATCGAAATTTTAAACGCTTATGAAGTGAAAACGATTGTAACTTGTGATCCTCATTCATTCAATACTTTTAAAAATGAATACCCAAGTTTGGGCGGAAAATACGAGGTTTTTCATCACACACAGTTTATTCAAAAATTGATTGCTCAAAATCGATTAAAAATTGATGAAACTACTTTAAAAGGAAAAAGACTCACTTTTCACGATCCTTGTTATTTAGGAAGAGC
>DDMS01000019.1:8436-25643 GCA_002340765.1 Flavobacteriaceae bacterium UBA2540 | reverse complement strand
TTTAAAGATGCTGAAAAAGGAGATAAAGAAGTGAATATTTTGCGAACTGAAGACGCTCTTGAAACCAACCCTCAAATTATTGCAACTGGTTGTCCTTATTGCAAAACTATGATGACTGATGGTGTAAAATTCAAAGAAAAAGAGTCTGAAATCGTAGTGAAAGATATTGCTGAATTAATCGCAGAAGCAAATCATTTATAACACTAAAATTTTAAAAAAAACAAATTGAATTTTAAAATCATGTTTTTTTAATGATAATTTCTTTTTTAAAAGCTGCACGTCTCAGAACGCTTCCATTATCGATTTCAGGCATTATTGTTGGTAGTTTTTTGGGAAATCATTTTGTGAACTCACAAATTGATGCTGTTTCTCAGTCTGTTTTTGCATCTCCAATTTTTTGGTTGGCAATCATCACAACTATTGGTTTTCAAGTGTTGTCAAATTTTGCGAACGATTACGGAGATGGAATTAAAGGTTCAGATAAAAATAGAATTGGCGAAACAAGAATGGTTTCTTCTGGAAAAATTACCCCAAAACAAATGAAAAAGGCGATTATTTTCACCGCAATTTTTACCTTAATTGTTGCTTTATTTCTGATTTATATTTCTTTTGGAAAAGAAAATTTTGGATATTCAATCTTGTTTTTTTTACTTGGAATTGCTTCAATAGCATCCGCCATTAAATATACTGTTGGAAATGCAGCTTATGGTTATATTGGTTTTGGTGATGTTTTTGTGTTTCTTTTTTTTGGGTTGTTAAGCGTTTTGGGGAGTTATTTTTTAATTACCAAACAACTTAATTTTCAGCTATTTTTACCTGCAATTGCGATTGGATTTTTGAGTACAGCTGTCTTAAACTTAAACAATTTACGTGATGAAGAGCAGGATAAAATAAATCAAAAAAACACCTTGGTTGTCAAATTAGGAACTAAAACAGCAAAAAATTATTATTTCTTTTTAATTTTTGGTGCGTTGTTTGTTAGCAATATTTTCGTAATCATGAATTATCAATCTGCAATTCAGTTTTCATATTTAATTGCGTTTATTCCATTGATAAAAAATTTAATTAGAGTAGCCAAAAATAACAATCCATCTGAATTGGATGGTGAATTAAAAAAAGTAGCTTTGAGCACTTTTTTATTCGCAGTTATTTTTGGAATTGTGAACACTTTATAGCTTTTTTGTATTAAGAAATTAGGAACACTTTTAGTATTTGGAATGTTAGTTTTTGCTTTTAAAAACGAAAATCCGAACTCGATTGGAATGCTTGAAATGAATGATGAAAGCGAAAAAACTTTTGCTTCAACAAACAGTAAACAAGTATTTTTTGAGTCTGAAAGCAATCAAAATATTGAGGTATCTGAAACAATTTCAAGGAAATTAATCAAAAATGGAAGGGTAGTTTTTGAAACAGATGATTTAGAAAAAACAAAAAATCAAGTCATTTCATTGGTAAAAAAATACAATGGGTATATTTCCTCAGATTCAAAAAATGAGTTTGATGAAAAGGAAAATTATTATTTAAATATCAGAATTCCAGCTCAATATTTTTATACTACTTTATCAGGAATTTCAAATCAAGTTTCAAAATTTGATACCAAAGAAATCCAAGTTTCTGATGTTACAGAATAATATTTAGACATTGAATCGCGATTAAAAAATAATAAAGAACTTGAAAAAAGATATTTGGAGATTTAACAGAAAGCAAAATCTGTGGAAGATATTTTGAATGTTGAAAGAGAATTAGGTAAATTGCGTGAATAAATTGAATCAACTGAAGGAAGGTTAATTTACTTAAAAAATCAAGTTTCTTTTACAAAACTTTGTGAGTTATAATACAAATAATTAAGTTATAGAGCTGTTTTTTTTCAATAAATCGGGGATAGTTTCAAAAAAAAATTAAAACTTTGCAATCTTTTTTAACATGAATTATTTCACTTTGGCCATTTTTATTGCTGATTATTGTTGGATATATTTTGGTAAAAAAATGGCTTAGTAAAAAAATAAATTTATGAAGACAATCAAAATTATTTTAGGAATTATTTCAACGTTTATTATTGTTTTTTTTGCAACAGGTCTAATCATTAAGGAGACAAATTATACTACTCAAGTTTCTGTAAATAAACAAATTAGTGATGTTTTTGCTGCTTTTAATAATTTAGAAAACAAAACAATATGGATTCCAGAAATTAAATCCTATAAGATTATCAATCAAAATACTGGAATGACAGGAAGTGAATACCAAATGGTTATCAAAAATAAAGACCAAAACATCACCATTTCAGAGAGAATTATGGCTTTTATTCCTAACGAAAAAGTGACTATTTTTTACAATGTAAACAACATGTTGAAAACAAATGATTATTTTTTTACAGAAAAAAATGGTGTTACAAATATTACTCTGAAGGCATCTTGTAGAAGTGGTTCTTACATTTTAGCATGTGTTTTTCCATATTTTAAAAGTACTTTTAAAGAACAAGACCAAAAGTATTTAACCAATTTTAAAGCTTTTATAGAGCAATAATTGTTCAATGTCTATTTCAGCACGTACCGTAAAATACATTCTCCATTTTAAAAATCCAAGTGGCACTTCTCGTGGAATTTTAAAAACCAAAGAAACCTGGTTTTTGATGTTGCAAGAAAATGACAAAATTGGTATTGGCGAAACAGGACTTTTTCGGGGGTTAAGTTATGACGATGTTTCAAATTATTCAGAAAAAATTGCGTGGACTTGTCAAAATATTCATCTTGGTTTGGATGTTTTATTGGAAGAACTCACTCATTTTCCTTCCATTCAATTTGGGTTAGAACAGGCTTTTTTGTCTTTAAAAAGTCAAACTCCTTCTGAATTATTTCCTACAAAATTTACGAACGGAAAAGATGCAATTAATATCAATGGTTTGATTTGGATGGGAGATAAAGCGTTTATGAAATCGCAAATCAAAGAAAAATTAGAACAAGGTTTTTCGTGCATTAAAATGAAAATTGGTGCGATTGATTTTGATACAGAATTGGAATTGTTAGCTGCCATCAGAAAAGAATATACAGCCAACGAAATTGTATTGAGAGTAGACGCTAATGGTGCATTTAAACCACATGAAGCGCTTGAAAAACTAGAAAAATTATCAAAATTTGACATTCATTCTATTGAGCAACCTATTCAACAAGGTCAAATAGAAGAAATGGCAGCTTTGTGTTCAAAAACGCCAGTTCCAATTGCATTGGATGAGGAGTTGATTGGTGTTTTTTCAACTCAAAAAAGACAAGAATTGTTGGCTACAATTCAGCCACAATTCATCATTTTAAAACCAAGTTTTTTAGGAGGTTTTGCCAATAGTTTAGAATGGATTACTTTAGCAGAGCAAAACAATTGTGATTGGTGGATTACCTCAGCTTTGGAGAGCAATATTGGGTTGAATGCGATTGCGCAATTCACGTATCATCTGAAAAATCCATTGCCTCAAGGTTTGGGAACTGGAAGTTTATTTAGTAATAATTTTGAAAGTCCGTTAGAAATTAAAAATGGACATTTACATTATAACAAATCATTAAATTGGAAATTTAATTTATAAAAATGAATTTTATACAACAAGGGTATACAGGAAAACTAGGATTGTGGAAATACTTAATTGTTTCTATTTTTTTCTTCGGATTTATGGCTTTGAATTTTTTAGCAATTTATTTGCTTGATATTGATGTTGAAAAACTAATGCAAGATCAAATAGCTCAAAAAGGGACTAATCTTGTGTTGATTGAAAATTTAGTTCCGTTTGCAATTGGTTTAGGAGGTATTTTTTTTTGGGTAAAATATGTTCATAATCAGAGAATTAGAACACTTACAACTTCACGAAAAAAAGTAGATTGGAAACGAGTTTTTTTCGCATTTTCTTTGTGGGGTTTTATTACAGTATTGTTTGTTTTTATTGATTATAAATCATCTCCTCAAGATTATATCATCAATTTTCAGTTAAAGCCATTTTTATATTTGTTATTAATTGGTGTTTTATTGATTCCATTACAAACAAGTTTTGAAGAGTATTTTTTTAGAGGTTATTTGATGCAAGGTCTTGGAATTGCAGTAAACAACAGATGGATTCCTTTGATTGTTACTTCTGTAGTTTTTGGTTTATTGCATATTGCAAATCCAGAAGTTGAAAAATTGGGGTATGAAATTTTAGTGTATTATATAGGTACAGGGTTTTTTCTAGGAATTTTAACTTTGATGGATGAAGGTTTGGAGTTGGCAATTGGCTTTCATGCTGCAAATAATTTGATTACAGCTTTATTGGTAACTGCAAATTGGACTGCTTTTCAAACAGATTCAATTTTGATTGATATTTCAACACCAAGTTTAGGCGCTGATGTTTATGTTCCAATTTTTATTGTTTTTCCAATATTATTATTCGTTTTTTCAAAGAAATATGGTTGGATAAATTGGAAAGAAAAACTCACTGGGAAAGTAGAGAAACCGCTGATGATCAACCAATCTGAAGTTTTTGAATCCTAAAAATTGATGAAAATTATTTTTCATAAAGAGTTCAATTTAAATAATTATTCTTTTTCTTCAACTGAAGGACTTTTAAAATATGCCTCAGAATTTTCGGAAGAAATGTATTCTTTTTTAGAGGATTGGTTTTCGAATCAAGAAACAATTTCTGTTCAAACTTCAGGTTCTACAGGAGTTCCAAAAATTATTGAATTGAGAAAAGAATTTATGGTAAATTCTGCTTTAGCAACTGCTAGTTATTTTGTTTTGCCTCAAAAAACAACAGCATTATTATGTTTGCCAATCAATTATATTGCTGGTAAAATGATGTTAGTTCGAGCGCTAACTTTAGGTTGGCATTTGGATGTTGTTAAGGCAACTTCCAAACCTTTAGATGGGATTTTAAAAAGCTATGATTTTTCGGCAATGGTTCCTTTACAACTTGAAAATTCTCTAGATAATTTGCATCGTATAAAAAAACTAATTGTTGGTGGAGGAGTTGTTTCTAATCAATTGCAAGAAAAGTTACAACACATTAATTCTCACGTTTTTGCAACGTATGGAATGACAGAAACCATTTCGCATATTGCTATTAAAAAACTAAATCATGTCCATAAATACCCGAATTTTTATAAGGTACTGCCCAATGTTTCTATTTATAAAGATGAACGAAATTGTTTGGTAATTAAGGCTAAATATATTTTTGAAAAAACAGTGTTTACGAATGATGTTGTACAATTAATTTCAAATAAAAAGTTTGAATGGTTAGGTCGTTTTGATAATGTAATCAATTCTGGAGGTATCAAATTGCATCCTGAAATGATTGAAGAAGAATTAGCAAAAATTACTAAAAATCGTTTTTTTGTTGCTGGAATTCAAGACGAGCAATTGGGAGAAAAGCTCGTTTTATTGATAGAATCTTTAGTGAAAATTGAAAATGAAACTTTTATAAAAAAGGAACTATTTTCAAAAATAAAGTCTTTAAAAACACTTTCAAAATTTGAAATTCCTAAAGAAATATATTTTTTAGATCATTTTAATCAAACAGCATCTGGAAAAATTCAACGGAAAAATACACTTGAAAAAATCGGTTTTTAAAATCCTGTTGCAATTATTTTTAACTCATTTTTGTTGGTTATAATCATGTTTTTTTATTGAAAATAATATATTACTTTCCGATACAAAAGTTGGAAAAAATATGCCCTAAAATATCTTTATCCACATCATATTCTCCAGTGATAGTTCCTAAATGAAGTAAACATTCGCGGATATCTATAGAAAATAAATCCGTTGAAATCTCTCTATCAATGCCAATTTTAACAGAAATAATGGCTTGTAAAGCATTATTCAACGCTTCAAAATGACGAGAATTGGTGATAATCGTTTCATTATTGCTGAGTGCACCAATATTAACTAGTGAAGTGAGTTCTGATTTTAGAGTATCAATTCCAATGTTATTTTTTGCAGATAACAAAATCAAATTGTCGATTTCAGCTTGAATCGTTTCAATTTCAGTCGGGTTCAATTTGTCAACTTTATTTGCAATCACCAATATTCTTTTGGTTGGTAATCTTTCTTTTATTTGTGCAATTTCAGCCATAAATTTTGGTTGATTTACAGCAAATTTTTCAGCATCTAACAAAAAAATAATCAATTGGGCGTTTTCGGCTTTTTCAAAAGCTTTTTTGATACCAATATTTTCAACAATATCCTCTGTATGTCTTATTCCTGCGGTATCTATAAAACGAAAAGCAACACCTTCAATGACAATTTCGTCTTCAATAGCATCTCTTGTAGTTCCTGCAATTTCAGAAACAATGGCTTTTTCTTCGTTCAAAAGTGCATTCAACAGCGTTGATTTTCCTACATTCGGTTCACCAATAATTGCCACGGGAATTCCGTTTTTCATAGCATTTCCAAAAGAGAAGGAATCAATTAATCTTTTTAAAACTTGGGTAATTTTTGCAACCAATTCTTTGAATTTTGTACGGTCAGCAAATTCTACATCTTCTCCTGAAAAATCGAGTTCTAGTTCAATCAACGCAGCAAAATCAAGCAATTGCGCTCTCAATAATTTCAATTCATTAGCAATTCCACCACGCATTTGTTGAATTGCCATTTGATGACTTGCTGCTGAATTGGACGCAATCAAATCAGCCACAGCTTCAGCCTGTGACAAATCCATTTTTCCATTCAAAAAAGCACGTAAGGTAAATTCGCCAGCATCCGCCAATCTACTCCCATTTTTGAGAAATAATTGTATGATTTCTTGTTGAATAAAAGTAGAACCATGACAGGAAATCTCTACCACATTTTCGCCAGTGTAGGAATTGGGATTTTTAAAAATAGACACCAATACTTCATCTATGATATGCTCTTTATCAACTATAAATCCCAAGTGAATACTGTGTGTTTTTTGATTTTTTAGCGATTTATTTTTTCGTGTAGACCTAAAAAAAACATCTACAATGTCAATTGCTTTTTCGCCCGAAAGTCGAATTACAGCAATGGCTCCCATTCCAGAAGGTGTTGCTAGCGCAATGATAGTATCGTTTTGAATCATCGGACAAAAATACACAAAGATTATCTAGAATTTCAATGAGTAATTTGTGTTTTTCTGATGATTCATAATATTTTAAAATATTTTTATTCATATTTGTAAAACATTTACATGAAATAAAATAAATATGAGAGAAGATAGACAGCTTTTAATGCTTACTCATTTAAGTCAATTATTGGATTTTGTATCTGGAATTGGGGGATTTGTAGTTCCTTTAATTTTATGGATTCTAAAAAAAGAGTAGGTTTTAAGAATGGATTTTCACGGAAAAGCTATTTTAAATTTCCGTATTTCAATGTTTTTGTATGTATTAATTTGTATTCCTTTTGTTATTTTCTTTGGACTTGGATTTATTGGACTGATTATTTTAGGAATTTTTTATTTGATTTTTCCTATAATCAATGCTGTAAAAGCGAGTAATGGCGAAATGATACATTATCCTTTTTCTATTCAATTTATAAAATAGGTTATTAAAAATTATACATTTTTAATCACTTCCTCATATTCATAAAAGAAACCTTCAAGTATTGACATCTTTTCTACAAAAAATTCATAACAAGCTCTCCATGTATTTTTATTATGGATGTTGAACTTTTTATCAAAAGGAACATAAATTCGGTGTATGATTTTGCCATTTTCCAATTCGTACGCATCATCATAAATGATCTCAGGAAGTTCCGTTTCTAAAAGCGATTTCAGTGAAAGTAATTGGTCATAATACAACAAATTCATCAATTCGTCAGAATGTTCTATATCCAAACAAATCATTGCTCCTTTTTTGTCGGTGACGAATTTAAAAGCAACGCCTTTTATTTTGGTATTGTATAACAACCACTTTCTGGGAAAAGATTTTCCAAAACTTGTCCAAAATTCTTTACGCAATAAAGTAGCTTCTTCTTTGCTGAACATGTTGTATTAATTCAGGGTTTAGGGTTTAAGGTTCATTAACCATGAATTTTTGCTAAAGTTCCTCTTTCTTTTATCATTTTAGCTTCAAATTGTAATAAAGCTTTCCATTTTGCATCCACAATTTCTCTGTCTTGATATTCTCGTGCAAATTGTAAAAAAGTGGCGTAGTGATTGGCTTCAGAAATCATCAATTTTTTATAAAACTTTTTCAATTCTTCATCTTCCATATTTTCAGAAAAAACCTTGAAACGTTCACAACTTCTGGCTTCAATCAATGCTGCAACTAGCAAACGCTGAATCAAAGCATCAGTTCTGTCTTTGGTTTTAGGAAAGAATTTTTGCAACTGCACAGCATAATCGTTTTTTTGTTCTCTACCTAAAACGAATCCTCTTTTTACCATAAGTAAATGAACCATTTTAAAATGTTGCATTTCTTCAATGGCAATATTGCTCATTTCTTTAACAAGTTCAGTTTCTTCGGAATAATTGATAATAATTGATACTGCATTTGAAGCGGCTTTTTGCTCTAAAAAAGCGTGATCAGTAAGTATTTGTGATAAATTATCTTTGGCAATATCTGCCCAAGAAGTAGTAGTTTCGAATTGTAATCCTAACATTAAAAATGATTTTTTTGTAAAATTAATGAAAATTATAAAGTTTTTTGAGTTAAACTTTGAATGAGTTTTTTTTAGTTTTAGCAGCTTTAAAAAGCCAAAATTTTTGTCCTGCAAAATTTAACAATGCACTAACACCTGTGGCTCCAATGAATGCAATGAGATATTTATTGGGTAAATCAATCAAATTTTTATAGTTGTGAAGTAAAAAAATCAAATGAGCATTTACTGTTACGTTTATTAAGAGTGAAATTCCGTAAATCAAAGCGAATTTTGCAACTCTTCTTTTTGAACGATCTTTCTTTTTCCAAGTCCAAAATTTATTTAAAAAATATGAAAAAGTCATTCCACACAAAAAAGACATCGCTTTTGAGATTTCTTCTTTAGTGATGAAAAAGAATGAAGTTTCAGGTAATATATTTAAAAATGTGTAGTAAAAAATTAAATCAATAATTACTGAGAATATTCCTATAAGCGTAAATTTTATTAATTGTTTTTTAGAAAGTGCTAATTTTTTCATTGATAACGCAGTATCAGTATATAAAGATTTAAATATTTTGTTTGGAATTTTTTACGGCTATGCAAAATTAGCAGTTCTCACAAAATCTTTATGTTTTTATTTCTTTTTTTTTAAAAAAACAGCCATAAAATTTTTATGAACCATAAACATTCTTAATTTTACGAACAATAGTTTCATATCACACAATGTTAGAATTAGCAGGTATTATCATTTTAGGAATATTGGCACAATGGGTTGCGTGGAAACTTAAAATCCCTGCAATTCTTCCCTTAATTTTAATTGGATTATTGGTTGGACCTATTGCTGCTACTTATATTACTGAAGATGGTTCGAAATGGATTGAACCTATTTGGAATGGTGAAAAAGGACTTTTCCCCGGAGATTATCTGTATAATTTTGTCTCATTAGCCATCAGTATTATTTTATTTGAAGGTGGTTTGACCTTGAAAAGAGAGGAGATAAAAAATGTAGGTCCTGTTATTACGAAACTGATTACCTTGGGTGCAGCCATTACTTTTTTTGGTGTAGGTATTGTAGCTCATAAAATTTTCAATTTAAGTTGGGAACTTTCTTTTTTGTTTTCAGGATTGATTATTGTTACAGGGCCAACAGTAATTACACCTATTTTAAGAAACATTCCTTTAAAAAAAGACATCTCTACCGTACTAAAATGGGAGGGAATTTTGATAGACCCTATTGGAGCTTTAGTAGCCGTTTTAGTATTTGAATTTATTACAGTTGGGGGTGAAAGTGGTTTTACAAAAACTGCTTTTATTGAGTTTGGAAAAATTATATTATTTGGGACTACTTTTGGATTTACGTTTGCAAATGCCTTGGCATATGTGATCAATAAAAAAATGATTCCTCATTATTTATTAAATGTTGCCTCACTTTCCACAGTACTTTTAGTATTTGTGGAATCAGAAATTTTTGCGCATGAATCTGGATTGTTGGCAGTAGTTGTAATGGGAATGGTTTTGGGAAATAGCAAATTGAAAAACATCAAAGAATTACTCTATTTTAAAGAATCTTTGAGTGTTTTATTGATTTCAATTCTCTTCATTTTATTAGCAGCTAACATGAATATTGATGAGTTGATGCTTTTATATTCATGGAAAACATTGGCTTTATTTGCGATTGTTGTTTTTGTAATTCGTCCTTTGGCTGTTTTTGCAAGTACCATAAATTCGAAACTCAAATTCAATGAAAAAATCTTTATAAGTTGGGTAGGACCAAGGGGAATTGTGGCTGCCGGAATCGCATCGTTATTTGGAAGCAAATTATTAAAACAAGGAGTGGAAGGTGCAGAATACATAACGCCTTTGGTTTTTATGATTGTTTTAGGCACTGTTCTTTTAAATGCAACTACGGCTCGTTTTTTTGCAAGAATTATAGGAGTATTTCTAAAAAAGTCAAATGGTATTTTAATAGTTGGCGCATCAAATCCTGCAAGATTGATTGCAAGTTATTTGCGAGATAAAGGTAAAAGAATTGTCATTATTGATTCCAATAAACAATTTATTGAGCAAGCTTTGGAAGACAATTTAGAAGCATTGAATGTCAATATTTATGATGATGAATTGACTAATAATATCGAGTTGAATGATGTGGGTTATTTAATTGCGCTTACAGCAAATGATACGGTAAACAAACAGGCTTTAGAGAATTTTTCTGGAGTTTTTGGTGAGCATGGCTCTTTTAAAATAGCATCCTCAACAGAAATTAATGAGGCTACAGTTGAAGAAAAATTACATTTTTTCACTCCGAAAGACGATTACATTAATCTAAGTGAAGCCTTCAGAGAAAACCCAATAATTCATCAAGTAAAAATTAAAGATGAAAAGCAGTACAAGGAAGTTTTAAGTGTTTTGTATGCAGAAGAAAAATCAATCCCATTATTTGTAGAAAAAGGAACAGGATTGTATTTAATTACTGAATATGAAAGAGACAAACTACCCAAAAAAGAGCTCATCATTTCTTATTTAGGTAAGAAAATTGTTTAAAAAATTACAAATCCAATTCAAAAGTTTGACGTAATTTTTCAATCAATGGGTTTTTCTCTTTCAGTTTATTAAACTTTTCTTGAGGTGTATATGCAAACTTTTTTGAGATAGATTCATCCAAAGTAACCAAAATATCAATGCCATAATTATTGAGTTTTTCTCTCAAAAAATGCAATAAATTAGGTCTTGTCCTTAAGAATTGATCTTGCATCAAAGAATTGGAAACAGCACAACTTATTTGAAAATTTTCGCCCAGAACAGGTTTTCCAATGCTTATTATGGCTGCCATGCTTTGTTCCCCTTTTTTTTCTAATAAATTAGCATATTCTTTCCAATACAATTCCAATTTTTTGATGGTGAAAACTGTTTTTGGATAGTCATCATAATTTTCTTTAATGGCAGTTTTTTCAACTTCTTTTGGCTGAAAAATACTTTTTAAAGACAAAGAACTGTCTCTTTTTCTGGCAATTTCTAAAACTGGTTTTGGAGATTCAGCAATTTTCTCAGGAATAGATTCTGATACAATTGTTTTAATTTCAACTTCTTTTTTTGGAACTTCAATGACTTCTTTTTTTTTCGCAGGCATCAATGCTTGAAAAAAGGCTGCAGGAATTATGAAGTTAGCTGGCTTTTTTTTTTCTCCATCAAAAGTGATAGAGGCAATTTGCATTAATGTTAATTCGACCAGCAATCGTTGATTTTTGCTAGATTTATAATTCAAATCACAATCATTCGCTTTTTGAATGGCATCAATCAAAAATGGAAGACTTGCTTTGGTTGCTTGCACTAAATATTTTTGTTTGGCGGTGTCACCAACTTCCAATAAATCAATCGTAATTTTATCTTTTGCCACCAATAAATCTCGAAAATGACTTGCCAAACCATTGATAAAATGATGTCCTTCAAATCCTTTTGACAAAATTTCATTAAAGGAATTCAAAACGTCAGGAATGTTATTTTCCACTAGCAAATCCGTCATTGAAAAATAAGTGTCATAATCCAAGACATTCAAGTTTTCGGCAACAGCTTCTCTTGTCAAATTTTTTCCTGAAAAACTTACCACTCTATCAAAAATAGACAATGCATCACGCATAGCACCATCCGCTTTTTGAGCAATAATGTGCAAAGCATCATCATCAGCAGTGATTCCTTCGTTTTTGCAAATTGTTTTCAGATAGTTTTTTGCATCCAAAACGCCAATACGTTTGAAATCAAAAATTTGACAACGAGACAAAATTGTAGGAATAATTTTATGTTTTTCGGTAGTTGCTAAAATGAAAATAGCGTGCGCAGGAGGTTCTTCCAAGGTTTTTAAAAAAGCATTGAAAGCCGATTGCGAAAGCATGTGAACCTCATCAATAATATATACTTTAAATTTTCCTGTTTGAGGCGGAATACGCACTTGGTCTGTCAAACTTCGAATATCATCCACAGAATTATTTGAAGCAGCATCCAACTCAAAAATATTAAAAGCAAAATCTTCATCCTCAGGAATTGAAGTACCTTGCAAATTTATTTTTTTAGCTAAAATTCTTGCGCAAGATGTTTTTCCAACGCCACGTGGACCTGTAAATAATAAAGCTTGTGCTAAATGATTGCTTTTGATTGCATTTTCTAAAGTATTCGTAATTGCTTGTTGCCCAACAACATCCTCAAAATTTTGAGGACGATATTTGCGTGCAGAAACAATAAAAGGCTCCATATTTTAGTTTATTAACTTAACAAAAATACATATCTAAGGTGTGTTTTACAAGATGCTTTCTTAATAAATTGTGAAAGTTGTAAACAAAATGTATAAAACAAAATTTTAACACGACAATTAACACGGATTTATTTTTTGAAATGTAAAAAGTTCAGAAATTTGTAACTCAATTTCAAACAACCAATAACCAACAACCATGAAACACACCAACATTTTTTTTACAGTTACTTTATTCACTTTTATATCTTGTTTAGGATTTTCAAAAAAGGAAGAAAACATTCAAAAAGACAATGCTCCATCACAAAATACCAAAGTTGCTTATTTTGCTGGTGGCTGTTTTTGGTGTGTGGAAGCAATTTTTGAGAGTTTAAAAGGAGTAGAGGAAGCAGTTTCTGGATATGCAGGAGGTCACACCACAAATCCTACTTATGGATCAACAGGAAAAGGAGATACAGGTCATGCTGAAGCGGTTGCAGTGTATTATGATCCGAAAATTATTTCGTTTGAAACTTTGTTGAAAGTATATTATGGTTCACACAATCCAACTACCAAAAACGGTCAACATCCTGATTATGGTAGTCAATATCGTTCCATAGTTTTTTATAGTAATGGGGATGAAAAAGCAATGATTGAAGCTATGATTGCCAAGCTAAACAAAGACGTTTACGATGGCAAAGTCGCTACAGAAGTTCAAAAGTTTACCAAATTCTACAAAGCAGAAGAGTATCATCAAAATTTTGAAAAGCGAAATCCGAATCAAAATTATGTGTTGTCAGTTTCTATTCCAAGACTTAATCGTTTTAAAAAGAAATTTCCTGAGTTGTTAAAAGAGGAATAAAATAATTTTGGGTTTTGGTTTTTTCAAAATAATAATAGCTAAATTTGAATAAAAAAACATGGGAATATTTCCAGTAATTTTAAGGAATGCAGGTTAAATGAGTAAAGAAGATTTAGTTTATAAATATAGCAAATTGTTGATCAATAGCGAAGTGATTGAATTGGGTTTTAAATTGATTAGAGATACTTTTATTTTTACAAATAAAATGGTGTTAAACGAATTACAGTCAGTAAAACTGAATAAAAATCAGTTACACACAAAAGTATTTCAAGATTTAGCTTTGAAACCGTAGTTACTTTTGATTTAGATGCAGAACTTAAAATTCAGATTTCAAGAGATCAAGAACCAACTATTAACTAGCAAATAAATAAATCGGTGAATGTATATGAAGTTCAAAAAGTTTTAGCACATCACGTTTTAAAATAACATCAAACCTATAACTTTTAATATCCAACTTCTAATATCTTATATCTCACAACTTTCTTCTAATATTTTTCTTCTTTCACAAAGATTTCTCAAAAAAGTATTAATTTCGTGTTCGAAAAGAAAGGGTTTCATTTTTGAAAATTTGCGAGGAAAACTTTGCTTATTTTGGTATCATCATCAAACCAACTAATGAATTTTAAAGAAATTTATGGAAAATAGTACTCCTTGGATTATTTTAATAGTATATGTAATGACTCTTTTGTCGATAGATTTTTTCATACTTCATAAAAAAAATCGTGTCACTTCTGTTAAAAGAGCCATTTTTGAAACCATTTTCTTTATCAGTAATGCTTTGCTGTTTACTGTTTTAATTTATTGGTTTTATGGTGCTTCTATGGTTGAGAATGGTGATAATTTGAAGCCAACAGACGCTGTTATCAAATATTTGACAGGCTATATTATTGAATTGTCATTGAGTGTTGACAACCTTTTTGTGATTGCTATTATTTTCACTTCTTTCAAAATTCCTAGACAATACCAACACAATTTACTCTTCTTGGGAATTCTTGGAGCAATTGTTTTTCGAGCCATTTTAATCAGTGTAGGTTTGGTTTTGATTAACAAAATCCATGGAATGAACATTGTTTTTGGATTGTTTCTTTTATTCACAGCTTTAAAAATGCTAAAAAAAGAAGCCAAACACTCTCCTGAAGCAGAAAAACCAAAAGGCCTTTTAAAGTTTTTTCGATTTAGTAATGATTTGCATGGAGGAAAATACATTGCTAAAGAGAACAATAAAACAGTTTTCACGGCACTTGCAGGAGCGTTAATTACCATAGAATTGACAGATTTATTGTTTGCTTTGGATAGTATTCCTGCAATTTTCGCAGTGACTACAGACCCATTTATTGTCTATTCGTCTAATATTTTTGCCATTATGGGTTTGCGTTCTTTATACTTTTTCTTGTCTAATATGTTAGAGAAATTCGTATTCTTAAAATACAGCGTATTTGCCATACTTTTATTTGTTTCACTCAAATTAATGTCCGTAAGTTTTCTTGAAATTCCAGAATGGTTTTCGTTGCTATTTATTGGAGTTTCAATTATAATTGGAATTTACATTTCAACAGTGGTTATAAAACAAAAGGAAAAATAGGATTTGTAGAGAAGTGAGAAAGGGATTTATTTTTTTTATTTTAATGTTAACGGGCTTTGTTTCCTTTGGCGACTTAAACCACAAATGTTAAATAAAAAAAAATTGACATAACACTTTCCTAAAATATAGTTCATAATTAGACGAATACAATGCAACGTAAAATTGTGACAATGCATTTTGAAATCAAGTAAATGTTTTTTAAAATAATTACATTACATCTTGAAATAAAGTAAATGTTACATTAAAGAACTTTATTGTATTGTGAGATGAAGCCAATGTAACTTGAGATAATGTCTTATATAGTGAGATAAAGGCAATGCAACGTTTCGCAAGTTACTTTTAATAATCCGCAACCACAACATAATATTCTGCAAAAACATTGTAACACAAAATAATAGTCACTGACTTTAACAGAAGTTTTTTATGCTCAATATTTCGAAAAGAAAGTTCGATTTTGGCTATTTTTCGAATAAGGCAACCGTTTCAATATGGCTTGTGTGCGGAAATTGATCTACCAAACTGATTTTTTTTAGTTCATAGCCAGCTTCGCGTAAAAGTTCAGTATCTCTCGCTTGGGTTGCGGGGTTGCAAGAAACATATATCATTCTGTCAGCATTTAAATCAATGATTTTTTTCAATGTTTTTGGCATAATACCTGCTCTTGCAGGGTCTAAAATAATGGTTTTTATCTTGTTGATGTATTCAGGATGTGCCGTTAAAAACTTTCCTACATCCGCAGTATAAAATTTAACGCCTTTGATGTCGTTTCTTTTGGCATTTTTTTGGGCATCTTCAATAGCAGAGGCAATAATATCAACTCCAATAATTTTAGCATTATTGCTTTTTGCGGCTACAATTTGCCCAATTGTTCCTGTGCCACAAAACAAGTCCATTACAACAGTATTGTCTACTTTGGTTTGGTCTTCTAACACATATTCAACCACTTTGCTATACAATTTTTCAGCGGCTTTTGGGTTCGTCTGAAAAAAGCTTTTCATACTGATTTCGAACTGCAAACCCAACAATTCTTCCACGATTTTGTCTTTGCCATACACCAATTGTTCGCTGCCAGCAGTAGCAATCGTTCTATCGCCAGTTTCATCATTGATAGTGTGAATCAAACCTGCCATTCGTTCGCCAAAAAGACTTTGTAAATAGGCAATAAATAGCGGTATTGAAAAGGCATCCAATCCATCGGAAGTGGTTACCAAATTGAACAAAAACTCATTCGTTTTGAATGATTTTCGAACTACAAAATATCGAAAGAAGCCTTCTTTTTTAGGTCCATGCCAAGGTGGTAATCCTGTTTTTTCGCAATAAATACGGATATTTCTGATATTGTCTTCCAATTCTTTGTCAAACAACCCTGAGTCTTTTTCTAAGTTGTCTCCCATCCACCAAACTCCACGTCTTTTGAAACCCAAAGTGAAAATATCAATATCGGTTTTGTTGATTCGGTCATATCCAATAGCAGAAAAACCGTATTCCATTTTGTTCCGGTAATGAAAATCGTTGGGAGAAGTAATAAATTCATCAAATAAATCTCCAATATTCCCAACATTTCCAATACGCTGAAACAAAGACAACGTGCTTTCTTTTTTGTATTGATTTTGCAAAGACACAGGCAATTGAATGAAAGGTGCCCCAGGAATGTCTTGAAAAGGCATGTCAATTTCGTCTTTAGAAGGTGTAATCACATCAACCAAATTGGCTTCAGCAAATTTTTTGCTCGATTTTACAATCTGTGCTTTCACCAATTGTCCAGGCAATGTATTTGCTACAAATACCACAAAGTTGCCTTTTTCCGAACGAATACGCGCAATTCCCTTTCCACCAAAAGCATAATCTTCGATAAGGAGTTCTAAAACTTGATTTCTTTTAACAAAAGGATTGAGTTCTCTAGTTGGCATACTTCTTTTTTGAATCAGTAAAATTAAACAAATAATTAATGCAGCAATGTAGCAATGTATAAATGTATCAATGAAACAATAGAA
>DDMS01000019.1:0-8386 GCA_002340765.1 Flavobacteriaceae bacterium UBA2540 | reverse complement strand
GCAATGTAGCAATGTAGCAATGTATAAATGCATCAATGTATCAATGAAACAATAGAAACCGTTAAACCACAGAAACCTTAAAATCTTTAAACTTTTTTCGTATTTTTGTCCGACTTCGAGGATGATTTCTTTCCCACGCTGAATTTCTGTTCCGATAATTATCGGGATTTAGAAGGATAAAGGTAGAACAGGAATGGTTATTTTATTCATTTTAAAACAATAAATAATGACTGTTTTAGAGCAACTTACGTCGCAACAAGCGATAGATTTAGAAAATAACTATGGTGCGCACAATTACCGTCCATTGCCAGTAGTTTTGAGTAGGGGTGAAGGCGTGTATGTGTGGGATGTGGAAGGTAAACAATATTTTGATTTCCTCTCTGCATATTCTGCAGTAAATCAAGGACATTGTCATCCAAAAATTGTGAATGCTTTGGTGCAACAAGCACAAACTTTGACACTGACTTCTCGTGCTTTTTATAATGACATGCTTGGCAAATACGAAAAATTCTCCACTGATTTTTTTGGGTTTGACAAATTGTTACCAATGAATACAGGTGCAGAAGCTGTAGAAACTGCAATAAAAATCGCTCGAAAATGGGCTTATGAAGTAAAAGGAATTGACGAAAATGAGGCTGAAATTATCGTATGCGAAAACAATTTTCACGGACGAACAACCACTATTATTTCTTTTTCAAATGATCAAAATGCACGTAAAAACTTTGGACCATTTACGAAAGGATTTGTCAATATTGAATATGACAATATTCAAGCATTAGAAAATGTGTTGCAAAACAATCCAAATATTGCTGCTTTTTTGGTAGAACCAATTCAAGGAGAAGCAGGAGTTTATGTTCCTTCCGAAGGATATTTGTCAGCTGCAAAGCGATTTTGCGAAACTCACAATGTGTTGTTTATTGCAGATGAAGTTCAAACAGGAATTGCAAGAACAGGACGTTTGTTAGCAACTTGTGGCAATTGTAATTGTGCAGATAAAAACTGTTCAGGCACCCCAGAAGTGAAACCAGATATTTTGATTCTTGGAAAAGCTTTGAGCGGAGGAGCTTATCCAGTGTCAGCAGTTTTAGCAAATAATGAAATTATGAATGTCATGAAACCAGGAAATCATGGTTCTACTTTTGGTGGAAATCCAATTGCTGCTGCAGTGGCAATAGCTGCTTTGGAAGTAGTGCGTGATGAAAATTTGGCAGAAAATTCATATAAATTGGGCAAAATTTTCAGAGCGGAATTATCAGAATTTGCAAAAGAGCATTCTTTGATAAAATTGGTTAGAGGAAAAGGTTTGTTGAATGCAATTGTTATCAATGATACCGAAGAAAGTGAAACAGCTTGGAACATTTGTTTGAAATTACGTGATAATGGTTTGCTTGCAAAACCAACGCATGGAAATATTATTCGATTTTCGCCACCATTGGTTATGACTGAAAATCAGTTATATGAATGTATTGAAATCATAAAAAAAACGATTGCCAGTTTTCATAAATAACTGTTATATTTGAATATCAATAATTTTTAAAAAAAACAACGATGTCAGAACCAATTATACAATTAGCCGAATTAAAATTGAATAGCGAAGCAAAATCTTATTTGCTAGAAACCGCCAAATGGGCTTTTTTCTTGTCTATTGTTGGATTTGTTGGAATTGCATTATTAGTAATTGTGGCGTTATTTGCATCAACTATATTCAATTCAATTCAAGAAATGCAATCTCAAGTGTATCCTTTTAATATTGGCAAAATGATTACCATTATTTATCTAGTGATGGCTGCAATCTATTTATTTCCAGTATATTATTTGATGCAATTTGCTAATAAAATGAAAGCAGCATTAGCAAATACTGATGATGTTGACTTGACTGCATCTTTTGAAATGTTAAAATCACATTACAAATTTATTGGGGTGTTTACAATCATTATTTTGTCTTTATATGCTATGGCATTTGTGGTTGGTATGTTGGGTGTTTTTGAGATATAAAACTATTAAATCAATTCATAAAAAAAGGAATCGATTTGCTTCCTTTTTTAGTTTATGATTGTGATGATTTGTAATCTTCCATGGCTTTATTGAACTCTTCCATAAATATTTCCCAATCTGTAGTAGCCAAACTGTAAATAGTATACGCAAGAAATAATCCATTAATTACTAAGGTAACCAATGCAAAAATTTTGGCATTATTCATGGCTGTGAGTGATTCTGAGCTATAATTTTCTGAATCCAATTGCGCATTTTTCAAACGATTGTTGGCAACCAAATATGAAGGTAAAGCAAATAAAATTCCCAATCCACCAAAACAGCAACAAAGAATACTTATAGAGGATAAAACATAAATAACCGCCGTTTCTAGTTTTTTCATGATGTCATTTTTTTAAAAGGTTAGTTTGATAAAATAATTAATAAGGATGGTTGATAAATTGATATAAGCCAATTTTGAAATGATTTTATGCACATTTTTAATTCTGATTTTCCAACTGACAAGGATAAATAATCCAAAAATTAACAATGTAAAAATCGCAGGATACATTTTGAAAGCATTCCAAAATTCTCCATTAATTAAAAAAATAAAAGAACGTTGCAATCCACAACCAAGACATTCAATACCAAACATGGTTTTGCTAAGACAAGGCAACATATATTCTTCAAACAGCATTCTTGAAATTTAAAAATTCATTCCAGGGATTTTGGGCATTCCCATTTTGGCAACACTTGCCAATTCATTTTCATTGATGGTTTTCGCTTTTTCAAGCGCTTTGTTGAGCGTTAGAATCAAATAATCTTCCAATTCATCAGTATCAGAAAGCAATGAATCATTGATTGAAATTGATTTGATATTGCTATTAGCAGTCACAGTTACTTTCAATTTTCCATCACTCGAAACTTCATCAATTAGCACAGTATCAAGTCGTTTCTTGGTTTCTTCAACTCTTTGTTGCGTTTCTTTAAGCTTTTGCATCATTCCTGTAAGGTCTCCAAACATAATTTATCGGTTTTTAAGTATTTGTTTGCGCTAAATTAGTAAATTTAACGATAATTAATTCGGAAATAAAAATGAGAAAAAAAATCCTAAGTACATTGCTTTTAAGTACTATTTTTGCAATCGCTTGTAAAAATGACACAAAACTTATGAAAAGTAATGATTCAAACGCACCAATAGCTGAGAAACAACCTACAAAATTAGAAAAACACGGAGACGTGCGAATTGATAATTACTTTTGGATGCGTCTTTCTGACGAGCAGAAAGTAGCACCTATAAAAGACGCACAAGCTCAAAAAGTGATTGATTATTTAGAATCAGAAAATAGTTATTATGAAACTGTAACTGCTTATACCAAGAAATTTCAAGATCAACTTTTTGAGGAAATGAAAGGTCGTATCAAAGAAGATGATTCCTCAGTTCCCTATAAAGACAACGGCTATTTTTATATTACGCGTTTTGAAACGGGTAAACAATACCCAATTTATAGTCGTAAAAAAGGTAATTTGAAAGCCAAAGAAGAAATTATGTTTAACGTCAATGAAATGGCGAAAGGATATGATTATTTTCAATTGGGTGGTTTGAGTGTTTCTCCTGATAATAAATATGCTGTTTTTGCAACGGATACTGTGAGTAGAAGACAGTATTTCCTAAGAATAAAGAACTTAGTAACTGGTGAAATCATGTCAGATATTATCGATAATACTTCTGGAGTCGCAGTTTGGGCAAATGATAACAAAACGATTTTTTACTCAAAGCAAAACCCAACAACATTAAGATCAGAGAAAATTTATAGACATGTTCTGGGCTCATCAGCCTCAAAAGATGTTGAGGTTTATCATGAAAAAGACGAAACTTTTGGGACCTATGTGGCCAAATCAAAATCAGAAAGTTTTTTGATAATTTCCTCATACAGCACAGTTTCTTCTGAAGCGCAGTTTTTGGATGCCAACAATCCAACAGGAAAATTCAAAATAGTGCAAAAAAGAGAAAGAGATTTAGAATATAATGTGGCGCATTATAAAGATCATTTTTACTTATTGACCAATAAAGACAAGGCAACCAACTTTAAATTGATGAAAACGCCAATATCAGCTACATCCAAAGAAAATTGGACAAATGTGATTCCACATAGAAAAGAAACTCTATTAGAGGATTTTTCTATTTTTAAAAACTATTTGGTTTTGGAAGAACGCACCAATGGTTTGAACAAAATTCGCATCAAACGCTGGGACAATAAAGACGATTATTATTTGCCTTTTGATGAAGAAACTTATTCAGCAGGCGTTTATGATACTCCTGATTTTGATACAGATATTATCAGATATTCTTACAATTCTTTTACAACGCCAATTTCTGTTATTGATTTCAATATGAAAGACAAAACCAAAAAAGTGATGAAAGAGCAAGAATTACTGGGAGGGAAGTTCAAGAGAGAAAACTATATCAGCAAGCGGGTTTGGGCAACTGCCAGAGATGGAAAAAAAGTGCCAATTTCGTTGGTTTATCACAAAGACACGAAATTAAATGAAAACACACCTTTGATACAATATGGCTATGGCTCATATGGAGTTACTATTTCTGATGGATTTTCAACGACTCGTTTGAGTTTGTTAGATCGTGGTTTTGTGTTTGCGACAGCACATATTAGAGGTGGAGAATATTTAGGACGTGAATGGTATGAAGATGGAAAAATGTTGAAAAAGAAAAATACTTTTACCGATTTTATTGATTGTTCAAAATATTTAATTGACAATAAATACACTTCATCCAAACATTTATATGCAATGGGAGGTTCAGCAGGAGGTTTATTAATGGGAGCAGTTGTGAATATGAATCCTGAGTTATATAACGGAATTATTTCAGCAGTTCCTTTCGTGGATGTTGTTTCAACAATGTTGGATGATACTATTCCATTAACCACTGGCGAATATGACGAATGGGGAAATCCGAATTTGAAAAAATATTATGATTACATGAAATCTTATTCTCCTTATGACCAAGTAAGTTTAAAAAATTATCCCAATATGTTAATTACAACAGGTTTTCACGATTCGCAAGTGCAATATTGGGAACCAGCAAAATGGATTGCGAAATTGCGTGAATTGAGAACTGATAAAAATTTACTCTTTTTGCACACCAATATGGAAGCGGGACATGGAGGTGCCTCGGGGCGTTTTGAAGCGCTAAAGGAAACTGCTAGAGAATTTACTTTTTTCTTAGCGTTGGAAAACAAAATTACAGCTGAGAAAATTAAGCTGTAATTCAATTTTTTAATTCAACAAACAAGTGTATTTTTACATTCGAAAGAACATAAGCTGTTTTTACTTTTTACGAATTTAAAAACCGTTTGAATGGTCTCATTTTGACGGTTTTGAAGTATTGAAAAGAAAACTAAAACTTTTTTAAAGAGTTCGTTCTGCTTGATAAAAGTAAGAATTTTTGCACTGATGTACTTTTAGAAAACAATACAATGACAAGAAACCAAGGAATCACCGAAAACATATTACAACTCGTTGGTCAAACACCATTGGTAAAACTTAATGAAATAACGAAAGAGTTACCAGGAAAGTATTATGCCAAACTGGAAGCATTCAATCCAGGGCACTCGGCCAAAGACCGAATTGCGTTGCATATTATTGAAGACGCTGAGCGAAAAGGCATTATCAAAAAAGGTTCAACTATTGTTGAAACTACCTCAGGAAATACAGGTTTTAGTTTGGCAATGATTAGTCTTGTAAAAGGCTATAAATGTATTTTGGCGGTTAGTGATAAATCATCAATTGATAAGATAGATATGCTGAAATCTATGGGAGCCGAAGTGCATATTTGCCCTTCTTATATTGCTCCTGATGACCCAAGATCTTATTATGAAGTTGCAAAAGCGATTCATAGAAAAACTAAAAATTCAGTCTACATTAATCAATATTTTAATGAATTAAATATTGAAGCACATTATCGAACAACAGGACCTGAGATATGGCAGCAAACTTCTGGTGAAATTACTCATCTAGTTGTTGCAAGCGGAACTGGAGGCACCATTTCTGGTTCTGGAAAATTCTTAAAAGAACAAAATCCAAATATTAAAATTCTTGGTGTTGACGCTATGGGTTCAGTTTTAAAAAAATACCACGAAACAGGTGTTTTTGATAAAGGTGAAATAAGTCCTTATAAAATCGAAGGTTTAGGCAAAAATTTAATTCCAACAGCTACAGATTTTGATGTGATCGATGTTTTTGAAAAAGTAACTGACAAAGAAGCGGCATTTACTACTAGAGATATTGTAATAAAAGAGGGGATATTTGCAGGTTACACTTCTGGTGCAGTTGTGCAAGCTGTAAAACAGTTTGCTGAAATGAATTATTTTGATGAAAATAGCATGGTTGTTTTGATATTTCCTGACCATGGTTCACGATACATGAGCAAAATTTATAACGATAACTGGATGGAACAGCAAGGTTTTTTTGACTAAAAAATTACCATTCTATAACATTTGATTAACTGCTAAAAAATTGGTTAATTTGTATTTATTAATAATTAATTTTGAATCATGACAAAAGATTTATTTGAAAGAATAAGACAAGATAAAGGACCGTTAGGAAAATGGGCTGAGCAAGCTGAAGGATATTATGTATTTCCTAAACTTGAAGGACCAATATTAAACAGAATGTCTTTCAAAGGAAAAAAAGTAATTACCTGGAGTATCAATGATTATTTAGGATTGGCAAATCATCCGGAGGTTTTAAAAGCAGATGGGGAAGCAGCTATTGAACACGGAATGGCTTATCCAATGGGAGCAAGAATGATGTCTGGTCACACCCCTTTTCATGAGCAATTAGAAAAAGAATGTGCTGCTTTTGTTCACAAAGAAAATGCCTATTTACTAAATTTTGGTTACCAAGGAATCATGTCTGCAATTGATGCTTTAGTAACAAAACACGATATTATTGTGTATGATATGGATGCGCATGCTTGTATTATTGATGGTGTTCGTTTGCACGCAGGAAAACGTTTCGTATATCGACATAATGATATGGAAAGTTTTGAAAAAAACATCAAACGTGCAGAGAAAATGGCTCAGGAAACTGGAGGTGGAATTTTAGTAATTACTGAAGGTGTTTTTGGAATGCGAGGTGAACAAGGAAAATTAAAAGAAATTGTTGCATTGAAGAAACAATACAATTTCCGTTTAATGGTAGATGATGCACATGGTTTTGGAACTCTTGGTGAAAACGGAAGAGGAACAGGTTTTGAGCAAGGTGTGCAAGATGATATTGATGTTTATTTTGCAACTTTCGCAAAATCAATGGCTGGAATTGGAGCTTTTTTAGCTGGTAATAAAGACGTAATTCAATATTTGCAATATAATTTACGTTCACAAATATTCGCAAAATCGTTGCCGATGGCAATGGTAAAAGGCGCTTTAAAACGTTTGGATATGATTCGTACAATGCCAGAATTGAAAGAAAAATTATGGCAAAATACCAATTCACTACAATTAGGTTTGCGAGCTGCAGGTTTTGATTTAGGAAGTACTCAAACTTGTATTACCCCTGTTTTTTTGAATGGTGATATTCCTGAAGCAATGGCAATGGTCAATGATTTAAGAGAAAATCACGGAATTTTCTGCTCAATTGTGGTGTATCCAGTAATTCCAAAAGGATTGATTATTTTACGATTAATTCCAACTGCAACGCATACTCAGCAAGATATTGACGAAACCATTACTGCTTTTTCTGCAATTAGAGAAAAATTGGAAAATGGTGCTTATAAGCAAGTGATTTTAAGCCATTAGTTTTTGACTGTTAGCTTTTGGCTTTTAGATTTTGACAATGTTATATTTTAATTAAAAAAAACTCTTTACATCATTTTGTAAAGAGTTTTTTTAGTCAATAATCGCTGTTAACTATTCTTTTTTCTTTCCTCTTATTAGTTTAACCATTTCTTCATAGAGAATTACTATCACTAACCCGTTGGGTGAAATTAAATTAATTGATTTTTGATATTATTAATTGGGCTGTCAAATATAAATTTATTGATATATTGAACCAATGTTAATGCTGTTATTTTTGCTAAAATTCTGGTTTTAAAACCTTCAAAAGTTTTAGCATAATTTCTTCTAATTAAGAAATGGTCACACAGTTGCGAGAATAGTGTTTCTATTCTTTTTCTGTATTTTCTAAATACATATGCTTGAAGTTTATAATTCTTTTGATTCTTTCTTTTGGGCGTTTCTAATTTAATATTTACTGATTGAAATAAATCTAGCTGAATGCTTTCTGACAGATACCCTCTATATCCAAGCAACACACAATCAGACATTTGCTGTTTTATGTTTTTCAAAAAATGAACATCATGAACTTCTGCTTTGGTAATGTCTAATGAATGAAAAAC
>DDMS01000042.1:5524-6524 GCA_002340765.1 Flavobacteriaceae bacterium UBA2540 | reverse complement strand
CTTCGGGTAGCTGCAAAACGTTAGCTGTTATTTAAGAAACAACCTTAAAAAAATGATATCTAAAAATAATTACATAGAGATTAACCGAAATTCTTGGAATAATAGAACGGAGACGCACTTGAAATCTGAATTTTATGACCTTGATGGATTTCTGAATGGAAAAACCTCTCTAAATGAAATTGAATTAAAATTGCTTGGTAACATAAAAGGAAAAACAATTTTGCATTTACAATGCCATTTCGGACAAGACTCTATTTCGTTGAGCAGACTTGGTGCAAATGTTACAGGCGTTGACTTATCAAACAAAGCTATTGAAAGTGCTAAGCAAATTGCAAAAGATACCAATTCAAATGCAAAGTTTATTTGTTGTAACATCTACGACTTACCCAACCATTTAGACGAAAAATTTGATATTGTTTTTACTAGTTACGGTACTATTGGTTGGTTGCCTGACTTAGACAAGTGGGCAAAAATCGTGTCTAGATTTCTAAAACCAAACGGACAATTTGTGTTTGTAGAATTTCATCCTGTTGTTTGGATGTTTGACGATAATTTTGAAAAAATATTTTACCGATATTTTAATTCAGGAGCAATTATAGAATCAGAAAACGGAACTTATGCGGACAAAACTGCTGACATAACACAGGAATATGTTATGTGGAATCACAGTTTGAGCGAAGTAGTGAATAGCTTGATTAATAATGGACTTGAAATAAAATCGTTAGATGAGATTGATTATTCACCTTACAATTGTTTCAATAAAACAGTAGAATTTGAAACAAAGAAATATAGAATAGAACATTTGGAAAATAAAATCCCTATGGTTTATTCTATAGTTGCTAAAAAGAAAAACAACAGCTAACAATGGCTATAAGTAATTGCTTGTTCTCTCCTACTTCTGAAAATCCTCGCGTATTTTCAGTTTGGTGTGTACTTGTAAAGTTAAGTGCTAACCCACGCAACTACTCATAGCCGAGCCGATGGTAGGCAATCCCTCCGG
>DDMS01000042.1:271-5462 GCA_002340765.1 Flavobacteriaceae bacterium UBA2540 | reverse complement strand
AACTACTCATAGCCGAGACCGTTAGCAAAAAGCGAAAATAAAAAGTAGAAATGAAAATAAAATTTAAGAAAAAAAGATTATACATAAATCTAATTCTCGGAATAGTTTGGTTAGCACTTGGAATTTTGAATTTAAATGAAGATGATAAAATTAGGTGGACTGATTATGGATATTTGGTAGCAGGAATTTTATACATTGGACATTATTTATATGATTTGACAAATCAATATCTGACAATTGAAAACGGAACAATTCGTAAAAACGCACTATATGGATTTAGAAAAGATATAAATCTGAATGAAGTAAATTGGATAAAAAAGTTTGCGGGAGATTACACGTTGAAAACAGAAAAAAAGGAATTGAAAATCAATACGGAATTGATTGACAAAGATTCCCTGACTGAATTGAATAAAATATTAGCGGAACTGAATTTGCCACCTGAAAAAACGCCATTTGCTAACACCGTGTATAATTAATTGCTAGTTCTACTCTACTTACGAAAATCCTCGCGGATTTTCTAGTTGGTTTTGTATTTACTAAATTAGTCGCTTAAAACACGCAACAACTCATACACAAACACGTTGGCAGCTATATGAAAAAACAGAACTCAATGGAATTTAATAAAGAAAAGTACAAAGTTTATACTTGGAAAAATTGGATGATGCTACATTGGATTTTGAATCCAAGTTTAGCAATAAATGAATTGATTTTAGGACAAAGAGTTCCGAAAGTCAGTTTGGAAGTCAAAACAATTGACAAGCCGAGGATTGAAAGAGCACTTGTTCCTTGTCCTCATTGCGAGACACTTCACGATGGAAGAACTTGGTCGACAGAAAACGGAACCGCATTTAAAAATTGGTTTGGACTTTATTGTAAAAACTGCGGGAATACCATTCCTTGTCTGACTAATGCACTGAGTTTTATAATTCTGGCAATTACTTTTCCGATTTGGGGTTGGTTTAGAAAAAGTCTAAAAGAAAAATGGTTAGAAAAACAACCAAAACGATATGAAAATATTGACCTCGAACATATTCCAAATCCTTTTGACAAAAAGAGTTGGATTAAAACAGGATTAAGTTGGGGAGCATTTATGTTTTTGATTATGTCAATCGGATTTCCATACTTTGACGGACAAGAAATAACTTTGAAAACTTTATTATTAGGACTTGTAATTTGGACAATTGGCGGACTTGGATTTGGTTACACGATGAAATTATTTATGAACAAGACAATTAAGAAAAAAGAAGAAAACACAGCTTCCAACAATGTATAAGCGTAATGCGGGCTAAAGTGCTAATTTTAAACGAATTGAATATTAATAAACATACTGCTAAACCGAAAGTGAAGTGCTTTTAATCCCGCACTACGCTTATACTAAACCGTTAGGCACAAGCAAGTTGAACAACTAAAAAAAATGAAAAATGAAAAAATTATTACTACTTATTCTTTTTAACTTTATAATCTCAAATAAACTTTTAGCTTGTAGTTGGACTTCAAGTTCATTTTGTGACACAAGTCAATCTTCATCTTTTCAAAATGACTTAATTGTTTATGGAAAAATAATTGCAATTGACAATGACGGAATAGACTTTGAAATCATAGATGTTTTGAGAGGTCAAGAAAACAACACAATTATACGAATTTGGGATGGAGTTGACTTTGATTGTAATGGAACTTTCTCAATGGCTGCTTCTGAATTAGGAGCAGTTGATAAGCATATAATTATAATTTTACCTAAAATAGCTGAAAAGAAAAGCTCTTGGGAAGTCATTGGAGATTATAGAAGACCTGATTTTTTTCAATATACTCCGAATTTAAGAGTAGAAAATGGAATTGTTTACGGACTAATTTCTGGATTTGAAACTTATCCATATGTTGAAGAACAAGCAACTTATGAAAATTTTAAAGATTCTTGGCAAACAAATGGAAATTGTTCTTCAGTAGTTTTAGGAACTGAAAGTTATAAACTTGAAAAAACATTTAAGATTTATACAAATTCAAACCATAAATTTAAAATTTCATCAAATATAAATACTGAATTTAAAGTTAGAGTTTTTAATATAAATGGTTTGAAAATTGAGTCAAGTGAACTTATTCAAAAAGAATTTGAAATTGATTTATCAAAATATTCAGCTGGAATTTATTTTATTAATCTTACATATGAAAACAATAAAATTCAGAATTTCAAAATTATAAAAAAATAGAGAATAAAAAGCCAGTGCCTAACACCGTGTAAAAAAAATTGCTGGTAAAAGCCTACTTACGAAAATCCTCTCGGATTTTCTTGGTTCGTGTTTTATTTACTAACTTTTTAGTGCTTAAACCACGCAACTTTCATTACACAACAACGTTATGCCTCATTGTAGGACGACACAACAAACAGACAAAATTAAGAATGAAAAAAGCTATAATAATTGGGGCGACATCTGGAATAGGTAAAGGACTTGCAAAACTTTTGGCTGACAACAATTATAAAATTGGCTTGACAGGAAGACGCGTTGAATTGCTAAATGAATTAAAAAACGAGAATCCAAATTTTTATATAAAATCATTTGACATCAATGATACAAATGTTGTTGGACAGAAATTAGATGAACTTACCACAGAACTTGGCGGACTTGATTTATTAATTATTAGTTCGGGCATTGGCGACATAAATGAGAACCTAGACTTTGAAATAGAAAAGCGAACAATAGACACGAATGTATTAGGTTTTACTTGTGTTGCAGATTGGACTTTTAACTATTTAGAAAAACAAAAATCAGGACATTTAGTTGCAATAAGTTCCATTGGCGGACTTCGTGGTAGCAGACAAGCACCTGCATACAATGCGACAAAAGCCTATCAAATAAATTATTTAGAAGGGCTGAGACAGAAAGCAACAAAACTTAAAGAACCGATTTTTGTAACAGACATTCGACCAGGACTTGTTGATACAGAAATGGCAAAAGGCGAAGGTTTGTTTTGGGTAATGCCTGTTGAAAAAACGGTTAGACAAATTTACAAAGCAATTATTAGCAAAAAAAAGGTTGCTTATGTTACAAAACGCTGGCGACTAATTGCGACAATATTAAAGCGAATACCGAGACCAATTTATGACAAAATGTAACGACAAAAATGAACAACGAAGGCATAACACGGGTTTGGCAAAAGTGGCGGTTCAGAGCTCCGCAGACACATTTGTGGTTAATCAAAGTTTGGTTCTCCGCATCAACATTTGTGTTGAAAATCGGCACTATGCCAAGCACCAAAAAAGAAGGTGTAAGTTTAGGATTAACGGAAGTGTTTTGTGCTGAAATAAGTTTACATAAAAGCATTAGTAAAAATAAATAACCCAATACTTCAATCAAACTCCAACACAATCATCAAATAAAAACTCGATTAAAATTATTTTTTTATCTTCGCACCAATAATTAAAAGGAAATGGTGTTCTTCCTTGCCCAACCGCTTTTAAAAAAAGCTGATGACGCCTGATTAAATCAAAGAGTTCACTTTTAATCGGGAATTGTATGCGCATCAAAAATCAAACCATTAGCAGTCAAAATATTCACAACAAAGTTCATGATTGGATAAAAAAGTTTCCAAGTCTTCCATTTATTCTGAAATGGACATTGATCAGTATTTTTATTGGAGTTCTTGTTGGAAGCGCTTCTGCAGGTTTTTTACAATCATTGGATTGGGTAACTCAGTTTCGTGAAAGTCATCTTTGGATCATTGCTTTTTTGCCAATTGGCGGATTTGGAATTGGATTGATATACCATTATTATGGCAAAGAATTGGAATCTGGTAACAATTTGTTAATTGATACCATTCACGAACCGCAAAAAACGGTTCCTTTTATTATGGCGCCTTTGGTGTATGTTGGAACGATTATTACTCATTTTTTAGGAGGCTCTGCAGGACGTGAAGGAACAGCATTGCAAATGGCAGGTGCCATTGCAGACCAGTTTACCAAACCTTTTCGATTGTCTATTGCTGATCGAAAAATATTGTTAATTGCAGCTGTTGCTGGCGGATTTGGCTCCGTATTTGGAACACCATTGGCTGGCGCCGTTTTTGCTTTGGAATTTTTATTGATTGGACGCATTCGGTATCATGCTATTTTTCCTGCATTTATCACCGCAATTGTGTCGGATTTAGTGACCAAACTTTGGCAAACACCACACACGAATTATCATATTGATGAAATTCCGAGCATTTCGTTTGCGCATGTTGCCTATGCCATTTTTGCAGGCATTTTATTTGGACTTTGTGCTGCTTTATTTAGCAAAGGAATGCAAAAAACAAGTGCTTTTTTCAAAAAAATGATTGTATATCCCCCACTTCGTCCTCTGATTGGCGGCATTATCATTGCGATGGCTATTTGGGCAATCGGCACTACAAAATATATTGGTTTGGGAATTCCAACAATTGTTGAATCGTTTAAAACTCCTTTACCAATCTATGATTTTGCAATAAAAATAGTATTCACAATTCTTACACTTTCTGCCGGATTTAAAGGTGGAGAAGTGACGCCATTATTTTTTATTGGGGCAACTTTAGGAAGTGCCTTAAGTCTATTTGTTCCTTTACCAACAGGTTTGCTTGCAGGAATGGGATTTGTGGCGGTATTTGCAGGCGCAACCAACACTCCTATTGCATGTAGCATTATGGCAATTGAATTATTTGGTGTTGAAAGCGGCATTTATGTAGCAATTGCTTGCGTAGTTGCTTACTTACTTTCAGGTCATAGCAGTATTTACAATAGACAAATTATTGGCGAACCCAAACAAACTCAGTTTGCCGAAGATCAAGGAAAGAGAGTGAATGAATTATAAGGAAAATTGTAAAGTTTGTGATTTTAAAACGTTGACTTTTTTTTGGTGAGTAATGATTAACAAAAAATAAGAACAAATGTTTATTAAGAAAATGTTTAAAATTATCTATTATTGGCTTAAAAAAACAAATAAGATTCTTTAGGTTGCTGAAAAAATATTGAAATTGATAAATAGCTTTAAAATAAAAAAAACAAATAACTTCAAACAGAAGATAGTTTTGGAAAAATGGAAATAAGCATTAAAATTAATAAATAGGAAATTTCATAAAAAAAACCGTTAACAATCAACAGATTATCAATGGTTTTGTGGAGAATATCGGGCTCGAACCGACGACCTCTACGCTGCCAGCGTAGCGCTCTAGCCAACTGAGCTAA
>DDMS01000042.1:0-213 GCA_002340765.1 Flavobacteriaceae bacterium UBA2540 | reverse complement strand
GCGCTCTAGCCAACTGAGCTAATTCCCCATAAAATAGCTTTTGGCTATTAGCTTTTTGTTATTAACGGTAAAAGTAAATATAAATCCTTAAATAATTAAACTTTTAAACCTTTTAGATTTTGAATCAAATTTTGATTGACAGTTAAAAACAACTCCGAAAATTAATGTTGTTTTTAAGGTGATAATTTCGCTTTTAAAAAATTAAAAATAATC
>DDMS01000056.1 GCA_002340765.1 Flavobacteriaceae bacterium UBA2540 | reverse complement strand
ACGAAATCGTTTTCGAATTTAAATTTATTTAAACTTTTCGCATCTTTCATCGTTATATGTTAAATTAAATTTATAAATTTGTAAAATAATTTGAATAATATATAAAATGAAAAAATTTCTTCTTGACGAAATAGATCATCAAATCCTAGATATCTTAATTGAAAACGCTAGAACACCATTTACTGACATTGCAAAACAACTATTAGTATCTGCAGGAACCATCCATGTTAGAGTAAAAAAAATGGAAGATGAAGGGATTATTCAAGGCTCGACACTTACCCTGAATTATGAAAAAATGGGCTATTCTTTTATTGCTCATGTTGGCATATTTTTAGAAAAAACTTCTATGACTCAAAATGTTATTGAGAATTTGAAAAAAATTCCAAATGTAACTGTTGCTTATGTTACTGCTGGAAAATATAATATTTTCTGCAAAGTCAGAGCAAAAGGAACCAATGATGCCAAAGATATAATTTATAGAATTGATGATATTCCTGGTGTCAACAGAACTGAAACTATGATTGCACTGGAAGAAAGCTTGAATGATAAAAAACGAATGATGCATGCAATTTTTGCAGAATTGTAATCAGAACCTCTTATAAAAAACCGAAGCCTTATCACTAAAAATGATAAGGTTTTTTTATGCAATAATATTCTTTATGATTAAATTTGTTTTTTATTGAATCGTTTCTTTATGAATCTAAAAATTGAATATTCTATAAATTCTTCCTTAGACAATGCAACCTTATTACATTTATACAAATTGCTTTTAAAACCGCGTTTGATTGAAGAAAAAATGTTGATTTTGCTAAGACAAGGCAAAATTTCGAAATGGTTTTCAGGCATTGGTCAAGAAGCAATTTCAGTAGGAGTAACTGCTGCGCTTGAAAAAGACGAATATATTTTGCCCATGCATAGAAACTTGGGGGTTTTCACTACAAGAGAAATTCCACTTTTTAGATTGTTTTCTCAATGGCAAGGAAAAATGAACGGATTTACAAAAGGACGTGACAGAAGTTTTCATTTTGGAACACAAGAATTCAAAATTGTTGGTATGATTTCGCATTTAGGTCCGCAAATGGGTATTGCTGACGGAATTGCGCTTGCCAATAAATTAAAAAAAAGCAATAAAGTTTGCGCAGTTTTTACTGGTGAAGGTGGCACCAGTGAAGGAGATTTTCATGAAGCATTGAATGTTGCTGCAGTATGGAAATTACCTGTTTTATTTTGTGTTGAAAACAATGGTTATGGCTTATCAACGCCAATTTCTGAGCAATTTAGTTGCGAAAATATTGCTGATAAGGGTATTGGTTATGGTATGGAAAGTCATATTATTGACGGCAATAATATTATTGAAGTATACACAAAAGTGAAAGAATTAGCCAATAGTTTGCGCACGAATCCAAGACCGATTTTGTTGGAGTTCAAAACGTTCAGAATGCGAGGTCATGAAGAAGCAAGTGGCACAAAATATATTCCGCAGGAATTATTGGATTTTTGGGCAGCAAAAGACCCAGTTGAAAATTATCAAACGTTTTTAAAAAAACAAAAAATTCTTTCAGATACATTAGAAAATGAATATAAAGAGTCTATTTTAAAAGAAATAAATGAAAATTTAAAGATTGCTTTTGAAGAAAAAAAAATTATTCCAAATTTTGAAAATGAGCTAAATGACGTTTATAAATCAATTGATTATCAAGCAATTATTCCTTCAGAAACCAAGAAAAATATTCGTTTTATTGATGCCATTTCAGACGGGTTGCTTTTATCAATGCAACATCATAAAGATTTAATTCTAATGGGACAAGACATTGCTGAATATGGAGGTGCTTTCAAAATCACTGAAGGATTTTATAAAGAATTTGGAGATGAACGTGTAAAAAATACACCAATTTGTGAATCTGCCATTGTTTCTGCAGCTTATGGATTGTCTGTAAATGGTATGAAATCGGTTGTTGAAATGCAATTTGCTGATTTTGTAAGTTCAGGATTTAATCCGATTGTAAATTTATTGGCAAAATCTCATTACAGATGGCAACAAAATGCAGACGTTGTTGTGAGAATGCCTTGTGGCGCAGGGGTAAGTGCAGGTCCATTTCACAGTCAAACAAATGAAACTTGGTTTACTAAAACACCAGGTCTGAAAGTTGTTTATCCAGCATTTCCACAAGATGCTAAAGGATTGTTAATCAGTGCAATTAACGACCCAAATCCTGTGCTGTTTTTTGAACACAAAGCGTTGTATAGGGCGGTATATCAAGATGTTTCAGAAGGATATTTCACCACTGAAATTGGAAAAGGTAATTTGTTAAAAGAAGGAAAAAATCTAAGTATCATCAGTTATGGAGCAGCAGTTCATTGGGTGTTAGACGCTTTAAAAAATCTGCCGGAAGTTGAAGCAGATGTAATTGATTTGCGGTCTTTGCAACCTTTGGATACAGATATGATTTTTGCTTCTGTCAAAAAAACTGGAAAAGTTTTGATTGTACAAGAAGATTCATTATTTGGTGGAATTGCGAGTGATATTTCAGCATTAATTACAGAAAATTGTTTTGAATTTTTGGATGCGCCCATAAAACGAGTTGGAAGTATGGAAACACCCATTCCATTTCAATCAGATCTAGAACAACAATATTTAGGTAAATCAAAAGTAGAAGCAGTAATCAAAGCTTTGAATTCATATTAATTTTATAAAATATAAAAATAATGGAACATTTTTTTCAATGCCCACATTGTTGGGAAGAAATTTCAATGATTTTGGATGAGAGCGTCCCAAGTCAAACATATATTGAAGATTGTGAAGTTTGTTGCAATCCAATTGAAGTTTCTGTGTATTTTGAAGATGGAGAATTGAGTGGTTTTGAAGCTGAATCTATAGAATAATAAATCAAATTATTGTAGCGGATTTTTCCAAGAAAATTGTTTAAATAGGGAATTCCAATTATCAGTAAATGAAGCATTTAATTTAATTTTATTTTTTGTAAAAGGATGAATAAAAGACAATTTTCCAGCGTGTAAAAATAGGAAATTCCAACCAAATTTTTCAACAAACATATCATCATGATTTTTGTCTCCATATTTTCCATCACCAATTAAAGGATGGCTAATTTTGGTCATGTGAACACGTAGTTGATGCATTCTTCCTGTTCTAGGAAGCAATGCTACTAAACTATAACGTGACGTTTCATAAGGTTTTACAGAAATATCTAGCGCAATTGTCTCCAAAGTTTTCAATGTAGTATACGCTTCTTTGTAAACTGTTGAATCACGTCCTTTTACTGGAGAATCAATGATTTTTTCGTCAGGAGCAAAGCCACGAACTACACCAAAATAGGTTTTTTGAATTCGATTTTCAGTAAAAAGCTCTTGAAATTTAGAGACAAATTTGGTTTCTTTTGCTAACAAGACAATCCCAGAAGTTCTGCGATCTAATCTGTGAACTGGATATACTTTTAGTGATGTTTTATCCGCAATGAGCTTTAAAAGAGACAATTCTTGTTTTACACTTCTTGACATTTTTGCATGATGAACCAACATGTCATTGGGTTTGTTGACACAAATACAATACTCGTCTTCAAAAATGATGACTAATTCCATAATCTTTCAAAAATACTATGAAATCTGACAAAAATTTAGATTTTTCAGTAAAATGATGTCCGATAAATTCACTAATTTTAAATAGTTATTAATTAAAGATGTATGAGTTATAAATTCAAGATTTTCTATTTTATCTGCAGTTTTTTATTGTTTTACAACTGTAAATCTAAAGTAACAGTTGCAGAAATGACTGCGTTAAATAATGTAATTTCTAAAAAGTCTTTTGAAATTAATGCAAATTCTGCAACACCAATTGCATTTGCAAATACTAGAGGGATTGAAAATTTATTACCACCAGGAAGTAATGCTGCAATTGTTAATCTTGCTAGTATCCAAAATTGTATTAAAATCAAAAATGACAGTTTATTATTGAATTTGCCATATTATGGAGAATT
>DDMS01000050.1:45405-47062 GCA_002340765.1 Flavobacteriaceae bacterium UBA2540 | reverse complement strand
ATACATAATAGTTTATCTTTGTATAGATTTTTTGATTTTCTTTACATATGCAACTATATACATTAAGTTATCTTCCATTAAACATTGAGCTTGAGACCAAGATAGTTCTCAAGAAACTAACGTCCTCACATAAGGCATTGGCTGAGTTAAAAGGGATGTCTAAAAGTATCCCCAATCAAACTATATTAATAAATACTCTAGGTCTTCAAGAAGCAAAGGATAGCTCTGCAGTTGAGAACATTATAACTACTCACGATGACTTATATAAGGCAGAACTTAAAACAAATAGCATAGAATCTCTTGAATCTAAAGAGGTTCAAAATTATATAGAAGCCCTTAAAAGAGGCTTTGAGCTTATAAACAAACAAAAACTCCTGACCAACAGGATGATTATTGAAATTCAAGCCACACTTGAAAAAAATAACGCAGGTTTAAGAAAGGTTCCGGGCACGACCCTTAAAAACAATAGCACAGGTGAGGTCATTTATACACCACCTCAGGATTATCAAACTATTGTGGATCTGATGAGTAATTTAGAGAGGTATATTAATGACAATGAGCTTAGTGATTTAGATCCTTTGATAAAAATGGCTGTCATCCACTTCCAATTTGAAAGTATACATCCTTTTTATGATGGAAACGGAAGAACGGGAAGGATTATAAATGTACTTTATCTTGTACTTCAAAATCTTTTGGACTTGCCCATATTATATTTGAGCAAGTTTATTATATCAAATAAAAGTGATTATTATAAAAAAATTCAAGCCGTAAGAGATCATAAAAATTTCGAAGATTGGATATTATTTGTTTTAGATGGTGTTGAACAGACTGCAATGGACACAATCCAAACGATCACACAAATACAATCCCTACTATTAAAACAAAAACATCAAATTAGGAAAAATTATAAGTTCTATAGTCAAGACTTGCTAAATAACTTGTTTAAACATCCATATACTAAAATCGAATTTGTAGAGAAAGATTTAAAGGTGTCAAGAATTACTGCTGCTAATTACTTGAACACGTTGTCAGACGATGGAATATTAACAAAAAAGAAATTAGGTGTTACGAATTACTACATTAATCACGAATTATTTGATATTTTATCAAAATAGTAATTCACTTAAATTTCACATATTTACTCACAGTTCTAAAAGACCTTCATAAGATTTGTTAATACTAGACCAGTACAAGAGAATAAAACATATTTAAAAAACTAATATCATTGAATTATAAGGAAACGCTTTACTTTATTGCCAAATGCTTGACTGTTTCTTTGGAAGAAAAAAATAGACAAGCCATAGAAACGCAATTAAAAGCTACCTCTATAGATTGGGATGCCGTGGTGGAGGTGAGTACAGGGCATTATGTGTTTCCGGCATTGTATTGCAATTTACAAAGGGCTAACTTTTTGGACTATTTACCTCAAGAGTTAGTTACTTACATGGAACATATTACCAATTTAAACCGGGAGCGTAACGAGGAAATCATCACTCAAGCCAGAGAATTAAACACCCTCTTGTTAGCTAACATGATTACACCCATATTTTTAAAAGGAACGGGGAATCTATTGGCAGGCATCTATGAAGATATCGCGGAGCGTATGGTGGGGGATATTGATTTTATTTTTTCAACAAAAGACTATCCAAAAGCAATT
>DDMS01000050.1:41011-45272 GCA_002340765.1 Flavobacteriaceae bacterium UBA2540 | reverse complement strand
GATTTTGTAGCAAAAGACAGCCAAGTAATAAACGGTGTGCGGGTTTTGAGTGATGCAAACAAATTGAATTTATCCATCATTGCCAATCAAATAAACGACAGTGGTTTTGATTATAAAACCATGGCGTTGCGCAATGCCTATGATGTTTTTTTGTTGTCTAAAAAAACAAGTGCAATGGCTGCGGTGCAGGGATTAGGCAAACTGAGTCATCCCTTGCATTGTTTTTTGGCAGCCTGCTCCGAGGTTTTTGATAACGTAGAGAGTTTGGCATACACGCCTACAAAAAAAGTAAGCTCTTATTTGCATGAGTTTACCGATCAGTTTACCAACCCAAAGGCAACCCAAAGGCACCACAAACGCATCAAGAGGTATCTATTTATTAAAACTAGAGCAGCCCTTCTTTATAAGGCCTTGCTACACAAAGAGTACCGCGTTTGGTTGTTTCATTTATTAACTGATAAAAACTGGTACAAAAGAAAACTCGTTCAGTTGGGGATAAAAGAGTAAAATTACCAAATAACTGCTGCCAGTTGCATTCATAAATACGCCTGTGCTGGATTAGCAAATAAAAAATGGGATATTAAGTTAAGTCACACTTTATACATATTTGTGTTGTTCGTAAACTCTTGAATTGTCATGTAATTCAGAGCAAAATGATTTCTTTTTTTTATTGTGTCAAATTTTTATACATTCAAATACTTCAAGTTTCATTTGTTTGCCTTGGCTTTCTACCCGTTTACACATCGATTTTAGTAGTTGTAATGATTGACCTAATGATAGTTTTTGAGTAAATTAAAATATTTTTTAGCCGATTAGTATTCAACTTAGATCAGCTCCTCCGAGTTGGGCTGCTCCCTTCCGTGAATCTTTACTCCTCATCATCATAAAGACCACCAAAAAGGGTGAATACGTCATAGCATCGATGACTAAATTTGCAAAATCCTACTTGCACAACCTATTTTCTTATAATATATTTGAAAAAAATTAACAACCATGATTTTAATAGCGGACGGAGGCTCTACAAAAGCAGATTGGATAGCTTTAGACAAAGATAAAAACGAAGTTTTTAGAACACGAACCCTAGGATTGAATCCTGCGGTGGTGGCAGAGGAAGAGTTGCACAACCGCATCATCAATATGTTTCAACTCATCAGTGTAAAAGATGATGTGACTGAAATTCATTTTTATGGAGCAGGATGTGGCACACCTAAACCAACAAAAATACTAGAAGATGTTTTGCAAAATATCTTTACAAAAGCGAAAGTTCATATAGCAGAAGACATGTTGGCAGCAGTATATGCCGCTACAGGAAATAATCCAGCCTTGGTATGCATCATAGGAACAGGCTCTAACAGTTGTTATTTTGATGGGAAAGACGTTCAAATGAAAGTAGCTTCACTAGGCTATATCCTCATGGATGAGGCCAGTGGCAATTACTTTGGGAAGATACTAATCAGAGAGTATTATTACGGAAAAATGCCCCAAAAGATCGCTGTCAAGTTTGCACAAGATTTCAATTTAGATGCAGACTACATCAAGCTAAATTTATACAGAACCCCCAATCCAAATATGTATTTGGCAAGCTTTGCAAAATTCATGTTCGATTTTAAAGAAGATAAATACATCAAAAGGATCATCAAAAAAGGCTTCCAAGAATTCTTCAAATACCGCATATTGCCTTTTGAAAAAGATGCGGCTACTCCTTTATATTTTATAGGCTCCATTTCATATTATTTTAGAGATATTTTAGAAAAAGTAGCCAAGAAAAATAACCATCAACTTACCGATGTAATTCAAAGACCTATTGACAATTTACTAGCATACCATAGGGGAAATAGGGAGTAGCGCTTAGGGTCTCGCCTTTTACTTTTTTTGAGGGGAGAGCTCCGTGGTTAAGGGGGTAGCGGTTTGCAGTGTAGGTTGCTTTAGGGGTTAACTTGGTGGTGGAGATGCTGAAAAAAGTTCAGCGTGACAAAATCCATCTCTAAAACAGTTAACCAAATAACTATTTCTTAAGTCTTCGTATTCATTATTTTTGTTAGAGCTGCTGAAATAAGTTCAGCATAACAAAAAAGCATTTTATTTAAGACGCAGCACTTTTGCACTTTTCACCCTAAACTTTTTTCAGGGTCTAGATTGTCTTTCGATTTAGCTGTTTTAATGCTTCAAGGTTTTAATAATTTTATCTGTCTTATAATTATTTACTGTACACTAAATTTGCTTACAATAAAAAGCATAAAGCGAGTAGCTAATAGCTAACAGCCAAAAGCTTAGACCAACTCCACTACTCGTTCTAATTTCATGCCTCTGGAGCCTTTGATCAGAATGGTTTTTCCCTGCAATGGATCTTTAGATAGAAAAGATTTCAAGCGATCAAAATCTTCAAAAGTAGTATGACTAGATGCAACCGCATGGAAGTTTTTTCCAACCAAAAAAATCCTTTCAAAGGCCAATGAATCAGCTAAATCCGCAATTGCTTGATGCTCCTGCGCACTATCATCGCCCAATTCGAACATATCCCCTAAAATAACTATTTTGTGAGATCCAGAAAGTGCTGCAAAGTTTTCTAACGCTACTTTCATACTACTCGGATTGGCATTGTAGGCATCTAAAAACAGGGTATTGTTTATTGTTTTTACAATCTGAGATCGATTGTTTTGCGATACATAGCCTTCAATGGCTTGGATGATAGCTGCAGTCGCTACTCCAAAATGTAAGCCCATGGTAATGGCTGCTGCAATGTTGGGGAAGTTGTAGTTTCCAATCAATTGTGTTTGAATGACATTGCCGTCTAACGAAAGTTTTATGAACGGATTTACTTCCAGATATTGAATTCTTTCGGAATCAAACAACACTCTTGAAATAGCTGCAGTTTTTTCTATCTGAAGCGCATCAGAAGAGTTGACAAATGCCATTTTATGGTGTGCTCTTAAAAAATCATAGAGTTCACATTTTCCTTTGATCACACCTTCAACTCCCCCAAAACCATCTAAATGTGCTTTGCCAAAATTGGTGATATAGCCAAAATCAGGTTCGCAAATGCTGCTTAAAAAAGCAATTTCTTGTTGGTGATTAGCCCCCATTTCTACAATCCCCATTTCGGTTTCAGGAGTCATAGAAAGCAAGGTCAAAGGCACTCCAATATGATTGTTGAGGTTTCCTTTGGTAGCAACTGTTTTAAATTTTTGCTGCATCACAGCTTGTATCAATTCTTTTGATGTTGTTTTTCCGTTACTACCTGTCAAACCAATGATGGGCAATTGCAATTGCTTTCGGTGATAGTTGGCCAATTGTTGCAAGGTTTGTAATGCGTTATCCACCAAAATCATGCGTTCATCTGTTTGAAAAGTAATCTCATCAATAATGGAAAAACGAGCACCCAAATCTAAGGCTTTTGATGCAAACGCATTTCCATTGAAGTTGTCGCCTTTCAAAGCAAAAAAGAGGCTGTTTTGAGGAATTACTCTGGTATCTGTACTAACGGAATAGTGTGTTTTATAGATTTTGTAGAGTTGTGGAATGTCCATATTTGCAGATTCTATGTAAAAAAACCTCATTATAACAGTTACAATGAGGTTTGAATGATTTTTAAAAATGATTATCTACTTGGGTTTCTTGCTGTTTTCTTTGAAGTTGACATCGGGCCTAACTTGTCAGAAACACAGCGAAATCCAATATAATTGGTTGCCATATATTCTGGCAAATATCTTCTTTGCGCTGGGTCTAACCAGTATTCCCTGTCAGACCATGAGCCTCCTTTGTACACACGAGTATTGTCGCTGATTAGGGTTGTTCTTTTCTTAGCATCATTTACCAAGATATCTTTTCCAGTGATTGTATCACGCTTTCTTGTTGGTCCTTTTGGAGAATTGTACATGCTGGCTTTACTAGCAAATTCATCCTCATTGGCATCAAAAAGGCGTGAAGAATTCCTATCACCATCACCAATATTTGAGTTGTCAGCAATAGAAAAGTTTCTTCGCATCACAGCATCTTCTTTTGTAATAGGAGTGTATTTGATAGTTCCCGGCAATTGCTTAGGAATTATTTTTCCATTAGGTAAGGTGTCATAATCTACCTTTGTACCATTACCATCAGCTACATAAACCAAATTTCCATCAGCATCTATACTTTTTTTTGTGAAGAGATTTCCTCTAAAATAATTGAAATCATTGGCTTCATTATCAATAATAGGTCTATAAACATCAGCTACCCATTCAGCTACATTTCCTGACATATCATACAATCCAAAGGCATTCGG
>DDMS01000050.1:12584-40852 GCA_002340765.1 Flavobacteriaceae bacterium UBA2540 | reverse complement strand
CCAAGCATATTTTTTACGACCACGAATGTTGTTGTATTCTCTGTTTTCAACATTTGCTTTGGCAGCAAACTCCCATTCAGCTTCAGTTGGTAAACGAAAACGCTGAGTTAAAACACCATCAGCTTGAGATATTTTTCTTCCTTGAAATTCATCTCTACTTGATCTTGATTCCCCTCTTTTACGAACAGTTCTTGAAGGGATACCTCTTTTATAAATAGTGCTATCTCCATTAAAAAGTTTAGAATCGTCAGCTAAGAACACATCTGTATCAAAAAAGTTACTTACTGAATCAATTTCGAAGATATTTTTTACATACCCTTTATCAATCAGGGTTTTTAAATTCACAATATTGGTTCTCCATTTGCAATATTCATTGGCCTGCAACCAACTTACACCAACAACTGGATAATCTGAATAGGCTGGATGACGAAAATAGTTTTCAGATAAGATGTCAGTATTTCCCAAGCTTTTTCTCCAAACCAACGTATCTGGCAATACAGAACTGTAAATATTACGATAATTGTCTTCTGATGGAGGGAATACATCTTTAATGTATTGAACGTATAAAAAGTATTCTGAGTTGGTAACTTCAGCTTCATCCATAAAAAAAGAACGAATATGCAACTTTTTTGGAGTAGTGTTCCAATCGAACATCACATCATCCTGCACTTGTCCCATGGTGTATGAGCCTCCTTCCACAGCAACCATCCCAAGAGGTGGTTTTTGATCTTTTCCAGCATTTCCTTTAATGTAATTTCCGTTTTTTGGGTCGTTAAATGACAACCCTGTGAGGGTTGATGAATTGTTTGTTGACCTATTGCAACTTGAAATCAATAGAGTCAAAACAAGAATAAGACTGATTTTAAGGGTGTTTTTCATTTCCTAATTTAAAAATTAATAGGTTTTTTAATCGTGATGCAATTTACAATAAAATACATTTCTAACAAGTTATTTGATAAATTTTATACATCAATCTTTTCATTTGTGTTCAGAACGATTTCTTTTACTATTTAGTATACGTTATCTTTGTTTTCTATAAAATATGTGGCTTTAATTTGCGTTATTTGAAAACTGATATATGAAAAAGCATTTCTTACTTTTAATAGGTCTTTTACTTGCAGAAATTTCTTTTTCGCAAAGCAATAATAGTGAACTGTCTGAAGGGAATTGGTTTAAATTTGAAGTTGATACAACAGGTGTTTTTAGAATAGACCGCTCTTTTTTGCAACAATTAGGCATTTCAACGAATGGATTGAATCCGAAGAAAATACATATTTATGGTAATGGCGGGAGCTTGTTGCCTGTCTTGAATAGTGATTTTAGATATGATGATTTGCAGGAAAATGCCATTTTTATTGCGGGAGAAAATGATGGGTCTTTCGATGCTAATGACTATATTTTATTTTATGCAAAAGGGCCTCATGATTGGGAAATAAATACTACGAATAACACCGCAATTCACAGGCAAAATCCATTTTCTGACAAAGCATATTATTTTATTACTGTCAATAATGAAGATGGAAAACGAATAGCCCCAAAAATACCAATTACATCAGCGGCTTCCAGTCAAATAAATGTTTTTGATGATTTTACGTTCTTTGAGAAAGACGAACGAAATTTATTTGCAGCAGGAATGCAATGGTTTTTTAATTCGGATTTTAATATAGAAAACACCCAAACATTTTCTATTCCTTTTAAAAATGCAATGCCAAATTCACAACTGAATATCACAATTAGAGGTGTTTCCAATTCCGTAGTTTCATCTACTATGAATGTAAAAGTGAATAATCAAGATGCGTTTGTAATCAATTTTTCAGCGGTAAGTCCAACATCGTTGACCAAAGCTTTTGCTGCAGAGGGATTTGCAAGTATTACAAATTCTTCTGAAAAAATTGCTTTATCTATTTCTTATGATAACAATGGAAATCCTTCTGCAAATGCGTTTCTAGATTATATAGAAATTAGAGGAAAAAAACAGTTGCGGTTTAGTGATTTTCAATTTGGTTTTCGAAGTTTTCAACAAGCAAATTCTTCAGGAATTGTAGAATATCAAATAGAAAATGGCAATGCTGCTTTTCAAATTTGGGATGTTTCCAACCCAATTGCTCCCGAACAGATTGCCAATGAAACTCCAGGAAATGACTTTGTCTTTAAGGATGTTGCTGGAGTGCTGAAAGAATATGTGGTGTTGAATGAACGCGATTTTTACACGCCTACAAGATTACAAAATTCTCGAGTTATCAATCAAAATTTACATGCATTGCGTGACATCAATTATTTAGTGATCACCAATACTGAACTTTCTGGTCAGGCACAAAGATTGGCAGATTATCATCAAACCAACTCAAATTTGACAACAAAAGTGGTCATTTTAGACGAAATTTATAACGAATTTGCCTCTGGTTCAAAAGACATTACTGGAATTAGAGATTTTATAAAATATATCTACAATTCGAACTCTACGCCTGATAAAAAACTGAAATATGTTTGTTTTTTTGGAGATGGTTCCTATGATTATAAAGACAGAATTCCTGCAAACAATAATATAGTGCCTGTAAAATTGGCTTTTGATAGTTTCAATTTGGCAAATTCTTATGTAACAGATGATTTTTTTGTGATGTTAGATGCAAACGAAGGAAACATGTCAGTTTCTCATTCGATTGATGTGGCTTCTAGTAGAATTCCAGTGTCTACGCTGGATGAAGCAACAACTGTGGTGAATAAAATTTTGTCTTATTACAATAAAAATGCTTTGGGTGATTGGCGCAATACCATCACTTTATTGGCAGATGATATTGATGAGAGTGGAGAAGAAGTATTGCAACAAGGAGTTGAAAAAATTGCCGATGAAATAAAAGCGAATAACCCTATTTTTAATGTGAATAAAATTTACATGGATGCATATGTGCAACAAAATGCTGCTGGTGGCGAACGGTATCCTGAAGTAAACAAAGCAATTACCAATGCCATTGAAAAAGGAACATTGGTGTTTGATTATTTTGGTCATGGTGGAGAAGATGGTTTTGCTTCTGAAAGAATTTTAGATGTTCCTCAAATTCAATCGTTTAATAATGAAAACACATTACCATTGTTTATTACAGTAACCTGCAGTTTTTCAAGATTTGACAATCCAAACAGAATTACTGCTGGAGAAATCCTTTTTAAAAGCAAAACCGGAGGCGCAGCCAACATGATTAGCACTACAAGAGAGGTTTTTATTTTTGTAGGACAACAATTTAATGAGAATTTGATTCGTATATTAATGGGTTTCAATAACGAGGATTTGAGTATTGCAGAGGGATTAATGACTACAAAAAATCAGTTTTCTAGTCCACAAAAATTCTTTATTTATTCTTTTGGAGATCCTGCAAAGAAATTGGCAATACCCAAGCCTAATATTCGCATCACAAAAATGAATGATATTGATATCACTCAATCATTAGACACTATTAGAGCACTTTCAAAAATAAAATTTGAAGGAGTGGTCACTGACAACACAAATACTATTCTGAACAATTTTAATGGGACTTTATCCACTACTATTTTTGATAAATCACTTGACAAAACAACATTAGATAACGATGGTTTTGGTATCAAAATGACTTTTGATTCTCAAGACAGTAAATTATTTAGAGGAAAATCAACCGTTGAAAATGGAAGATTTATCCTTGATTTTATTGTTCCTAAAGATATTAGAATCGCTTTCGGAAAAGGAAAACTGAGTTTTTATGCGGATGATGGTGTCAATGATAAAGCTGGATTTAATAACGATATTATCATTGGCGGCATCAATCAAAATGCCCCTGAAGATACTGTTGGTCCTGAAATCAAGTTGTTTATGAACGATGAATCTTTTATTGATGGTGGTAATACAAACGCTTCACCAAACTTGATTGCAGTTCTATCTGATGCCAGTGGAATCAATACCTCTATTACTGCTGTTGATCATGATATTGTAGCGATTTTAGATGGAGATACATCCAATCCTATTATTTTAAACGATTTTTATCAATCCGAATTGAACGATTTTACCACAGGAAAAGTCACCTATAAATTAAGAGATTTAGAGGTTGGACCTCATATGTTGCAATTAAAAGCGTGGGATACATACAATAATTCTTCTCAAACAACGTTGAATTTCGTGGTGGTGAGCGACGCAATTCTAAACCTTGAAAATGTGTTGAATTACCCAAATCCGTTTGTGAATTACACCGAGTTTTGGTTCAATCACAACAAACCCAATGAGCCTCTAGAAGTGCAAGTTCAGGTGTTTACAGTATCAGGAAAATTGATAAAAACCATCAATCAAAATGTGCAAACAACAGGCAACTTATCAAGAAGTATTGTGTGGAACGGTTTGGATGATTTTGGGAATAAAATCGGGAAGGGAGTTTATGTGTATAAGCTCAAAGTAAGTTCAACGTTAAATAATTTAGTGTCAGAGAAATACGAAAAATTAGTAATTCTTCAATAAAAATTAGATATTTGCTCAAATAAAAAAATAAAATATGAAAAAACTAGGGGTATGTCTTGCACTTTGTGCAATAATTAGCACAAAAATTTCAGGGCAGTCAATTACTACTGCAGCACCTTTCCTTTTAATTGTTCCTGATGCAAGGGCAGGAGGTATGGGTGATATGGGAGTAGCAACTTCTGCAGATGCATGGTCTTTGTTTCACAATGCCGCAAAAATGTCATTTAGTGACCGACAAATAAAAACGGGGTTAACCTATTCTCCTTGGCTGCGAAATTTGACCGATGATATTTTTGTAGGAAATGCAGCTTATATTAACAGATTCAGTGAAAATGCAGCTTGGGGAGCAGATTTTAAATATTTTTCTTTAGGTCAGATTGATTTGACTGACAACCAAGGAAATCCAAACGGAACCATTAATCCGAATGAATTTGTGTTTACTGGAGCTTATTCATTGAAATTAAGTGAAACTTTTTCAATGGGTGTAGGTTTAAAATACCTTCGTTCTAACCTCGCATTTAACGGAACTGCAGGAAACACGTTACAGCCAATCAACTCATTTGCAGTAGATATCTCTGGATATTATCAATCTTTTGAGGAAAACTATGGAAGTTTCAACGGACGTTATAGATTGGGTTTCAACATTGCAAATATCGGCCCGAAAGTTTCATACACACCAGGTGAAGAGGATTTTATTCCAACAAATTTAAAATTAGGTGGTGGATTTGATTTTATTTTGGATGATTATAACATTATTTCAACTAATGTTGAGTTTACAAAACTATTGGTTCCTTCTCCACAACTTGATGGTTCAGAAGAAGAAATTGGTTGGATTCAAGGAATGTTAGGTTCTTTTGGAGATGCTCAAGGCGGTTTTAAAGAAGAATTACAAGAATTTACGTATGCCTTAGGAGCTGAATATTTATACAACAATGCGTTTGCATTAAGAACTGGATATTTTCATGAAAGCCAAAACAAAGGAAATAGACAATATTTTACGCTTGGTGCAGGTTTTAGAACCAATGCTTTGAATATTGATTTGTCTTATTTAATAAATTCTTCGGATGTAAACAACCCCTTAGAAAATTCGTTGCGTTTTTCATTGTCATTTGATTTGGGTGAAATATTTGATAATTATTAATTTCAAATATCAGTATCTTTAAAAAATAAAAGCAGTCTTAATAGCTGCTTTTTTTGACAACATTATTTTATGAAACCGACAATAATAAAGAGTTTGCGCAAGCAAACACTAATAAATAAAAAGGCGGTTAGATAACTTGTCCCGACAATTCGCGATGTGACCGCTTAAAAATTAGATTTTACATAAATGAAAAATATTGAAATAACCACAACAGCGACCCTTTTTAATCACATTTCTGAATTATCAAGCGACGATAAAATGCTGATGAACAGAGCAATATTATCCAGAGAAAATGCTTATGCTCCTTATTCAAAATTTAGTGTAGGTGCTGCATTGTTGCTTGAAAATGGAAAAATTATTCTAGGAAATAACCAAGAAAATGCGGCATATCCATCAGGAATGTGCGCTGAAAGAATCGCAATTTGGAGAGCTGGCTCAGAATTCCCTGAAGTGAAAGTCTTAAAATTAGCCATCTCAGCAAAATCTGCAACTAGTTTGGTTGATAGGCCTGTTGGACCTTGTGGCGCTTGCAGACAGTCTTTGTTAGAGTATGAAATCAAACAAAAAAAACCTTTTGAAATACTATTTATGGGTGAAGTTGGCGGAATTGTGAAAGTTTTTTCATTGAATTCATTAATGCCTTTTTATTTCGATAATTCATACTTGTAGATGAAACCTGACATTTCACCCATTGAAGACATTTATTTTTTATTAAAAAAAAATTATAACAACTTGTTGATGCATGAAAAAAAGGTGCCCTTTTTTGCGAAGATTGTGAAACAAAATCATTTGAAATCAAACATTCAAGTGATTGCTAATTTTTGGAATGACATTTTGTTTGACACACTTTTGTATCGATAAAATGTGATGCAAAAACACCTTTAAAAAATGCTATGATGGCTTTTCAAAAAGAACATTTTAGCATTTGGACGTCGTATTTTTCAATGACAATTGACACCTACTTTTAGGGTCTCAATGCTGATAAATTCAAAAATAGGGCCCTGTCAATAAACACTGTAATACAACTAAAAATAAACTGTTATTAAACAAAATGGTGTGCAAAATGATAGAAAAATCAAGTTGAATTTCGGCAGTTTTTGTTTGAAAAATAACTCATTTTTATTTTCTTTATACCTTTATTAAAAAATAATTGATAACGAATGATACATTCAAGAATTTCGGGTACAGGGACTTTTATTCCTTCACTTAAAAAAAACAATGCAGATTTTATTAATGAAGAATTCCTTAATGCAGATGGTTCAGATTTTGCTTTTGACAATTCAGAAATTATAGAAAAATTCAAAGCCATTACTGGAATTGAGGAAAGACGATATGCAGAAGACGAATTTACTACCTCAGATTTGGCTTTTTTTGCCGCTCAAAATGCTATTGAAGATGCTAACATCAATCCAGAAGAATTGGATTATATTATTTTGGCACACAATTTTGGAGACGTAAAAAAAGACAGTTGTCAAAGTGATATTTTACCAAGTTTAGCAACAAGAGTCAAATATAAATTAGCTATTGAAAATCCGAATTGTGTGGCATATGATATTCTTTTTGGTTGCCCAGGTTGGATACAAGGAGTGATTCAAGCTGAGGCATTTATCAAGGCAGGAATTGCCAAGAAATGTCTGGTAATTGGCGCAGAAACATTGTCACGAGTTGTTGATAAATATGACAGAGATTCAATGATTTATAGTGATGGAGCAGGCGCTTGTATTGTGGAAAAGACTACCGAAAATGCCTCAGGGATATTGAGTTTTGCAGACCAAACATTCGCTAAAGAAGAAGCGTATTATTTATTTTTTGGAGAGTCATTTAACAAAAAAGAATTGGATGATACGCGTTACATCAAAATGTTTGGACGAAAAATATATGAGTTCGCTTTGTCTAATGTTCCTTTGGCAATGAAAACAGCTTTGGACAAAAGCGGTATTTCGATTGATGATGTAAAGAAAATATTCATTCATCAAGCAAATGAAAAAATGGATGAAGCCATCATCAAGCGTTTTTATAGATTGTATAAAAAAAATGCACCAGAAGATATTATGCCCATGAGTATTCACACACTTGGAAATAGTTCTGTAGCTACAGTGCCCACTTTGTTAGATCTGGTTATCAAAGGAAAAATTCCGAATCAACATATTGAAAAAGGCGATGTGATTATTTTGGCCTCTGTTGGTGCAGGAATGAATGTGAATGCAATTGTTTATCGGTACTAATATTTCACTAAGAATTTTAAAAAGTTCACTAAGAATTTTTTGATTTTATGTAATTTTATTGATTTATAATTATAGACACTAATTTCGTGGATTACACCAAAAAAAAATTTTAAATAGTATTGAAATTTTGCCATCGTAAACCTATTTGTGTAAATTATAAAATTCGTATTTAAAAAAATCAAAATCTACACAAAAGTTTCAACTGAAATAGTATTTTTGCACATGCAGCAACAAAACGTACTTATTTTAGATTTCGGTTCGCAATACACTCAGTTAATTGCGCGAAGAGTAAGAGAATTGAATATTTATTGTGAAATTCATCCTTTCAATCATTTGCCAGAAAACCTAGAGAATTTCAAAGCCGTTATTTTATCTGGAAGTCCAAATTCAGTCAGAGGAAATACGGTTTTACACCCTGATTTATCAGCAATAAGATACAAAAAACCAATGTTGGCTGTTTGTTATGGGGCGCAATATTTAGCCCATTTTTTTGGAGGAAAAGTTGCATCTTCAAACACAAGAGAATATGGCAGGGCCAATTTATCATTCGTGAAAAATGATGAGGTTTTCTTCAAAAATATTTCAGAAGGAAGTCAAGTTTGGATGAGTCATTCTGATACCATTTCCGATTTACCTAGCAATGCTGTTCTATTAGCAAGCACCAAAGATGTAGCAAATGCAGCATATAAAATTGAAGGTGAACAAACATTTGCGATTCAATTTCATCCAGAAGTATATCATTCAAAAGACGGAAAACAATTGTTGGCAAACTTTTTGGTTGACATTGCAGGAGTTGCACAAACATGGACACCAGATTCTTTCGTAGAAAGCACTGTTGAAATGCTTCAGGAGAAAGTAGGAAATGATAAAGTGGTTTTAGGACTTTCTGGAGGGGTAGATTCTACAGTTGCAGCAGTTTTATTGCACAAAGCCATTGGGAAAAACTTGTATTGCATTTTTGTAAACAACGGTTTGTTGCGAAAAAATGAGTTTGAAAGTGTGTTGACACAATATGAAGGAATGGGATTGAACGTAAAAGGAGTAGATGCTTCAAAACGTTTTTTAGATAAATTATCAGGATTGAGTGATCCAGAAGCTAAAAGAAAAGCTATTGGGAATACCTTTATTGATGTTTTTGATGATGAAGCGCATCATATTAGTGATGTAAAATGGTTGGCACAAGGCACTATTTATCCAGATGTTATTGAATCGGTTTCTGTGAATGGAGGCCCTTCAGCAACGATTAAAAGTCATCATAACGTGGGGGGTTTGCCTCATTTTATGAAGTTGAAAATCGTAGAACCTTTGCGAATGATTTTTAAAGACGAAGTGAGAAGGGTTGGAGCGACTTTGGGAATTGATCCAGAATTATTAGGACGTCATCCATTTCCAGGTCCAGGATTGGCAATTCGAATTTTGGGAGATATTACTGCCGAGAAAGTAAGAGTTTTACAAGAAGTAGATGCCATTTTTATCAATGGCTTGAAAGAAGACGGATTGTATGACAAAGTGTGGCAAGCAGGTGCTATTTTGTTACCTGTCAATTCAGTAGGAGTGATGGGTGACGAAAGAACGTATGAAAAAGTTGTGGCATTGAGAGCTGTAGAAAGTACAGATGGAATGACTGCAGATTGGGTAGATTTGCCTTATAAATTTTTACAAAAAATATCAAATAACATTATAAATCAAGTGAAAGGAGTCAATAGAGTTGTGTATGATATTAGTTCAAAACCTCCAGCAACCATAGAATGGGAATAGAAAATATGAAATATGTAAAATTATTATTGATTATTGGATTCTTAACGTTCACAGTTTCTTGCGGTCAACAAAAAGGATATATTCAGTATCGAGTGAAAACTGGTGAAACTATGATTAGTATCGCCGAAAAATTAAAGATGAGTCCCAAGGATTTATTACGTTTAAATCCTGATTTCAATGAGAATCTCAAACCAAATTCATTCATTGTTGTTCCTGAAAATAAGTATGATTTGTTCAAAAATCAACAAATCAAAAACGGAGTTGTCATCGAAGAAATAGAATCTACTCCTGAAAAAAATATCTTGATTGATAAAGCAAAAGTGACTGCAAAACTGTTCGAAAACTTTGAAGTATATGAAGTGGTTAAAGGGGACACTTTTTATAGTTTAGAAAGAAGATTTGGTGTTTCAATAGATGAATTATTGTTGTTAAATCCTGAATTAAAAGAGGGTTTGAAAGAGGGAAGTATTCTTAAAATTAAAGAATTTCAAAATGAAAAAGAATTACAAAAAGAAATTGTAGTAAGAAATTCATCCTACAATGATTATATCAAACTAAATAAATCTCTAAAAGTGAGTTTACTATTGCCTTTTAGAGGTGATATTTATAACTACGATTCAATTTCACCAAGAGATATTTTTCAAAAAAATACATTGGCAAATATTGCTACTGATTTATATTTAGGTGCTGAATTTGCTGTTGATTCATTAAGAAAAAGAGGTATTGATATTGAATTTAGTATTTATGACACTGGAGCAAGAAAAAGCAATGGAATTTCAAAAATTATTTATGAACAAAATCTGAATAATAACGACTTAATTATTGGCCCATTATATTCAGAAGAAGCCCAATTATTGGCTTCTAGAGTGAATGTTCCTATAATTTTTCCTTTATATTCAAGCAACCAATCTGAATTTAATAATCCTAATATCATCACAGCTTCACCTGATAAAAAAATATTCAAAAACGAATTGATTCGCTATATAAAAAACAATTTTAGTCGAGGAAATTTGATTATTGTGAGTGATCAATCAGAAGTGAGTAATAGCATTAAAAATGCTTTAAATACAGCTATTTTACAATCAAGTATTACGATTTTAACTCCTGAAAATGGTGTGATTGAAAAAAGCAGGTTCTTGCAGATTTTAAGACCAAATACTAATAACTGGATTGTTTTTGCAGCCAATAACGAAGTGACTGTTTCTGATGCAATAAACAGTTTAATTAGTCTTCCTAGTGAAATAAAAACGAATGTTTTTGCTTTTGATAAAGGAAGTGTTTATGATAAAATTGACAACATAAAATTGGCTAAAATTGGTTTTACCTATGTTAGTGAAGAATTTGTAGATGGAACTTCGGATTCATCAAAAATTTTTAATAAAGCGTATTTATCAAAAAACAATGCAATTCCAACACTCTATGCAACAAAAGGCTTTGATATTACTTATGATATCTTGATTAGATTAGCTTCAGGAAAAAAGTTATCGACAACTTTCAAAGAAGGCGCATCCATCAGAGTTGTTAACAAATTTGATTTCATAAACAAAGGTTCTTTTCAAAATGAAGGGTTATTTATCTTACAGATGAATGAAGATTTGACATTGTCAAAATTAAAATAATAAGTTATATTTTATAAATAAGTAACTCTAAAACTATAAATTAAATCTTTTTCATTTGTTGTTTTATTTGTTGCATTTGATCTTTAAAAAATCCTTGTTTGTCAAGTTTTTTAGCTTCAGCAAGTAACAATGTAGCTTCTCTTTTTCTTCTTTTTGTCAATGCAATTCCTGCTAACTGCAATTTTGCCAATGCCAAATCATGATTCATTGACAAACCCAACTTGATAGCAGTTTTAAAGTATTTTTCAGCTTGAGAAATATTAGTTTGACTCACCATAATTCCATGCAAATAATTGTAATACCCCTGTTGTTTTTGAATCAAAGCAGCTTCAGGATTTTTGATATATGATAACCATTTTTGTGCGCCTGGAAAGTTTTGCTTGCGCAATTGCAAAAAAGCCAATAAAATAAATTCGTTTTTGAAATAAAAAAATACAAATATTCCAGCTAATAAAAGAATAGAAATTCCGTTCATGATATGAACCTGACTGAATTCGTAAATCGCCCAAGTTGTGATTAAAACTGCTAAAGCTAATTTTATATTTTTATGAAACATCGTTGTTTTTTATTTTAATTTTTAAAGGGCAAAAATACATTTTCTTATTGAATGATTTGGGGTAATCTTGTGAAAAAAATCTTTTTGTGGTTCAAGATTCAAAGTTTAATATTCAAAATTTAAAACGTATCATTTCTTATAATATTTAAGGTATTTGAACCAAGAGAAAATTCCTAAAATCGACACAAATCCCAAAGAATAATAAACTGCAGTTGGAGTGATTACTTTATCTCCGCTTGCATAAGAATGCAATCCTGAAAGGTAAAAATTCACTCCAAAATAAGTCATCATAATTGAAGCATATGCAATGATTGTCCATAAATTAAAGGTATATCTGCCTCGCAAGCCAGGAATCAAACGCATGTGCAATACAAATGCATACACCATAATTGAAATCAAAGCCCAAGTTTCTTTTGGATCCCAGCCCCAATAACGTCCCCAACTTTCATTGGCCCACATGCCCCCTAAAAAGTTTCCAATAGTTAGCATGACAACACCCACAGTAATCGCCATTTCATTTATAATAGTGATTTCTTTGATGTGAATATCCATGTTTGTTTTGTTTTTCTCCGAAGTGAAAAGTATCAAAAACAACACGAAAATTCCGAGAATCATTCCCAATGTCAAAGGTCCATAACTCGCCACAATAATGGAAACGTGTACCATCAACCACCAAGAATTTAGCACAGGTTGCAGGTTTGCAATTTCTGGATCTAACCAATTTAAACCTGCTGTAAATAAGATAATTGCAGTTACAAAAGTAGTAGCAGCAATCGTTAATGATGATTTTCTTCCTAAGAAAAGCCCAAACAGCATGGTTGCCCATCCAACATAAATAATAGATTCGTAGGCATTACTCCAAGGCGCATTTCCACTGATAATCCATCTTGCAGATAAGCCTAAAGTATGTAAAACAAACAAGAAAATAACCACACCAATCAAAGATTTTACCACAAATGAAACCCATTTTTTATCATTGAAAATTTGTACGATGACAAATACAATTAATAACAAACTTGCCAAACCATAATACTTGACTAGCTTTTTGAAAATATTACATTTGTTGTAAGTAATTTCCAATTCGATTTTTTTGTCTGACGGATAAATTTCTGCACCAAATTGTTTTTGATATTTTTTAATTCCGTCTAAAATTTGATTCGCTTTTGTATAATCATTTGTTTTTTTTGAAGATTGCAATAACTGAATATATAAAGGCAAAGATTTGCGCACAAATATGGAATCAGTCGCTTTGAATCCCTTTTCCTCAAAAGTTTCTGGCTGAGAAACCCATTTGTTATTTTCATCACTTGGAATGGGATAAATCTTTAAAATTCCACCACCAATAGCACTATAAAGCAATCCAACTCGTCTGTCAATTTTAATAAGATCTTGTTCAAACTTATCCTGAACTTTCTTTTTTTGTGCTTCTGCAACTTGCTCACGAATTTTATAATCTCCTCTGTCAGTAAAAAAATCGGACAGTCTTGCAAATTTTGCAGTGTCTGCAATTCCCAATTGTTCACGAATTTTTAAATTCTTTTTTTCTAAATAAATAGCAGGAACTTCATACCAAAGTCTTGGATTTTCAATGATTGACAACAAAACCTGACTGGGATTCATGCCTCGTAATTTTTCGGTTTGACTCACTTTTCGAACTAATTCTGAAGCAAAAGTATGTGCAGGTTTCATTCGGCCTCCAGCATCTTGAATGACCAATTTGTTGAAACTTTCTGCATGTTCTAATGATACTAAATTCGCTTTTAGGATAGAATCAATTTGCTGGTCTGTGATTCGAAAAGAATGCGCTTCTTGCTGACTGAAACTTAATGTTGACAGGAACATAAAACCAATTATTGCAGCCAACTGTTTCTTTTTTCGAATGTTTTTTAGTGAGGTTTTCAAACTATCAAAACGCGTGAATTTTGCAAAAAATATGCATATCATTCCTGTGTAAAGCAACGAATATCCTAAATACGTGATAAAAGTTCCCCAAAAATCATAGTTTACAGATAAATGAGTTTGCTCAAATTCACCCGATAAATCATAACTTGATTGGAAAAATTTATACCCTTTATAATCTAAAATATGATTCATAAAAATTCGGAAATCAAAGGATTCTTTAGGGTCAATAACAGTAATTTCGCTTGCATATGATGCTGCACTTTCAGATCCTGGATATTTTTCTAATTGAAAATCATTTAGTTTGATACTGAATGGCGTTTCCATTGTCTTTGAACCATACCACATTCTGAAATTCAAATTACCCACAGTAAATTGTTGCAAATTATCACTGTTGAATTTTCCTCCAGTAAGTTCAACTCTTTGAGTTTTTTCACGAGTAGATACGTCTAAAGCAATCACGTCTAATTTTTTGTCATCTTTCGGCCCAGAAACAGTTTGAATACTTCCTTTTGTTGGATATTGGGGCACTACAAAAGGCAAACCTGCAAGATTGTACAGTGCACGCAAGTTAAAATCTTGAACGGTGTCTTTGGATACATTTCCCGTTTTTTGAGTTGCCATTACTTGGTAACTTCCTTCGGATTTAGAAACTATTTTTAAAGAATCACTTCGTTTAAAAATATTGATATTTGCTTCTTTATCAGCAGTATTGAATCCCACTAGAACATTGTGGATATTTTGAATAGTTCCCTCTTTGATGTAATGTTCATGCCTGGTTCCGCTTGACGATTCAATGAAAAGTAAATGTTCTTCGCCATTTTCGTCTTCAACCAATTTTTTTTCAGCCCAAGGAATGTATTCAACCAAGTTGATTTTATATTCTTTTCCCTGAAAATCATCTTTAAAAGACCAATTATTTTTTCCCCAAGCAGATAATAAAATGGGTTCGTTTACCTCAGGTTTTTGAAGATTATTATTGTCAACAACAATATTTACATAAGTAGTTTCTGATAAATAACGATTGGTAGTTTCGCCTTCATTAATCAGCATAATTCCCTCGTGACCAATGTATCTTGTAATTCCTGCACCAATTAGAATTAAAATAAATGCTCCATGAAACATCAAAACAGGCCATTTTTCTTTTTTATACAATTGATATCTGAAAATATTTCCAAAGAAATTGATGATAAAAAACACCATAATTGCTTCAAACCACCAACTATTATAAACAAGTGCTTTAGAAGTTTGAGTTCCATAATCATTTTCTATAAACGTCGCAACTCCCATTGCAACTGCAAAAAGGATAAATAAAACAGCCATTAAACGAGTAGAGTAGAGGAAATTTAGAAATTTTTTCATCCTATTTAGGTAGATTTTTTTTGTATCGCAAATTTAAGGATAAAAGGAAGAATTTAATTGAGAAGAAAATAGTTTTTTAGTATTTAGAATTGTTAAAGTTAAATTAAAAATTAAAAATTTGGATGATTTTTGAGAACTTGAAAAAAGTATTTAAATCCTTAGCATTTAAACCCTTTTTTTATCTGTTGTAAACTTTTTGAGGAGTTTAAAAATTCATGAATAAAAGACTTTTTCAATGCTTTTTTATCTTGATTGAAATACTTAGTCCAATCATCATTTTTTAATACATCACGGATTTTTTTGAGCTTTTCTTGCGCTTCAGAAAACGTAAACAATGCAGTAGTTGAATCTTCTTTTTTAGTTTGAATGTTGGCTGTATTATTATCAAAATCAACCAAAATAAAAAATAATTTCTCCCTTGAATTGATTGGAAAAAACTGATACCATTTTGCAAAACCAATAATTGTTTGTTGGTTTTTATAATTTTCTAGTGAAAGAATTTTCCAGCTACAATTGGCAACTTTTCCCCAATGATTTGATTTTCTGTAAACACCTCCATCCGAATAAAAATAACAACTATCTGACTTACTTTTGAAGAATGAATCTTCTGGAAATTCAAAGAATGGAACTTGTTGAAATTCACAAAAGGTGTGTCTAAAAAAGTTGGTATGATTGTAAATTTTCAAGAGAAATGATTTAAAAATACAAAACGCAACCAAGTTAATGATTGCGTTTTATATGATAACTAATTTTTTTTGTTAGATTTATTTCACTTCTTCGAAATCAACATCTTCAACACTATCTCCTTGATTAGCATTGGCATTTGATTGTCCTTGATTAGCATTTGTATTTGCACCTCCATCATTAGGTTGTTGTGCAGCATACATTTCTTCCGAAGCCACTTTCCAAGCTTCATTAATTTTCTCCATAGATGTATCAATTTGTGCCAAATCTTTAGCTTCGTGCGCTTTTTTCAAATCTTCTAATGCATCTTCAATTGGCGTTTTTTTGTCAGCAGATAATTTGTCACCAAATTCTTTCAATTGTTTTTCTGTTTGAAAAATCATTGAATCAGCAACATTCATTTTTTCAGCAGTTTCTCTTGCTTTTTTGTCAGAGTCAGCATTCTCTTCAGCTTCTCTTCTCATTTTTTCAATGTCCTCTTGACTCAATCCAGAAGATGCTTCAATTCTAATGTCTTGTGTTTTGTTTGAAGCTTTGTCTGTTGCAGAAACTTTGATAATTCCGTTTGCATCAATATCAAATGTAACTTCAATTTGTGGAGTTCCTCTTCCAGCAGGTGGAATGCCATCTAAATGAAAACGACCAATAGTTTTATTATCAGCAGCCATGGCTCTTTCACCTTGCAAAACATGAATTTCTACAGAAGGTTGATTGTCAACTGCCGTTGAAAAGACCTGCGATTTTTTTGTTGGAATAGTTGTGTTTGCTTCAATTAATTTGGTAAATACATTACCCATAGTTTCAATTCCTAATGATAATGGCGTTACGTCTAATAACAATACATCTTTTACATCACCGCTTAAAACTCCAGCTTGAATAGCAGCTCCTAAAGCGACAACTTCATCAGGATTTACACCTTTACTTGGCGCTTTTCCAAAGAATTTTTCAACAGCTTCTTGCACAGCAGGAATTCTTGTTGAACCCCCAACCAATACAATTTCGTCAATATCTGATTTTGATAAACCTGCATTTTTCAGAGCAGTTTCACAAGGCTGAATCGTTCTTTTTACCAAATCATCAATTAATTGCTCAAATTTTGATCTTGACAATGTTCTTACCAAGTGTTTTGGTCCACTTGCGGTTGCAGTGATATAAGGTAAATTGATTTCAGTAGAAGTTGAACTTGACAATTCGATTTTTGCTTTTTCAGCAGCTTCCTTCAAACGTTGTAAAGCCATTGGATCTTTTGTTAAATCCATTCCTTCTTCTGACTTGAATTCAGCTGATAACCAATCAATTATTTTTTGATCTACGTCATCCCCACCTAAATGTGTATCTCCATCAGTTGCTAAAACTTCAAAAACGCCATCTCCTAATTCTAAGATTGATACGTCATGTGTTCCACCACCAAAGTCGAAAACTACAATTTTTTTATCATCATGTGATTTATCTAATCCGTATGCCAACGCAGCTGCAGTTGGTTCGTTGATAATTCTACGAACTTTTAAACCTGCAATTTCTCCAGCTTCTTTAGTAGCCTGTCTTTGAGCATCATTAAAATAAGCAGGAACTGTAATTACAGCTTCAGTTACATCATACCCTAAATAATCCTCAGCAGTTTTTTTCATTTTTTGTAACACCATTGCCGAAATTTCTTGAGGCGTATATAAACGTCCATCAATTTCAACTCTTGGTGTGTCATTGTCACCTTTCACTACTTTATAGGGAACTCTTTCTGTTTCCTGTTTTGATTCAGAAAACTTATTACCCATAAAACGTTTAATTGAATAAACAGTTTTTGTTGGGTTTGTAACAGCTTGTCTTTTTGCTGGGTCTCCAACTTTACGTTCACCACCTTCAACAAAGGCAACAATTGATGGAGTTGTTCTTTTTCCTTCTGCATTTGGAACTATAACTGGCTCATTTCCTTCCATTACAGAAACACACGAGTTTGTTGTTCCTAAATCGATTCCAATAATTTTACTCATAACTTTATTAGTATTTAATTTTTAATTAAATTTTACCATACCACATAGGCAAACTGTATGCCAACCGTTTTTTTAGTTAAAAAATGACAGTTTTATAAAATATTTTAAAAATGATATGACATATTGACATAATTGAATTTTTCAAATTTCATTTTTTAAAACATAAATTACTATAATTTTTTCTTTTATTTAAGAAGTTTACACCATTTTAATGGGTGAAAAATTTATTAAATCAATACAATTATGAATAAATTTTCTGAAAAAGTAGCTATGTACAAGTAATCTGGTGAATGATAAAAATTTACAATCAAAAATTGATTTGCTAGTTTCAGTTACAAAAGATTTAGTAACTTTAATCTATAAATCCAATGCTAAAACTATCTTTGGATCTTATGCGAAAGAGTTAGAAAACGTAAAAACAAATTTTCAAATTAACAAGCTAGGTTTGGAGGATACTCCTGAATTGGATGAAAAAATTAATTAAGTAATAGAACTTATTGAAAAATTTTAAAGAAAAAAATATAGAGCCTTTGTGTATTATATGCTTATTGAGAAATTTAATTAAGTATCAGTTTTCGGAATGTAAAAATAAAATTTTTAATTTGATAAAAATCTAGCTTTTTGAGTTAGATTTTTTACATTTACAATATTCAAATTTTTAATTTTTACGAATGTCACAATATATTAGTGTTTTTGATATGCTCAAAATTGGAGTCGGTCCTTCAAGTTCACACACACTTGGACCTTGGAGAGCCGCACAACAATGGATTCATAAATTAAAAGGACAACAGTTATTTAAAAAATTAGACCGTATTCAGGTTGATTTATATGGTTCTCTATCACTAACAGGTAAAGGTCACGCAACAGATTTAGCTATTTTATTGGGTTTAAGTGATTCAGATCCTGAATATATTCCTATTGAAGATATTTTTATCATTGTTGAGCGAATCAATATTCAAGAAGAAATATATTTTAAAGGAGGAAAAATCATTCCTTTTTATAAAAACTCGATTGTTTTTAATAGAGAATTTTTGCCTTTTCATGCAAACGGAATTACGTTTAGAGGTTTTTCTAATGAAGAAGAAATTTCTATAGAAACATATTTTTCTATTGGGGGAGGATTTATAGTTCAAGAAAATGATACTTTAGAAGACGATATTGAAATCAATAAAAAAAACTTTCCCTACCCAATAAATAGAGCCATTCAACTGGAAGAATATTGTGAAAAAGAGAATTTATTGATTTCTGATATTGTGTTTAAAAACGAACTTGAGTTAAGGTCTGCTGAAGAAATTGATCACGAATTAAAAAGAATTTGGGATACTATGGTAGAATCTATGTATTTGGGTTGTCATACTTCAGGAACACTTCCTGGAGGATTGAACGTAAAAAGACGTGCTTTTGATACGCACCAAAAATTGATCAAAGACACTTCATATACAAATCCAGAAGAATGGATTACAGCCATCAGAAGTTCAGAAGTGAAATTTAGAGAAATCTTAAAATGGGTAAGTTGTTTGGCGCTTTCAGTAAATGAAATAAATGCCTCACTAGGAAGAGTTGTGACTGCTCCAACGAATGGAAGTGCAGGCGTTATTCCAGCAGTTTTGATGTATTATATGGTAATTGAAAACCACGAAGCAGATTTCAGTCATGTAAAAAGATTCTTATTAACAGCCGGCGAAATTGGAAGTATTTTCAAAAAAAATGCTACAATTTCTGCAGCAATGGGTGGTTGCCAGGCTGAAATAGGTGTTTCATCTGCAATGGCCGCTGCTGCTTTGACGGAAATGTTGGGAGGTTCAGTAGCGCAATGTTTGTCTGCTGCAGAAATTGCGATGGAACATCATTTGGGAATGACTTGTGATCCAATTGGGGGTTTGGTGCAAGTGCCATGTATTGAACGAAATTCAATGGGAGCCATCAAGGCAATACATGCAGCAGAGATTGCTTTGGAAACAAATCCTAAGGAATGTTTGGTGAGTTTGGATAAAGTAATCGATACCATGTGGGAAACTGCCAAAGACATGAATAAAAATTACAAAGAAACTTCTGAAGGTGGTTTGGCAGTTACAGTTCGTTTGGCTGATTGTTAAAAAAAAATCTCAAGGTTTTTAGACCTTGAGATTATAAGTTTTAAGTTCAAAAACTGATTATTTTTCTGAACTTTGAATCGCTAAATTATAAATTACCAATCCAAATCCAATTTTGTTCACAGCATCACCAATGTTGTATATGATATCCATGTCCAAGTTTAAGCTATGTAAAGCAGAATACCAACCATCTGTTCCTGCCATGTATCCTAAAGGATAAATTGCCCATCCAACCAATACAAACCAACATAAAGTTTTGTGAGCAGCCAATACTGAGCCACCTGCTGCTTCTGCTAATTTTTTTGCTTTACCAAACCAAATGTCATATACGATTACAAAGTAAGCTATTCCAGAAACCAATCCCCAAATAGCTGCATTGTCTTTGTCTACAGCCTCTCCAAAATATCCAGTAACCAACATGATTATTGAAAGGAAGATCAAACGCCACATTAATGATTTTTTTGCGCCTGCAACTTTTAAAATTAAGAAAAACTCAACACACATTAACGGCACAGTCAATAACCAATCTACGTAACGAAAAAATGTTGGAGATTCAGCATTTGCAGCCCAATAATCTCTCATGTAGAAATAATGAACAGCAGCAATAAAAGTAATCAAACCTGATACTAAAATTGAAGTTCTCCATTTTTTATCAAAAGTATTTAATGATAAAAAGAAAAAGGCTGAAGCAGCCATCATAGCCATACTTCCTACAAAGAATGTAAAGCCCACGTAATCGTCAGTTGCTAATTTAGCTACTGATAAAAAATTTGTAAATAAAATCATTGTGAATAAAATTAAGTTAGTAAATAATTGTTCAAAAATATTATTGTCTTACAAAAACAAACATACAAAATTTTTTTTATATTTTTACTACATGGTAGTAAATAATATTAAAAATTATCAAAATTTTAAAATTTTCATCACGGTTTTCTTATTATGGTTTAGTATTCAATTCGGAAAACCCATTGAAGACTCCATTGCATTTGTGTTGATCATTTCAATTGGAATTATTCATGGAGCAAATGACTTGTTGATTCTTTCCTTAAAGAAAATGAAAAATAATAGGTTTGTAATAAATCTTTTTATCTATTTATGCATTGTATCTTTTTGTGTGATATTTTATATTTTAAATCCTTTTTTAGCTATTTTACTATTTATTTTTATAAGTTCATATCATTTTGGGGAAGAACATTTGAGCGAAAAAATGATTACAAATAGGTATTTTGAATCTTTTTATTATATCGTTTATGGACTATTGATTTTTTCAATGCTTTTTTATGAAGCACTTTTTGAGGTAAACACCATTATGTTAGAGCTTACAAAAACTATTTTTTCTGAATTTTTTGTAAAATATACTTTTATCTTCTCTCTCATATCATTTCTATTAATGAATACATTTTTATTATGGAAAGAGAAAATTGATGCAAAAGTGTTTCTTAAAGAAGGTTTTTCTTTGGGATTACTTTTTCTTGTTTTTAAAACGTCTTCACTAATTTTAAGTTTTGCGATTTATTTCATTTTTTGGCATTCTATTCCATCCATTATCAACCAAATTCTTTTTATCTCTGGAGATATTTCTAAGAGTAGTATTCTCTTTTATGTGAAAAAAGCATTTCTTTTTTGGTTGATAAGTATTGTAGCATTGTTTGTCTTATATCAATTTATTCCTGAGGTTACACTCTTATCGACCATTGTTTTTGTTATTTTATTTTCAGTTACAGCACCACATATTTGGGTGATGTATAAAATGAAAAATTAGCGCGTAAAAACCAATTCATTTTTTGAGGACATATTTTCATGAAAACGATAATTTTCAATATCAAAATGTTTTAATCTATCAATCGTTTTTATATTGTTATCGATTATATAACGCACCATCAAACCACGCGCTTTTTTAGCGAAAGTCATGATTGTTTTGTATTGTCCACTTTTAAAATCTTTAAAAACTGGCGTTATCATTGGAACTTTTAAAATCTTTTGATTTACTACTTTAAAATATTCTGAGCTTGCTAAATTGATCAATAATTCATTTTCAGAAAGTTCTTCATTCAATGCATTTGCGATTGAATCTCCCCAAAAATTATAAAGATTTTTCTTGCTTCCAACGGGTAATTTTGTACCCATTTCTAAACGATAAGGTTGCATCAAATCCAAAGGTTTTAACAAACCATACAACCCTGATAAAATTCTGAGGTTCTCTTGTAATAAAGGTAACTTTTCAATAGGTAAAGTATTTATATCTATACCTCTAAATACTTCTCCAGTAAAAGCATAAATGGCTTGTTTTGAATTTTCTGGTGTAAAAGGTGTTTGCCAAGTTTGATTTCTTTCATAATTTAATGATGCCAAATCCTCTGAAATCGACATTAAATCTGACAATTTTTTTTTAGAAAGTGTTTTTAACTCTTGATTTAGTTTTGTTGATTGCTCTAAAAAAAGAGGTTGTGTGTGCAAACTTGTTGGTACAATGCTTTGAAAATCCAAGGATTTTGCCGGAGATATGATAATTTTCATAAAATAAGAATCTTAAAATTGTAAAATTTTGTGTAAAAATACGAATCAAATCATATTTTTAAAAATTAAATCTAAAGGGTTTTCTGATATTTCTATCTATAAAATTGATAGGTTTGTAGGTATTTCATATTATTTTTTGATGACATCAAACTTTTTTGTTTTTTTTGTGTCTAAAAAAAGAGTAACCAACTTTTACTTGAGTAAAGAAACTGAACTTCTATGCAAGTTACGCAATCCTGCATTAAAAGACTATGCTTTTAATGAATTGCTTGATACCTATCAAGAGCGATTGTATTGGCATATCAGAAAAATTGTGATTACTCATGAAAATGCAAGTGATGTTTTGCAAAACACGTTTATTAGAGTGTATAAAAACATTCAAAATTTTCAAGAAAAAAGCAGTTTACACACTTGGATGTTCAGAATTGCCTATAACGAATCTATTCGTTATTTAGAAAAAAACAACAAAAAAGGATATGAAATTTCTGAGGAATTTATCGAAGAAAAAGTACAAATTTTGTCAGAAGATGCTTATTTCAACGGAGATGAAATTCAATTAAAATTGCACAAAATCATTGAAAGTTTTTCAGAAAAACAAAAGCGCGTTTTTCAGATGAAATATTTTGATGAATTGAGTTTTAAAGAAATTTCAGAACTCACAAAAGTATCTGAAAGTACATTAAAATCAATGTATTATTCATCTGTAAAAATTATTGAAGAAAAAATCTTTTTATAAAATAAACTATTTTAAAAATCTAGGGTCAAAGAAATATCATGAAGAAATTTGATAAAAAAAATAAGGAAAAAACATTTTTAGAACAACAGTATTCTAAGGATATAACTGAGCGTCATTCAAATTATTTAGGAATTGAAATTCCTGAAGGATATTTTGCTGCTTCCAAGTTATCTATTTTGCGAAAAATTAAATCAGAAAAACCAGACGAGTCTAAAATTATACATGAAAGAAAAATGATTTTTTGGTTGCGCCCTCAAGTTAAATTTGCTGCAGCAGCTTCATTGGTTTTGTTTTTAGGAGTGACAATTTGGTTTCAAAATGCTAATTTTTCTCAAAAAGGAAAAACAGTCTATTTTGAGTTGCTCACTTTTTCAGAGGATGTTCTTGTCAATTCATTATTAATCGACGAAAATGAAGTGGAATCGTTTTCAAGCATCACTTTAATGAATGAAATTGTGTTTAAAGCTGAACTTTCTGAACAAAAAATTGATAATTTATTTTTAGATTCTTTATTTATAGAAGATTCATTAATAGATAATTACACGAATAAAAATTTTATTGAATCAATTATTTTATAATTTTTTCAAACTATTTTTTCAAACACAGTTCTAAATAAACAGAAACAATAAAAACTTAAAATTTAATACCATGAAAACAATCAAATCCAAAAAAACCTTTTTTACTACAAATTTAAAATCGCTAACAATGGCAACTGTTTTTTTATCAGTTGTCTTATTTATGTCTTGTTCAGAGCAAGCAACTATTGAAGAATTAGCAGCTGATGACATTTTGTTAATTGAAAAAATTGAAAGTGCATCAAAAACGTTCGTAAATGCGGCAAGCTTACCAAAAGAAACTAAAACTGCTTTTAACGAGGATTTGTCTGATAGTTATATAGAAAGTGTTCAATTAGCAAGTGGTTTGGGTTATAAAGTATCACTATTTACGGACAATCAATCAAGAGTTGAAGAGACTGGAAATATTTATTTTTCTATGAGCGGAAAACTTTTAAAAGACAACAATGAGCAAAGAAAAGGAAGAAGAAATAAATGTTTTGAATTCGTTTTCCCTGTTGATTTTATCATGCCAGACAACACTTCAATCACATTAGATGTAAAAGAAGATTGGGTTTTGATCAGAGAATGGTATCAATCAAATCCAACAGTAAAAATTAGACCAACACTTATATTTCCATTAAATATTACTTTGAAAGATGGTACAGTTCAAACTATTTTAAATGAAGAAGAACTATTTATTTTAAAAGATGCTTGTAAAAAAAATAGAGACCAAAGAAAATGTGCTGTTTTAGTTTTGCCAGTTAGTTTTACAATGCCAGATGCAACTGTGATTAATGTAAATGAAAGAGCTGAATTTAGATTGTTGAGAGAATGGCACAAAGCAAATCCAAGAATTAAACAAAAAGGAAGTTTGATTTTTCCTGTAAACGTGATATTTAAAAATGGAACAACTGCAACAATTGCCAATGAAATGGAATTTAGAGTAGCAAATAATTCTTGTAGAAATTAATTTATAGATTTATAACTTAGATTAAAAGCATAAAACACCAAAAATGATACTAAAAAAGACCTTATTTATTTTAAGTTTCATCTCATGTTTGTTATTCAATGTAAAAATGGTTTCTCAAGAATCTAACTACGATCTAATAAAAAAAGAGCTCACAATTGAGCAAAGTGGATTACTTCAAAAAGAGCAAGAATTGTTAAAATCAAATCGTGAAGTATTCAAATCTTCTTTAACCAAAGAACAATTAGCAATCTTGCAAGATAAAAATATGTCAAAAGATGAAATTAGAAATCGGTTAACAGCAACATTTTCCTTAGAGCAAAAAAATATGGTTCAAAACCAACAAATTCGTTTAAGAAACACCAGAGAGCATTTTAGAAAATCGTTAACAGGTGAACAAAGAAAAATGTTGAAAGAGCGAATTGATAAAATCAGAAATACCAAAGATAGAGGGGAGTTGAAAGACGGGCCAAGAAATCAAGGAAATAATGGAAGAAAAGAAAGGAATAGAGGTAATTAGCTTTCGAAAAGGATGTTGATTTCTTTCAGAACAATAAATAAGAAAATAAGTTTATTTAGGTTGCTATTTTTTTCAATAGCAACCTCTTTTTGTTCTTATGCGCAGGAAAAAAATGATGAAAATGTAGATTCTTTGATTGATGAATTGTTTTTTAATGACCAACAATTTTTAGATGAAATGCTTGAAAAAAATTACATCTACAATTTTATTTATACCTCACTTTCCTATAATAGCAACACTTTTTTTTCAGGGCGCGATTCAGGAATAGATCAATTCAATATTATTCCGCAAATATCTTATTATCATTCTTCAGGTTTTAATGCAAGTATTTCAGGAATTTATTACGAAAATTTTACCCCAAGTTGGGATTTTACGAGTGTATCTCTTGGTTATTTTAAGACTTTTGGAAAATCAAAAAATTTCATGTATAACTTAGGATACACCAAATATTTTTATTCAGACGATTTTGATTATTTCACCAATTCATTAGATATCAGTCTTGGAATCAGAAATAAAAAACGAACTTTAGGAACCACATTAGCGGCTTCTTATATTTTTGGAACGGATGAATCTTATCAAATTGTTTCCAATAGTTTTATGAATTTTACACTTTCAAGAACTGCCAATTTTGCGATGCGATTTCGTCCAAATATCAGTTTTGTGATTGCAAATCAAACTTTTGGAAAATATACAATTAGGATTATTAATGGACGAAGATTTTTTGTTTACTCAGGTACAGAAGTATTTGATTTATTAAACACACAAATTGGTTTTCCAATATCTTTTTCGAGAGAATCTTGGGATTTAGAGCTAGGATATTATTTAAATCTTCCAAATCCTGCTGCAGATGAAAACAATTTGAGCAACACAAGTTTCATAGGATTTTCTGTTGGATATTTGTTTGATGTATCAAAAAAGAAATAATTTAAAAAATTTATTTTTCGAGTTTTGAATGTTCAGAATACGAACGCCATTTTTCCAAACAAGCTATCATATCTTCAGGGATTTCAGAATCAAATTGTAAAAATTTACCAGTTATTGGATGCGTAAATCCTAATGTTTTTGCATGCAATGCTTGTCTTGGCAACACATTAAAACAGTTATTTACAAATTGTTTGTATTTGGTAAACGTAGTTCCTTTCAAAATTTCATTGCCTCCATAACGTTCGTCATTGAAAAGTGTATGTCCAATATGTTTAAAATGCGCTCTAATTTGGTGCGTTCTTCCAGTTTCTAATTTGCATTGAACCAAAGTTACATAGGTCAAACGTTCCAACACTTTATAATGAGTAATGGCAGGTTTTCCAAAATCGCCCTCAGGAAAAACATCCATTTGCAATCTGTTTTTTAAACTTCTTCCAATGTTTCCTTCAATTGTTCCTTCATTTTCTTCGATATTTCCCCAAACCAACGCATAATAAAAACGCTCTGTTGAACGCTCAAAAAACTGTCTTGAAAGGTTTGCCATTGCAAATTCAGTTTTTGCAATCACAAGCAAACCACTTGTATCTTTGTCAATTCTGTGGACTAAACCGGGTCTTTCATTTAAATTTATAGGTAAATTTTCAATGTGGTGAATCAACGCATTTACCAAAGTTCCAGAATAATTTCCATGGCCAGGATGAACAACCATTCCAGCAGGTTTGTTGACAACAATTACTATGTCATCTTCAAATACAATGTTGATTGGAATATCTTCAGCAACCAATAAATTTTCATGAGGTGGATGACTCAAAACTACTCGAACAACATCATTGGGTTTTACTTTGTAGTTTTGTTTAACAACGACATCATTCACCAAAATATTTCCTGCTTTTGCAGCTTGTTGTACTTTATTTCTAGTAGCATTTTCGACAAAATTCATCAAGAATTTATCCACTCGCAAAGGTACTTGTCCTGAGCTCGCTACAAATCTATGATGTTCGTATAAATCATCATTTTCAATCTCTAAATTCTCGTTTTCTATCAAAATATGTTTGCTACTTAAGGATTATTTAAAACTCAACATCGTCATTGATACTATCTTTTTCAACAGCATCTTGTCCCATTCCACCATCGCCTAAAACCAAGGTTATTTCAGAGTTTTTTTGTAATTTATCGTTTGGATTTAAGATTTTTCCTTTGTAACGCATTCCTCTAACCACATCTTTTCCAATGTCATTTACATAAATAAATTCGGAGCTAACGATAAATCCAATCGCGCGCAATTCAGAAATGGCTTGTCTTTTTGTTCGTCCGTTTAAATTGGGAATCATCACATCTCTGTATCTTGACGGATTTAACGTGAGGTAAATTTTACGTTTTTCTTTTACAAAATCTCCTGCTTCTGGATTTTGTTCAATCACCGAAAATTTTGGATACTCTGGATTGTAGCTTGCACTATCAATCACAATATAATCTAAGTCCAATTCACTCAATTTCATAGCTGCTTCTTCGATTGAAAGTTTACTCAAATTAGGTACTTCAATTTTTTGATTGTGATTTGTTGAAAATCTCAACACAATTTTAATCACAAAAACAAATACAATCAATCCAACAAATGCGATGAGGATTTGTTTAAAAAAAAGCTTACTCTTAACGAACTGAATGATACTCATAAATCGGTTTTTTGATATGTTTACAAATATATAAAAACTAAACGTCGTGAAATCTATTTATATTTTGATAAATTTGTTACAAATAATTTGAATTCAATGAAAAAAACGATTGCCATTGTAATGGGTGGATTTTCATCCGAAGTTGCTATTTCTATGATAAGTGGAAATGTAGTTTATAAGCATTTAGATAGAGAAAAATACATGCCTTTTAGGGTGCATATTTTAAAAGAAAAATGGGTTGCTTTGGATGATGAAAACAATGAATATCCTATTGATAAAAATGATTTTTCGTTTTTAATGCATGGAAATTCGATGCAATTTGATGCTGTTTTCAATGTCATTCATGGAAATCCTGGAGAAAATGGCGTTTTATTAGGGTATTTTGATTTGATTGGAATGAAATATACGTCTGCACCTTTTTATCAAATGGCGTTGACTTTCAACAAAAGAGATACCTTGAGTGTTTTGAAACAATATGGTATAAAAACAGCAAAATCAGTATTTTTAAACAAAGGAGAGGTTGTTAATTTTAATGAAATCATTGAAAAAGTTGGATTGCCTTGTTTTGTAAAACC
>DDMS01000050.1:0-12409 GCA_002340765.1 Flavobacteriaceae bacterium UBA2540 | reverse complement strand
GTAGAAGAGGTGGCTAAAAAAGTGTATTCTGTGTTGAATATGAGTGGTTTTTCAAGATCAGAATATATTTTGGTGAATGACGAACCTTTTTTCCTAGAAATGAATACAGTTCCAGGAATGACAGAAGAAAGTATTTTGCCACAGCAAGCATCAGCAGCAGGGATTTCGTTAAAAGAATTATTTGATAACGCCATTCAAATGGCTTTAAATTAAAGAATATGAAAAGAGCTGTTTTTCCGGGATCTTTTGATCCAATTACGTTAGGACATTTTGATATTATTGAAAGAGGAACCAAACTTTTTGATGAATTAATCATTGCAATTGGTATTAATGCGGAGAAAAAATATATGTTTCCGGCTGAAATACGTAAAAAATTTATTGAAGAATCTCTTCAACACAACCCAAAAATAAAAGTAGTAACTTACTCAGGTTTAACGATTGATTTTTGTAAAGAAAATAAGGTGGATTATATTTTAAGAGGCTTGCGAAATCCCCCTGATTTTGAGTTTGAAAAAGCGATTGCTCATACAAACAGGCATCTTTCTTCAATAGAAACTGTTTTTTTATTGACGGCTGCAAGAACGTCTTACATTTCTTCTTCAATTGTGAGAGATGTTATCAGAAATAATGGAGATTATACAAAATTGGTTCCAAAATCTGTCAGAATTTAAGGTGTATGAAGTTGTTGAATTCAAATTTTTTAAAGTTTTTCTTTTTTTCGATTTTGATGATTTCTTGTAAAGTTTCATCAAAAATCAACTCTGATTTTGCCACATTTTTTGAAAAATCAAATGGAACAGAAACTCCTGACATAAAAACAAGTTTTGAAGACAAACTAAAAAAGGATGCAGATTTTGCAAAAAATCCGAGAGTGCAATTGGATTTTGTTTTTAAAAACTCACCTCATTATGAAAAAGCGCATTTGCGATTGCCTATTTTTAAAGTTAACTAATTATGAAAAAAGTGTTATTATTTGCATTGCTGATCCTTGTTTTTAGCGCAAACACTACTAAAATGAGAACAGTAAAAAACGCTCTTTTTTTTGTAGGAACCTATACAAAAGCGGCAGATATTCATGTTTCTGCTGATGGAGAATTTTTGTGTGCCTCCAATCGTGGTCACAATTCAATTGCTATCTTTAAAGTGGATTATTTCAAGGAATTATAAAGTTGATTGGTTTTGAATCGGTTAAAGGTTAAAATCCAAGAAATTTTAACCTAACACTAGGCAATAAGTTTTTAGTGGTTGTGAATCAAGATTCAAACAATATTGTGAGTTTTAAACGAGATATAAAAACAGAAAAATTAATATTTGTAAGCGAAATTTCGGCACCAAGTCCAGTTTGTATATATATTTTAATGAATACATGCTGCAAGGTTTTCAAAACTACCTACAAGGTTTTGAAAACCTTGTAGGTATAAGTAACCCATTAAAAAAATCATAAGACTTACAAGGTCTTTAATACCTTGCAGGATTAAAAAATCAAAAGGTTTATAAATTAAAACAACCTCAATAAATGAAAGCAAATTTATCAATAAACGGAAAAGAGTATTCTATTGATGCACCAGAGGAAATCCCATTTTTATGGGCAATTAGAGATATTGTTGGTTTGACAGGCACTAAATTCGGATGTGGTGTTGCGCAATGTGGTGCATGTTCTATTTTGGTTGATGGAATTTTGGTTAAATCTTGTAGTATACCACTTTCGTTTGGAATTGGCAAAGAAATTACAACTATCGAAGGTACTTCAGAAAATTTAGAATTTTTACGAAAGGCTTGGCATGAAGGAAATGTGCCTCAATGTGGGTATTGTCAATCAGGACAATTGATTGCGGCAACTGCATTGCTAGATCAAATTAGCAATCCAACAGATCAAGAAATTGAGGATGCAATGAGTTCAAATATCTGTAGATGTGGAACGTATGTTCGAATTAAAAAAGCAATTCACAAAGCTGTTGCCCTAAAAAATAATTAAGATGAGTACTATTCAAAAAATAAATCGCAGAGATTTTGTCAAGATTTTTGGATTGACTTCCACAGGAATTATTCTGGGTTGCAGCATTTCATCTGACAATAAAAACTTTCTTCCAATTGCTGATGGAAATACATTTTCACCCAATTTATTCATTGAAATTCATAAAGATGGAAAAATTATTTTGATTTCATCTCGTTCAGAAATGGGTCAAGGAATCAAAACTTCGTTGACTTCAGCAATTGCAGATGAATTGGAAGCAGATTGGAGTTATATTTCTGTAAAACAAGCAATTGGTCATGAAAAATATGGCAATCAAAACACAGATGGTTCAAGAAGTGTAAGAACAATTTTGGAGCCAATGAGAAAAATGGGTGCAGCTGCAAAAATGATGTTAATTTCTACAGCAGCAAAAAAATGGAATATTTCTGAAAGGGATTGTAAAGCTGAAAACCATTATGTTATCAATACCAAAACCAATGAAAAGATTTTTTATGGAGATTTAGTTGAGTTGGCTTCAAAAGTTGAAATTCCTGCAGATGAAACTATCAAACTGAAAAAAGTTGCCGATTTTAAATACATTGGAAAAACACTAAAAAGTATTGATTTAACTGATTTTACACATGGAACAGCCAAATACGGAATGGATATTCGAATTCCGAATATGAAATTTGCAGCAATTGCAAGATGTCCTGTGACTTTTGGAACGGTAAAAAGTGTTGAAAGCTCAAATGCTGAAAAAATTTTGGGTGTGGAAAAAGTGATTCAATTGGATAGAATTGTGCCTCCAGTTGGACAGTTTTTTGGTGCTTTAGGAGGTGTTGCAGTCATCGCAAACAATACTTGGTCAGCTTTTCAAGGTAAATTAAGTTTAAATATTGAATGGAATTATGGAGAAAATCAGACTTTTGATACCGAAAAATTCAAAGAGGTATTAACAAAAAGAGTTCATGAAAAAGGAAAATTAGTTCCAGGAAGTATAGGAAATGTATCGAAAGCTTTTGATGACGCTTCAAAAGTAATTGAAGCTACCTATCATGTCCCATTTTTGGTTCACACACCTATGGAAGTTCCGAATGCAACTGCTTGGTTTCAAGAGGATAAAGTGGAAGTTTGGGCGCCTTTGCAAGATCCTCAAACTGCGAGAGCAGAAATTGCCCATTTTTTTGAAATTCCAATTGAAAAGATTACTGTAAATGTCACTTTTTTAGGGGGAGGTTTTGGAAGAAAATCAAAATCAGATTTTGTGGTAGAAGCTGTTGCTTTGTCAAAAAAAATAAATGCACCAGTTCAAGTAGTTTGGACGCGTGAAGATGATGTAAAACATAGTTTTTATCATGCCACCAGTGTGCAATATTTGAAAGGAAGTATTGATAAAAATGGTTTAGTTTCAGGTTGGTTGCAACGTGTTGCAATGCCTTCTATAGTTTCTTCTTTCAAACCAATGTCTGATTATGCTTCTGGATTTGAATTAGGCCAAGGTTTTACAAATAACCCATATCTTATTGAAAACTTCAGACTAGAAAATGTAAAAGCTGAAGCAAAATTGAGAATTGGTTGGATGCGATCTGTAGTGCATATTCATAGTGGATTTGCGAATAATTCTTTTGTAGATGAATTGGCTTTTGCTGCGCAAAAAGATCCCGTTCAATTTCATTTGGATTTGATTGGAGATGATCGAATTATTGGAGGGAAATCAAATCACCCTTATGATTCAAAACGCATGAAAAATGTGTTGAATGACACAGCCAAAAATGCAAAATGGGGCAGAAAACTTCCTGAAAATCATGGGATTGGAATTGCCATTCATTATAGTTTTTATAGTTATGTTGCCACTGCAGTTGAGGTTTCTTTAATCAACAATAAAGTGAAAGTGGAACATATTTGGACAACCATAGATTGTGGTTTGGTACTCAATAAAGACAACGTTATCAATCAGTTAGAAGGAGCTGCAATTTTTGGAATGTCATTGGCATTATTTGGAAAAATCACCACAAAAGAAGGTGCTGTTGAGCAAAATAATTTTTTTGATTATCCAATGACAAGAATGAAACATGCACCAAAAATTACGGTACATATTATTGACAATATGAGTAAGCCTCCAACTGGAGTTGGTGAACCTGGTGTTCCTTTAATTGCTCCAGCGATTTGCAATGCCATTTTTAACGCTACAGGAATAAGAATTAGGCAAATTCCTCTAATTGATCAAGGTTTTGATTTTGAATAAAAAATGGATTATTAAATAGTTGGTGATTTTTTTAAAATGTTTTTAGATAACTATCAAAAACCATTTTTATGTTTGAATACGTGTTGTTCATTAATTCGTTGATTTCTTTTTTGTTTCTGAAACCTACATCTGTAATTCCCTCTTCTAGTTGAGGTCTAGGATTTTTTGAATCATTTGTATTCATTAAAAACCAATGAGTTTCTTTTAATTTGATGCCATTCAAAAAATAAATATGGTAAGTTACGGTCAATTTTTTAATTATTGATAATTTCTGAATACCACATTCTTCTTCAACTTCTCTAACTGCCGCATTTTCAATACTTTCTTTTTTTTCAACATGCCCTTTTGGCAAGTCCCATTTTCCATTTCTATAAATAAATAATATCTCATTTTGGGAGTTGGTAACCAAACCACCGGCAGCTTGCAAAACATCAAAATTTGTCAAAAATGATTTCCAATCTTTTTCTAAATTATTTGAAATCAGATTAATACCGTTTAAAACCTGATTTTGTATTTTATGAATAATTTCGTCAATAACTACTGATTTAAAAAACAAGCTTGTATAATTCAACTCTTTCTTTTTAGAAGATGTGATAATTATTGGGGTATCATTTATAAAAACTTTATACATTTGCAATATGATTATGAACAAAGATACAGCAAAAAAAACAGCCGAACTTTTACTGCAAATTAAAGCAATAAAATTGAATCCAAACAAACCTTTTACATGGGCTTCTGGCTGGAAATCTCCCATTTATTGTGATAATAGACTTACGCTTTCTTATCCTTCTGTTCGTGTTTTTTTGAAGGAAGAAATCTCTAAAATTGTTGAATTACAGTATGGAAAACCTGATGTGATTGCAGGAGTTGCCACTGGAGCAATTGCCATGGGTGTCTTGGTATCGCAGCAATTGGGCGTCCCTTTTATCTATGTTAGGCCAGAGCCAAAAAAACATGGAAGACAAAATCAAATAGAAGGTCATCTTGAAAAAGGTCAAAATGTTGTAGTTATAGAAGATTTGATTAGTACTGGAAATAGTAGTTTGCAAGCTGTTGAAACACTAAAAGAAGCTGGAGCAGTAATCAAAGGAATGGTTGCAATTTTTACCTATGGATTTGATGTTGCTACTAAAAATTTTACAGATAAAAATATAAATTTGGTTACATTGAGTAACTATCAATATTTATTAGAACAAGCTTTGGATAGTAATTATATCAATGAAAATGAATTAGTTACATTAAAAGAATGGAGTGCAAAGCCAAGTGAGTGGAAAAATAAAACGGAATCATTATGAATATTAGTGGCAATAAAATAATTGTAAAAAAAGCTCAAAAAGAGTTATTTGATTTTTTATCGGATTTAAAAAATTTCGAAAAATTAATGCCAGAATCTATTCAGAAATTTGAAGTTGAGGGTGATTCTTTTCTTTTTGGTTTGAAAGGAATGCCAGAAATTAGTTTGGTTTTAAAAGAGAAAATTCCGTTTTCAAATATTACTCTTGGAGCTGCAAGTAGCAAATTAGATTTTCAATTGGTTGCTGATATTACTGCCATTGATGCCAATTCGTGCGAAGCGCAACTAAATTTTAATGGAGAATTTAATGCGATGATGGCAATGATGGTGAAAAAACCTTTGACTACTTTTATGGAAACATTAACTGAAAATATGGAGAAACTTTAAGCGAAAGAAATTTCCTTCACCCCAAATTCCTTGAAAGTTTCATTTTCAAGCTCAATCATAATATTCCCTGATTCAGAAATTCCTCTAATAATTCCTAGAAATAGTTGGTTATCAGTGTCTTTAAACATCATCGCTTTGTGAATTTGATACAATACTTTTAGATAACTATCTTCCAATAATTCATATTTCTTTTCCGATAAAAGCTGCAAGTGATTTTTCAATTCTAAGCAGATTTCATGTAATAAAATTTCCAAGTCAACATCTGATTGAAGTAGGTTTTTTAAAGAAGTAATATTTTTTATCGTTTCAGAAAATGTAACCTGATTTACATTGATCCCAATTCCAACGATGGAATTTTGAATGTAATTTTTTTGAATGGAGTTTTCAATCAAAATGCCACATAACTTTTTATTTACTGACACAATGTCATTGGGCCATTTGATAGCCAAATTTGGTGTTTTTTTATCTTTTAAAACCGTATAAATTGCCAAACTAACAGCATAATTCAAGAACTTTTGATCACTGATTTTCAGTCTTAAATCACTCAAATAAACACTAAAAGTAAGGTTTTTAGAAGGTTCAGAAAACCATATACTTTCTTGCTGTCCTCTTCCATTTGTTTGGTTTTCAGTAACCACTACTGTAAAGTTTTCGAGAAGAGAATTTTTAGACAACTTTTTTAGAAAAGTATTTGTAGAGTTAATGGCATTAAGTTTGATTAATTTCAATTGTTAAATAAAGTGTAAAGTAGTTCAAAATTAAGCAAATTTGTCGCAAAAAAATAATAACTTTGTGCAAAATTTTAGTAAAAAATTAATGACAAAAAAACAAGTAAGCGCTGACGAATTAATCGCAGTAATTATCAAAGGAATTGATGATGTGAAGGGTGAGAATATACAATTATTAGATTTAAGAGAATTAGAAAATACTGTTTGTGATTATTTTATAATTTGTTCAGGTAATTCAAATACACAAGTGAATGCAATTTCAGGTTCTGTTCAAAAAGTAGTAAGTAAAGAAATTAAAGACAAACCGTGGCATATTGAAGGTGAAATGAATGCGGAGTGGGTTTTGATGGACTACGTTAATGTTGTTGTGCATGTTTTTCAAAAGCACGTGAGGGAGTTTTATGATATAGAAAGCCTTTGGGGTGATGCAAAAATTACCCAAATAAGTCAAGTTTAATTTTATTGTTTAAGAAAATACATGAGCGATTCAAATAAAGATAACAAGCCCAACATTCCTAAATTTAAATTTAGTTCGTATTGGATTTATGGTGCAGTCATAATTGCTATAATAGCAATTCAATTTTTTAATAGTGGAGATTTAGCATCAAATACGATCTCTAAAAATAAATTTGAAGAATATTTAAAAGATAATGATATAAAAGAAGTTTTTATTATTAATAAAGATATTGCTCAAATTTATTTGACCAAAGAAGCCCTAGATAAAGAAAAGCACAAAAAAGCAACATCTTCAGCATTTTACAGGCCAGGAGCTCCTGTTTATGAGTATAATTTTGGAGATTTAAAAAACTTTGAGGATAGTATTTCAATGGCAAAGCAAGAAAATCCTAGCTTAATTATTGACACAAGAAATAAAGAAAAAACAAGTTTTTTTGATATGATTATTGGTTTTTTACCTTTCATCATTTTAATTGCAATTTGGTTATTTTTTATGAGAAGAATGTCTGGAGCAGGGGGTGGTTCAGGCGGTGGTGGTCAAATTTTTAGTATCGGAAAATCCAAAGCTAAATTATTTGATAAAGATACCAAAGTAAAAACGACTTTCGAAAATGTAGCTGGATTAGAAGGCGCAAAAGAAGAGGTTCAAGAAATTGTTGATTTCTTAAAAAGTCCAGAAAAATATACTTCTTTAGGAGGAAAAATTCCAAAGGGAGCTTTACTTGTAGGACCCCCAGGAACAGGAAAAACCTTATTAGCAAAAGCTGTTGCCGGTGAAGCAGGAGTTCCATTCTTTTCTCTTTCAGGTTCTGATTTTGTAGAAATGTTTGTTGGAGTTGGTGCATCAAGAGTGCGTGATTTATTCAAACAAGCAGCTCAAAAATCTCCGTCAATTATTTTCATTGATGAGATTGATGCCATTGGAAGAGCTCGAGGAAAAAATAGCATGACTGGTGGAAATGACGAACGTGAAAATACATTAAATCAGTTGCTAACTGAAATGGACGGTTTTGGTACTGATGTCAATGTTATTGTTTTGGCAGCCACAAACAGAGCAGATGTTTTAGACAAAGCTTTGATGCGTGCAGGACGTTTTGATCGTCAAATTTATGTTGATTTACCAGATATTCGTGAAAGAAATGAAATTTTTCATGTGCACATCAAACCATTGAAATTAGCAGATGATGTAAATATTGATTTTTTAGCGCAACAAACACCAGGTTTTTCTGGTGCAGATATTGCAAATATGTGTAATGAAGCTGCATTAATTGCAGCTAGAACTGGAAAAAAAGCAATACAACAACAAGATTTTTTAGATGCAGTTGACAGAATTGTTGGTGGTTTGGAAAAGAAAAACAAAGTAATTACTCAAAAAGAAAAGAAAGTAATCGCTTTTCATGAAGCTGGACATGCGACCATAAGTTGGATGCTAGAACACGCAGCACCTTTAGTAAAAGTAACGATTGTTCCAAGAGGGCAATCTTTAGGAGCAGCTTGGTATTTACCTGCTGAGAGAATGATTGTTCAAACTGATCAAATGTTGGATGAAATGTGTGCTACATTAGGTGGTAGAGCAGCTGAAAAAATTATTTTTGATAAAATATCTACTGGAGCTTTAAGCGATTTAGAAAAAGTAACCAAACAAGCAAGAGCTATGGTAACTGTGTATGGATTGAATGATGAATTAGGAAATATTACTTATTATGATTCTTCAGGAAATGATGCTTTTGTAAAACCTTATAGTGAAGAAACAGGAAGGAAAATTGATTTTGAGATTTCAAAAATGATTGAAATTCAATATCAAAGAGCCTTAAAAATTTTGGACGAGAATAGGGAAAAATTAACTACATTAGCAGAATTGTTATTAGAAAAAGAAGTTATTTTTAAGGATGATCTACTTAAAATTTTTGGTGAAAGACCTTTTGAAGTTGAGGAACCAGAGACAAGAAAAAAAGTAATAGAGAATCCTGTAGTAAAAGAAATCATAGAAGAATAATTTTTATAATGAATTTTTTAAAGAAACTTTTTAACCTTTCAAGTCATGAAGAACCTGTTGTTGAAAATCAATCAGTAAACCTATCTATGGATGATTTATTTGTTCATAATTTTTTAAAAAAAGAAGGTAAGTTTTTATATTGCGCTAAAATTTTCGAGGTTATTGAAAATTTAAAAAATATATTATCAGAAAATAATTGGAATGAATTGCTTCTGTTGAATAAAAATTTAGAAAATTTTTTAACAGAGGAAGTAGCAAAAATTACAACAAAATTTTCTGATGAAACTCCAATTTTTACAACTTGTGAGCATCTTATTGCTGATAATGGTGACATCTTGTTTTCATCAAATCAAATAGGTAGTAAAAGACTTGCTGATTTTCCAAAGAATTTTATTGTTTATGCAACTACAAGTCAAATTGTTAAAAATTCAGGACAAGGTTTGACAGGCATAAAAATGAATCATAAACTTAATTTGCCAAACAATATTTCTGCTATCAAAAATTATAATATCAATATTGTTGATGATAATTTTTTAAACTACGGTAACAATAATTCAAAAAACTTATATTTGCTGCTTTTAGAAGATTTGTGATATGAGTAACCTTTTTAGAAGGAGTTTTTCTGGAGTTATTTATGTGGGTTTATTTCTCTTTTCGATTCTTTTTTCTCAAGAATCTTATTTGGGTTTAATTACCTTATTTGGTTTTTTGTGTTTGTGGGAATTTTCGAAAATTATCCAATTAAAAATTCTTGCACCTTATATTTTTTTTGCAGCAACTTTGTTTTTGATTTACAAAAGACAAGATAGTTTTGCAATAATTGGCATTCTAATGATAACCCTAATTTCATCGTTATTTTTTATTTATCAATTATTTGCTAAAAAGGCGATTTTGTATGAAAATGAAAGAGCCAAACTTGGAATCACAATTCGATATATTATTTTTTCTTTTTCTTTTTTGTTATTATTACCCTTTTCTGAAGATGAGTTTCACCCATATTTAATAATTAGTATATTGTCAATTATTTGGGTGAATGATACTTTTGCATTTTTTGTGGGAAAAAATCTCGGAAAAAGAAAACTTTTTCCTTCGGTCTCACCAAATAAAACTGTTGAAGGTTTTTTTGGGGGCTTAATATTTTCAGTGATTACAGCTTTTGTAATTACTAATTTTTATCTGCATTTTTCTTTGATTGATTGGATTATAATCTCCTTGATTGTTTCAATTACAGGAACAATTGGAGATTTGGTTGTTTCCAAATTTAAACGACAAGCAAATTTAAAAGACAGTGGCAATTTAATGCCTGGCCATGGAGGAATTTTAGACAGATTGGATAGCTTGTTGTTTGCTTCACCATTTGTATATTTGTACATTAACTTTATAATTTAAGAATGATTCGTTTTCACAAAGAGGGATATAAAATTATATCTATCACTTTCATATTTTCGATATCTATTATTTTACTTGTAGAAAGATTTTTTGATGCTATTTTAGCTATTAAAATTATACAGATTTTAACACTTGTTTTTATGGTTTTAATCTTACAATTTTTTAGAAATCCAAAGAGAAATACCATTCTAAATGACAATCAGATTATCGCCTCAGTTGATGGGAAAGTAGTTGTGATTGAAGAAGTTGAAGAGACTGAATTTTTTAAAGATAAAAGAATTCAAGTTTCTATTTTTATGTCCCCAATAAACGTTCATGTCACAAGATATGCCATGAGTGGAGAAATAAAGTACAGTAAATATCATCCAGGAAAATATTTAGTTGCTTGGCACCCGAAGGCATCAACCGAGAATGAAAGAACTACAGTTGTGATTGAAAATAATTCTTTTGGAAAAATTTTGTACAGACAAATTGCTGGAGCTTTGGCAAAAAGAATTGTAAATTATGCCAAAGTAGGAGATACTGTTTTGCAAGGAACGGATGCTGGATTTATAAAATTCGGATCAAGAGTTGATGTTTTTTTGCCAATAGGAACAAAAATTAATGTGAAATTAGGAGAAAAAGTTGTTGGAGGTGTCAAAGTCATTGCTGAAAAATAAGAAAGTTTTAATGGATTTAGATGCTCAATTTCAAGAGACTTTTCAAAAAATATCTATACTCAAAATAAGTAGTTGCATCAGATGTAATGCTTAAATTTTATGCTTTCTCCAAAAAAGTATATTTTGCAAATAATTTATCACTAAAAAATCTTTAAGACTTAAGAAATGGTTTTAAGTTTAACGCTTGGATGAAATTAAAAGAGATGTCACCTGAAGAAGTTAAAAAAAAATACATAGCACTATCAAATAAAATACTATAAAAAAAAGTAAAAAAGAAGTTTTATTTAGTGTTTATTTTTGAGAATTCAAACTCAAATATTATCCCAAAAATGAATAGTTTTTATTAAAAAATCAGATTTTTAAAATTTAAAACTATCAAGTGCTTTTTCAAGTGTTTTAAATCGAAAAGAAAAACCACTCATTTCGATTTTTTTTGACGAGATTTTACTTCCTCCTAATAAAATAATTGACATTTCACCAAAAGCCAATTTTAATAAAAAACTTGGTAATGGAATACCTATAAATGGTTTTTTGATGCTTTTTGCCAAAGCTTTTGAAAATGAAAAACTTGTTTGATGTTCTGGAGCAACTGCGTTATATATTCCTATTAAGTTTCCTTCAATTGCTTTTAAGTACATTTCACACAAATCATCAATATGAATCCATGCTAAATACTGCTTTCCTGAACCTAAAGGGGTAACAATAGGTGTTCTCATTTTTTCTAACGCTCCTCTATTTTCTGACAAAACAATTCCTGTTCTTAAAATCGTAACAGGGATCTTTTCTTTTTCAAATTGCAAAGCAGTAGTTTCCCATTTTTCGCAAATTGATGCAATAAAATCTCCCCCTAGCGCAGCTGTTTCTTCAAATATTCTATCAGAAGTTATAGCACCATAATATCCAATTCCTGAGGCAGAAATAAATCCTTTCAATGGAATTTTTAATTCTTTTACTTTTTGAAAAAGCAAGTTTGCAGATTTTACCCTACTATCAATCAGTATTTTTTTTCTTTCTGAAGTCCAACGCTCATCAGCAATTCCTGCGCCAGCCATATGAATGATAAAATCAACGTTATCAAATGCTTTTGCATCGATAGTATTTTTTGAAATATTCCATTCAAATTCATTTTTCTCAGTTGGAGATCTACTTAAAATAACTACCTCATGATTTTTTTCAATCAATAACTTTGTGAGTTTTGTTCCAATCAAACCTTTTCCTCCAGTAATCAGTATTTTTGCCATATTGTAAAGATAAAAAAACCGCAATCGAAAAGATTGCGGTTTTTAATAATAAATTTATAT
>DDMS01000014.1 GCA_002340765.1 Flavobacteriaceae bacterium UBA2540 | reverse complement strand
AATACCTAAGACAAGTTATCCAACAACTACTTGTCATGAAATAGCCCATCAAATTGGAATTGCTGCTGAAAATGAAGCAAATTTTGTTGGTTTTTTGGCTTCAAATTCTAGTGATAATATTTATTTTAAATACGCAAGTTATAGAATGGCATTGGTGTATTGCATTTCTGAACTAAGAAAAAGAGATCCTAAAATCTTTTCAGAATTATGGAAAACCATCAATCCTGGAATTGTGAGGGATTTTAAAGAAAGTTTTGATTTTTGGGAACACTATCAAAATCCGTTTGAACCTTATATAAAAAAAGGATATGATGCTTATTTGAAAGCCAACAATCAGCCAAATGGGGTTGAATCCTATAATTATGTTGTGGATTTGTTTATTTCTTACTTTAATGCAAATTAATCTATTTTCTTAAATTTATGTTAAAGTGAATTTAAAATCCTTTTAACCAAAAACAACTCGATAAATTTAGGTGCAATTCAAAATAATTTACATAACTCAAACATTTATGAAAAAACTACTTTTTGTACTCTTTTTCTTGTCAATTTCTTTGGTAAAAGCCCAAGATTATTTTCCAACAAATTCAGGAGTAAAAACCACAAAAAGCAATTTAATTGCTTTTATAAATGCGACTATTTATGTCACACCAGATCTAATTATCCAAAACAGTACTCTTTTAGTGAAAGACGGAAAAGTTGCTGAAGTTGGAAAATCTGTAAAAATTCCTGAAGGCGCAAAAATCATTGATTTAAAAGACAAAACAATTTATCCTTCTTTTATTGACTTGTATTCCGATTTTGGAATTGCAAAACCAAAATCAACTCCATCAAACTCTAGAACAACTCAATATGAAGCTGAAAGAGAAGGTTATTATTGGAACGATCACATTCGTCCAGAAACTAACCCTATTGAAGATTTTAAGTTTGATGACAAAAAAACGAAAGAATTATTAGAAGCAGGTTTTGGAACTGTAAATACCCATTTACAAGATGGAATTATTCGCGGAAATGGTTTGTTGGTTGCCTTAAATCCAAATACCACAAATGCTTACCGAATTTTAAATATAAAATCGGCTCAATATTTATCTTTTTCAAAAAGTGTGCAATCAAAACAGCTTTATCCATCCTCAAAAATGGGCGCAATGGCTTTGTTACGTCAGGTATATTTAGATGCTAATTGGTATGCAAAAGGAAATATGAAAAATAAAGATTTTGCTTTAGAAGTGCTAAATCAGAATAAAAATTTGGTTCAAATTTTTGAAACTGGTGATCATTTAGATGCAGTTAGAGCTGATAAAGTGGGAGATGAATTCGGAATTCAATATACAATTGTTGGTTCAGGAGATGAATTTGAACGCATTAACGACATCAAAAAAACAAATGCCACTTTCATTATTCCTATTGATTTTACAAGTCCTTACGATGTTTCAAACCATTTATTGGCTGAACAAATTTCGCTAAGAGATATGCGTAGATGGAATCAAGATCCTTCAAATTTACTGACTTTAGAAAAAAATAAAGTGACTTTTGCATTGACTACTCACAAATTAAAATCATTAGCTAATTTTCATAAAAACTTACAAAAAGCTATTGAATATGGTTTTGATAAAAAAGCAGCTTTGGCTTCATTGACAACGATTCCTGCAAAAATAATTGGAAATTCTAGTCTTGGAAATTTAAACAAGGGAAGTTTTGCGAATTTTATAATCACTTCAGGTGATGTTTTTGATGCATCAAGTACCATTCACGAAAATTGGGTTCAAGGAGAACAAAATATCATTAATGATATGAATATTAAAGATATTACAGGTGATTATATGTTGGCTGTAAATGGAAAAAACTACGATTTTTCTATTACTGGAAAAGGTGCAAAACAAGCAGGAACTATCAAATTAGAAGACAAAAAAATCTCTTCAAAATTCTCTTTTCAAAACGATTGGATTGAAATCACTTTGGATGATGAAGGTTACACTCGTTTGATGGGAAAAATTATAAATGCTGCCAATGTGATGGAAGGAAGTGCTTTTGATACCAAAGGCAACAAAACTTCTTGGTCTGCAAGTAAAAAAGTAGCTAAAGAAGAAGCAAAAAAGAAAGACGAAAAATCATCAGACAAAGAAATTGTAGTGATGCCTGTGAGTTTCCCAAATGTAGGATTTGGAAATTATACACAACCAAAATCTGAATCGATTTTAATTAAAAACGTTACTGTTTGGACTAGTGAAGATGAAGGGATTTTAGAAAACACCGACGTTTTATTAAAAGACGGAAAAATTGCTAAAATTGGTAAAAATCTTTCTGTGAAAGGTATTGTAGAAATAGATGGAACAGGCAAACATTTAACAGCCGGAATCATTGACGAGCATTCGCATATTGCTACATCAGCCGTTAATGAAGGTGCTCATAATTCCTCTGCGGAAGTTACCATTGAAGATGTGGTTGATCCAACAGACATCAATATTTATAGAAATATTTCAGGAGGAACCACCACTGCTCAGATTTTGCATGGTTCTGCAAATCCAATTGGAGGACGTTCAGCCATCATCAAACTCAAATGGGGAGAAAATGCTGAAAATATGATCTATAACAACTCTCCAAAGTTCATCAAATTTGCTTTGGGAGAAAATGTAAAACAATCCAGAAGTACGAATGGTACTCGTTTTCCACAATCAAGAATGGGTGTTGAACAGGTTTTTGTAGATTATTTTACCAGAGCTAAAGAATATGAAACCTTGAAAAAAAGTGGACAACCTTTCAGAAAAGATATTGAAATGGAAACGTTGTTAGAAATTTTAAACGGCGAACGTTTTATTTCTTGTCATTCATATGTACAATCAGAAATCAATATGTTGATAAAAGTTGCTGAAAAATTCAATTTTAAAATCAACACGTTTACGCATATTTTAGAAGGATATAAAGTAGCAGACAAAATGGCAAAACATGGAGTTGGTGGTTCTACTTTTTCAGATTGGTGGGCTTATAAATATGAAGTAATTGATGCAATTCCTTACAATGCTGCTATTATGCACAATGCTGGAGTAACAGTTGCTATCAATTCTGATGACCGAGAAGTGTCAAGAAGATTGAACCAAGAAGCTGCAAAAACAGTAAAATACGGAGGAATGTCAGAATTGGAAGCTTGGAAAATGGTTACCATAAATCCAGCAAAATTGTTACATATTGACGATAAAGTGGGAAGTATCAAAGAAGGAAAAGAAGCAGATGTTGTTTTGTGGAATAATCATCCCATGTCCATTTATGCAAAAGTTGAAAAAACAATTATTGAAGGAAAAGTATTTTTTGATTTGAAAGAAGATTTAGAAAAGCGTGAGGCAATCAAAGAAGAGAAAGGCAAAATCATAAATATGATGTTAAAAGAAAAAATGGGTGGTGCAAAAACGCAAGTGCCTGTGAAACGTGAAGATCGTAATTTTCACTGTGATACTTTAGAAGAACTTAAAAGTTAAAAAATGATGAAAAATATATTTAAAACACTGCTAATTTTTGCTTTTGTAGGAAATATCTTAGCACAGCAAACACCAGCGTCAAAGCAAATAACTGCTTTTTCGATTGAAGGCGCAACAGCACATTTGGGAAATGGAAAAATTATCGAAAATTCGTTGATCATGTTTGCTGATGGAAAAATCACTTTTGTAGGGAGTGCAATGACGAAAATTGCCAGAATGGGAACAACTATCAAAGCAGAAGGAAAACACATTTATCCAGGTTTTATTGCATTGGATGCTACTTTAGGTTTGGTAGAGATTGATGCTGTAAAAGCAAGTGATGATGAAAGCGAAATTGGGATCATGAATCCACATGTTCGCAGTTTAATTGCGTATAATGCTGAGAGTAAATTGGTTGAATCTATGAGGCCAAATGGCGTTTTGATGGCGCAAATTACCCCAAAAGGAGGTGCTATTTCTGGAACTTCATCCATTGTTCAATTAGACGCATGGAATTTTGAAGATGCAAGCATTAAAACAGATGACGCTATTCATTTAAATTGGCCAGGAAGCTTTACCTCTGGGAGATGGTGGTTGGGAGAAGACCCTGCGCTAAAACCAAATTCTGAGTATCCAAAGAATATTGATAAAATCAACTCTTTTTTGACAGATGCAAAACATTATAATTCTGTAAAATCTGATATAAAACACCTACCTCTTGCAGCAACAAAAGGACTGTTTGATGGTTCTCAAAAATTGTACATTCACGTAAATGGTCAAAAAGAAATTACAGATGCTATTAATATTAGCAAAGAATTAGGTATCAAAAATTTGGTAATTGTTAGAGGTGAAGGGGCTGAAAAAGTAACAGATTTATTAATAAGTAATAATATTCCAGTAATTCTAAGCAGACCCCACAGAAATCCAAATAGTGAAGATGATGCGTATGATGATACTTATACTATTGCAAAAAATTTGATTGAGAAGGGTGTTTTGGTAGGTATAGGAATGGAAGGTCAAATGGACAGAATGAACACAAGAAACTTGCCGTTTTATGCAGGAACTTTTGCTGCATTTGGGGTTGAAAAAGAAAAAGCAGTTCAAATGATAACTGGTGATGCTGCTAAAATATTAGGAATTGATGCTTTCGCAGGAACACTTGAAGTTGGTAAAGATGCTACACTTTTTATCTCTGATGGAGACGCTTTGGATATGAGAACCAATCAAATTTCTGATGCATACATTCAAGGCAGAAAGATAAGTTTAGAAACTCATCAAACCACACTTTGGAAAAGATATTCTAACAAATTTAAAGCGGAGTAAATTATAAAATTGACTCAAAAAAAGTCCTGTTAATAGGGCTTTTTTTGTTTGTAAAAATTCTAAAAAGGCTCTAATTTTAAACCTAATAAAACAAGTATCTTTGCAATAATGAAACAAATAACCAGCATCCAAAATCCATTCATAAAAAATATTCTTAAATTGCAAGAAAAAGCCCGTGAACGCAAAAGTCAAGGACTTTTTTTGATTGAAGGAAAAAAAGAAATTGAAATGGCTTTGAAAGGAAATTACGAAATCACTTCACTCCTATTTGTTGCTGATAAAATAGATTCCAATTTTTTGGCTTATTTTCCAACTTCAGAACTGATTGAAATTTCACAAGACGTTTATCACAAAGTGGCTTACAGGTCTTCCACTGAAGGAACAATTGCTGTTGCTAAAACAAAAAACCTCTCACTTTCAAAATGTAAACTCACTAAAAATTCCTTGATATTAGTGGCAGAAGGCATTGAAAAGCCGGGAAATATTGGTGCCCTTTTACGAACTTCAGATGCTGCAAACATTGATGCTTTTTTTATTGCATCACCAAAAAGTGATATTTACAATCCAAATATCATTCGTTCAAGTGTAGGGTGCATTTTTACAAATCAGATTGCCATTGGAACTTCAGAAGAAATTATCGTTTTTTTGAAAGAAAATAACGTTCAGATTTTTGCGGCAACTTTGCAAAATTCAAACGAATATCACAAAGAAAATTACACAAAATCAGCAGCCATTGTTGTGGGAACTGAAGATACTGGTTTGACAGAAATTTGGCGAGATAACGCTACTCAAAACATCAATATTCCAATGCATGGGCAGATAGATTCAATGAATGTTTCTGTTGCTGCAGCCATTATTTTATTTGAAGCAAAAAGACAAAGAAAAAGCCACTAAAATCATGAATTCTAATATTTTATTTTACATTATTATCACTATTTTAGTGTTAGAGTTTATTGTCAACAAAGTGCTTGATTGTTTAAATTCGAAACATTTTGATGACAAAATTCCAAAAGAGTTAGCTGATGTTTATGATGAAGGAGCTTATAAAAAATCTCAAGAGTACAAGAAAGAAAATGAAAAGTTTTCAAATATAACTTCTTTATTTTCAATAATTTTAACGTTGTTTTTCTTTTTTGTAAAAGGTTTCAGATATGTGGATGATCTTGCAAATTCGTTTACAAACAATCCCATTTTTATAGCGCTTATTTTCTTCGTAATTATTTTGTTGGGTTCTGATATTTTGACAACTCCTTTCTCCTATTACAAAACATTTGTGATTGAAGAAAAGTTTGGATTTAACAAAACGACTCACAAAACTTTTTGGCTTGACAAAGTGAAAAGTTGGTTGATGAGTATTTTTCTAGGAGTAGGAATTTTATCAGTAATAGTTTACTTTTACGAATATTTTGGAGGAGATTTTTGGATATACGCTTGGATTTTAGTCATCGCTTTTTCAATCTTTTTGAATCTTTTTTACGCAAAATTTATTGTGCCAATTTTCAACAAACAAATCCCTTTGGCTTCAGGTCAATTAAAATCAGAAATAGAAAAATATGCTCAAAAAGTTGGCTTTAAACTCGATGCAATATTTGTAATTGATGGTTCAAAACGTTCTACTAAAGCAAATGCTTATTTTTCAGGTTTTGGTTCTCAAAAAAGAATTACTTTGTATGACACTTTAATCAACGAATTAGAAACCAATGAAATAGTGGCTGTTTTGGCACATGAAATTGGTCATTATAAGAAAAAACACATTATTTTTAACTTGACCGTTTCCATGCTTTTGACAGGTTTTATGTTGTATGTTTTATCGTTTTTTATCAGTTCTCCTCTTTTGTCAAATGCATTGAGTGTTCAAAATCCTAGTTTCCATATTGGATTTATTGCTTTCGGAATTTTATATTCCCCAATTTCAGAAGTCACTGGTTTATTCATGAATTATATGTCAAGGAAATTTGAATATCAAGCAGATAATTTTGCAAAAACAACTTTTAATGGAGACTTTTTAATTTCTTCTCTCAAAAAATTATCAAAAAATAGTTTGAGTAATTTAACGCCCCATCCTGTGTATGTGTTTGTAAATTATTCTCACCCTACGTTATTACAAAGAATCAAAAATTTAGGAGCTTAATTGTTGTTTTTTAAATTTCTTATTATTAATTTCACTATTGATTCAAAAAAAATCACATAATGCATTTCATGCAATATACAGCAACCTTAGAGGAGGAAAATAAAGAAATTGCAAATCGCTATAAAGATTTGCTAAAGGGAACCTATGAAGTTTTGTCAAAAGAGGACAAAGAACTCATCAGAAAAGCTTTTGATGTTACTTTGGATGCACATTCAAAACAGCGAAGAAAAACTGGCGAACCTTATATTTTTCATTCAATTGCAGTTGCAAAAATAGTTGCAAAAGAAATTGGTTTGGGCTCAGTTTCTATTGCAGCAGCTTTGTTGCATGATGTGGTTGAAGATACGCATTATACATTGGTAGATATTGAACAGCAATTTGGTGAAACAATTGCAAGAATTGTTGATGGATTGACCAAAATTTCCCGTTTGAATAAAGAGCAAGATGCATCAATCCAAGCAGAGAATTTCAGAAAAATGCTACTAACTTTAAATGATGATGTTCGTGTAATTCTAATAAAAATTGCTGACAGATTGCATAATATGCAAACTATGAATGCAATGTCTGAAGACAAACAGCTGAAAATTGCTTCTGAAACGTTGTACATTTATGCACCTTTGGCTCATAGATTGGGTTTGTATAACATAAAAAACGAGTTAGAAGATTTAGGTTTAAAATACACAGAACTAGAGGTTTATAACGGAATTGTTTCGAGAATAAAAGAAAGTAAAGGGGACCAACAAAATTATTTAGAGCGATTTACAAATACATTAAAAACAGGTTTAGACAAAGAAAATTTTTCTTACGAAATTAAAGGACGATTCAAATCTATTTTCTCTATCCGAAGGAAAATGTTGAGCCAAAACGTGACTTTTGAAGAAGTCTATGACAAGTTTGCCATCAGAATTATTTATAAACCTACCTTGGAAGATGAAAAATTTGAAGCATGGAAAATTTATTCAATTGTCACAGATTATTTTAAATCCAATCCTTCACGTTTAAGAGATTGGATATCTCAACCAAAAACCACAGGTTATGAGGCACTTCATATAACTGTAATTGGTCCTGATGCTCAATGGGTTGAAGTTCAGATTCGTTCGGAAAGAATGAATGAAATTGCAGAAAAAGGGTATGCAGCACATTTTAAATACAAACAAGGGAATGACCATGAAAGTGGTTTGGAAAATTGGTTGAATAAATTAAAAGAATCATTAGAAAATCAAAGTTTGAGTGCTGTAGATTTTGTGGAGGAATTCAAGTTGAATTTATATTCAAAAGAAATCTATGTTTTTACGCCAAAAGGTCAGTTAAAATCATTACCAAAAGACGCAACTGCACTTGATTTTGCTTTTTCTATTCACACAGATATTGGACTAAAATGTAGAGGTGCAAAAGTAAATGGAAAATTGGTACCATTAAGTCATCGATTAAACAGTGGTGATCAAATTGAAGTGATTACTACATCAATCAACAAACCTAATGTAAGATGGTTGGATTTTGTGATTACTGCAAGAGCAAAAACCAAAATTAGAGTCGCTTTAAAAGAAGAAGAAAAGAAAATTGCCGAGGAAGGAAAAGAAGTTTTATCAAGAAAATTACGACATCTAAAAATTCCTTTTAACGAAAAGACAATCAATGAATTGGTTACCTATTTCAAATTAAAAACGAGTTTTGATTTGTTTTATAGATTTGGAAATGGTGCTATTGATAATACCCAATTAAAAGCGTTTATTGGTCAAAGAAACAGTACTTTCTTAAACTTCTTTAAGTCTAAATTACGCAGAAAAACTTCAAAAATTCACAAAGAAGTTATTGAAGATTCCGACGAAATCACAGATAAATTTGATTCAATAGTTTTTGGGAAAGAAGAAGAAAAACTCGATTATAAAATATCAAAATGTTGTAATCCAATTCCTGGAGATAAAGTTTTTGGTTTTGTAACTATCAATGAAGGCATTAAAGTTCATAAAAAAAATTGCCCAAATGCAATTTCATTGCAATCAAATTATGCTTACAGAATTATTTCTGCAAAGTGGATTGACTCAACAAAACAAGATTTTAAAGTGATTTTAAATATTGATGGTGTTGACAAATCAGGAATTGTAAATAACGTAACTAGAGTAATTTCCAACAATATTGGAGTTTTTATTTATAGCATTAATATTGCTGGAAATGAAGGTGTTTTTGACGGAAAAATATCATTAAGCGTAAAAAACAGTTCGCAATTGAATAAATTAATCAAAAGTATTCAAAAAGTTGATGGCGTTAAAAATGTAAAACGTATTAATAGAATGTAAATATCATTCCTACATATAAATTGATTTTTATTAAGAAATAAATGTAAATTTGTCATTTAAATTTAAAAAAAAATGAGTAATTCTTCTGAAAATCAAGAAGTCGTAAAGAAAGTTTTTACTTCATACTTAGAAGATAAAAAGCATCGTAAAACACCTGAACGTTATGCTATTCTTAAAGAAATTTACAATGCAGATGAGCATTTTGATATTGAATCTTTGTATATCAAAATGAAAAATAAAAATTATAGGGTAAGTAGAGCAACGCTCTATAATACCATGGAATTATTGTTGGATTGTAATTTGGTGAGAAAACATCAATTTGACGGACAATCAATGGCTCGTTATGAAAAAAGTTATTTTGATAAAAATCATGATCATGTTATTTTTACAGATTCTGGGGAAGTAAAAGAATTTTGTGACCCAAGAATTCAGGTTATCAAAAAAACCATTGAAGAAATTTTCGACATCGATATTCAAAATCATTCCTTATATTTTTACGGAACAAAAAAGAAACACTCTTAATACATACATAATACAAATTAACACAAATAATGGCAGTAGATTTATTACTTGGATTGCAATGGGGAGATGAAGGAAAAGGTAAAATTGTTGACGTTCTTACACAGAATTATGATATTATTGCACGTTTTCAAGGTGGCCCGAATGCAGGACACACTTTAATTTTTGATGGATTTAAACATGTTTTACACACAATTCCATCAGGAATTTTTCACAAAAAAGCCATGAACGTTGTTGGTAATGGCGTTGTCATTGATCCTGTGATTTTTAAAAAAGAATTAGAAAATTTAGAAAAGCATAACATTGATTATACTTCCAAATTATTAATTTCAAGAAAAGCACATCTTATTTTACCAACTCACAGATTGTTAGATGCAGCCTCAGAAACTTCTAAAGGAAAAGCAAAAATAGGTTCTACTTTAAAAGGAATTGGACCAACTTATATGGATAAAACTGGTAGAAATGGGATGCGAGTTGGAGATCTAGAATTGGAAAATTGGAAAGAAAAGTATGATGCTTTGACTGCAAAACACATGAGTATGTTGAATTATTTTGATGTGCAAGTTGATTATAATTTAGCAGAATTAGAGGCTGAATTTTGCATAGGAATTGACAAATTAAAAACACTTCAGTTTATTGATAGTGAAGAATATTTGAATAATGCCATGAAAGAAACGAAAACTATTTTGGCAGAAGGCGCTCAAGGTTCATTGTTAGATATTGATTTTGGAACGTATCCTTTTGTAACTTCTTCAAACACAACTGCTGCAGGTGCTTGCACAGGTTTAGGAGTTGCACCAAATAGAATTGGTGAAGTTTATGGAATTTTCAAAGCGTATACTACAAGAGTTGGTTCAGGACCTTTTCCTACTGAATTATTTGATGAAGATGGTGCAACAATGGGAAGAGTTGGAAATGAATTTGGTGCAACAACTGGAAGACCAAGACGTTGTGGGTGGTTGGATTTAGTAGCACTAAAATATGCAGTTGATATCAATGGTGTAACTCAACTAATAATGATGAAAGGTGATGTTCTTTCGGGATTTGAAACACTAAAAGTTGCAACATCATACAATTATAAAGGCAAAGAAATTTCCCATTTTCCTTTCAATATAGAGCCTGAAAATGTAACAGTAAACTACAGGAAATTTAAAGGTTGGAAAGCTGATTTAACAGAAATGACTACTGCTGAATCATTGCCGAAAAACTTATTAGATTATATCAATTTTATTGAGAAAGAAACAAGAGTTCCAGTGAAAATTGTTTCTGTCGGACCAGATAGAAAACAAACTATAATGAGATAATAATTATTAAAATCAAAAAAACATCCTATTTCACAAGGTTGAAAAAACCATTTGTGAGAATCAAGTGTCGAAGAATTCGCTTTTTAAATTCAGTTTAAAGCAATTTTTCCTTTTTCTGACAAACTTGTATAAATGCATCAAAGCTTTCTTTCAGGAAAAGCATATATTTTCAACAACCAATTCATGGTTATAATTCCCAATTCTACCGCAGCAGAGGAGAACATCCCTCCACCAAAAAATATTAAATCCAGTTGCCAAAGTATCTCCCGTTTTGGTAAAAAATTACTTGGCCATGTAAAAAAAATAATTTTGGAAGTGTTCAAATATTTGAATTTGAAATAACATTTTGCATCACAAATTTTAATACATCATCTTCAAGCAATTCTTTTTCAGACGCTTCTTGCAAAAGAATAACATCTATTTCTGCTCTTAATTCTTTACTTAGTGGTTTTTTGGTTTGTTTAAGGCAATATTGCTACTGCAGATATATTTAAAAAAGTATAGTATAGATTATTCATACGATAGTATTTTATTATTGCCACCTTTTGTCATAAAAAAAATAAAATATCAAGATATTTCATACGGATTGAATGTAATAAAAACAAATGTGCCTTATTTTAAAAATTACATAGCTTGGGATTTAGAATTATTGATTATTTTTTTGGTTGAAATTGATCATCAATTTAAGCTCAAAAATATCAATTTCATCAAAATCGTGGAATAAAAATTCAGAAATTTCATGGAAAAAAATTGGTTGAAATTCCAAAAATCATTAGATCTATTCAACAAATTCAGGAAATTATTGAAACTCATATTAAAATTGAAGAATCCTTTCTATTTCTTTATATTTTAAAACTAAATGCTTATCAAAAAGAAAAAAAATCGAAATGTACAAAAACCACAATTGATTAATCATTTGAAAAATATCGAGAATAATCATACAAAAATTTATAAACTATGGAAACAAATTGCCAAACTCATCAATAACTATAAACTTTATGAGAATAAAGATAGTAATTTGAAATTACTGTATTATAAATTGAAACATTTTGATGAAAAACTGCACAATCATATCTATATAGAAAATAATATCCTATTTCCAAAAGTATTAGCAATATAAAAATCAACTTTAGAAAGTTAGCATTTTCAAAAAATAACTTTTCATTATCAACTAGCGGATATCTTTTCATTATTTTTGTTCAAAAATATATTTTGAATCACAAACTCTTATTGTTTTTATTTTTATTTCCTCTAATTTCTTTTTCACAAGAAATGAAAAAAATTACTTATAAAGCTGAAATTCAAGAGGTAAATGAAGAAAAATTTCCTGGAGCAAACATTTTAATTGGAAATGTAAAAATGCTTCATGATGGCATTGAACTTACTTGTCAACAAGCATTGTATTATCAAAAACAAAATTTTTTTAAAGCAATAGGAAATGTACTTATAAAACAAGGTGATACCATTGCTCAAACTAGTGATTATGCAGATTATGATGCAAATTCAAAACAAGCACTTTCTTGGGGAAAAGTAGTTTTAAAAGATCCAACAATGACGCTAACTACTGATACTCTGCAATTTGATAGAATAAATCAGAAATTGTATTATCGAAGTTATGCAACTATTAGAGATGCTACTAACACATTAAAAAGTAAAAATGGTAATTATTATCTTGAGAATAAAAAGTTTATTGCAACAACAAGAGTAATTGTTGTAAATCCTGAACATCGATTAGAATCAAATCATTTGGATTATTATACTCAAACAGGATTGGCTTATTTATTTGGACCTTCTACAATTACCAATAATCAAGATAAAAATAAAATATATGCTGAAAGAGGTTTTTACAATACAAAAACAGATATTTCTCATTTTATAAAAAATGCTAAATTATTTCTGAAAGAACGCACAATTGAAGGTGACAGTTTGTATTATGACAAAAAAAGGGGATTTGCGTCTGCTACTAATAATATTCGAGTTATTGATACTGTTGAAAACTTTGTCTCAAAAGGAAATTATGCTGAATTTTTTGAGAAAAAAGATTCGTTATTTATAATTAAAAAAGCAGTTGCCATTTCAATTATCGAAAAAGATTCGATGTTTGTTCATGGAGATACACTTTTGGTAACTGGAAAACCTGATAAACGAATCATAAGAACTTTTCATAATGTGAAAATTTTTAAATCGAATTTGCAAGGAAAATGTGATTCAATTTATACAAATCAAGAGACTGGATATACAAAAATGTATAGAAATCCTGTAATTTGGTCAGATAAAAATCAAATTACTGGCGATTCTATTTTTCTTCTATCTAATAAAGAAACTAAGAAATTAGACTCTTTAAAAGTTTTTGATAATGCTTTTATCATTTCAAAAGATTCTATTTCTGAGAAAGATTTCAATCAAATTAAAGGAAGAAATATGCTCGGAAAATTTGAAAAAAATAAGTTACGAACACTTTTTGTTTTTGGAAATGCGGAATCTTTATATTACAATAGAAACGACCAGACTCAAATTTTAGAAACTATTACTAAAGAAATTTCTAGTAATATAGAATTTACATTATATAATGGTCAAATTGAAACGATAAAATATTTAAAAAAATCTGATGGAAAAACTTACCCTCCATCAATGTTTCCAGAAGATTTAAGAGAACTCAAAGGATTTTATTGGCGAGAAAAAGAGCAGCCAAAATCAAAAGAGGACATTTTTATTAGAGATATTGAAATAGATAAAACACCTGTTAAAAAGAAAGGTGATGCAAAGAAAGATGCTATTTTAGATAAGAAAAAGTTTTAAAAAAAAAACAAACTAGAAATTAAAAGAAACTAATTTATCCTTTGAAATCAGATTTTTTTACATACCAAGCACAAACCTCTCCTTTTCCTTTATGTATTGAAGTTTCTCATGCAAAAGGAAGTTTTATTTATGATTTTAAAGGAAAAAAATACCTTGATTTTGTTGCAGGAGTCTCTGCAAATAGTCTAGGACATAGCCATCCAAAAGTAGTTGAAGCTGTAAAAAATCAGATGGATTCTTATGCACATGTGATGGTTTATGGAGAATTTATTCAAAAACCACAAGTTGATTTGTGTAAAATTTTAGCAGCAACCATTCCTGATAAACATATGGCTGTTTACATCACAAATTCAGGAACGGAAGCCACAGAAGGCTCTATAAAGCTGGCGAAAAGAGTTACAAAAAGAACTGAAATTATTGCTGCTAAACAATCTTATCATGGAAATACTCAAGGTTCTATGAGTGTTTCTGGAGTTGAAAAACAAAACAGTGCTTTCCGACCTTTAATTCCTGGAATTCGATTTATAACTTTTAATGATGAGGGAGAGATTAAACTAATTACAGAAAATACAGCTGCAGTTATTTTAGAAACTATTCAAGGTGGAGCTGGTTTTATTGAACCAAAAAATGGGTATTTCACCAAAGTAAAAAAGCGTTGTGAAGAAGTTGGAGCATTATTAATTTTAGATGAAATCCAAACTGGAATTGGAAGAACAGGCCTTTTTTGGGGTTTTGAAAACTATAATGTCACTCCAGATATTATCATTACAGGAAAAGGTTTGGGTGGTGGTTTACCAATTGGCGCTTTTATTGCCTCATTTGAGCACATGAGTTTGTTAAAAGATAATCCAAAATTAGGTCATATTTCGACTTTTGCAGCAAATCCAGTAATTACAGCAGCTGCAAATGCAACTGTTCTTGAAATTTTAGAAACAAATTTGATTCCTGATTGTATCAGAAAAGAGCATTTAATTCGCGAACATTTACAACATCCAAAAATTAAAGAAATTAGAGGCAAAGGATTGATGTTAATTGCAATGCTAGAAACTCCTGAATTAGCAACAAAAGTCGTTTATAGATGTTTAGAAAAAGGATTGATTTTGTTCTTTTTATTATTTGAAGGACGTGCTTTGAGAATCACACCACCATTGACAATATCTGATGAAGAAATCGCTTTGGGTTGTTCAATTTTGTTGGATGTTTTAGATGAAATTGAATGAAAATTCGAAAATAATCTGACACTAATTTCACTAAAAAAAATATAAAAAACTTTAATATTAATGATTTAACAAAAAAAAATTGTGAATATTAGTGAAATTTGTGTCTGAATTATTATAAATTTAAATATTATCCTCTACTATAATTTGGAGCTTCTTTTGTAATTGCAACATCATGAGGATGACTTTCAATAATTCCACTAGTAGTTATTTTTACAAACTTTCCATTCTTTTTTAAGGTTTCAATATCTTTTGCGCCACAATAACCCATTCCTGCTTTTAAACCGCCAATAAATTGATGAATACTTTCAAACAAATCACCTTTATAAGGTACTCGACCAACAATTCCCTCTGGAACTAATTTTTTAATATCATCTTCAACATCCTGAAAATAACGGTCTTTTGAGCCTTGTCTCATGGCTTCAACAGAGCCCATTCCTCTGTAAGATTTGAATTTTCTACCTTCAAAAATGATAGTTTCCCCTGGAGATTCTTTTGTGCCAGCCAATAATGAACCTAACATCACAGAATCTGCTCCTGCAGCAATTGCTTTAGGAATATCACCTGTATAACGAATGCCACCATCTGCAATTACAGGGACACCACTACCTTTTATGGCAGCTGCAACCTCTAAAACTGCTGAAAATTGTGGATAACCAACACCTGCAACAACTCTAGTAGTACAAATTGAACCTGGTCCAATACCTACTTTTACACCGTCTGCACCAGAAGCAACTAAAAATTGTGCAGCTTCTGCAGTTGCAATATTTCCAACAACAACATCTAAGTTTGGGAATTTTTCTTTTACTTTGATCAAAACAAAAACCACTCCTTTTGAATGACCGTGAGCTGTATCAATTACAATTGCATCAACACCTGCATTCACAAGGGCTTCAGTTCTTTCAAGTGCGTCAGGAGTAACACCAATTGCCGCTGCAACCATCAACCTTCCAAATGAATCTTTGTTTGCTATTGGTTTTTGTGTCACTTTGGTAATGTCTCTAAAAGTGATTAATCCTTTTAGCTTATAATTTTCATCTACAATTAATAACTTTTCAATTTTATTTTTTTGTAAGATTTTTTCAGCATCTTTTAATGAAGTTCCAACATCAGCAGTAATCAAGTCTTGGCTTGTCATCACTTCAACAATGGGTCTAGCATCATCATGTTCAAAACGCAAATCTCTGTTGGTTACAATTCCTTTAAGAATTCCCTCATTATCTACAATTGGAATTCCTCCAATTCCATGCTCTCTCATATTTGATTTAGCATCGAAGACATTAGCTGTTAAAGTCAAAGTTACTGGATCTATAATCATCCCACTTTCAGCACGTTTTACTTTTCTGACTTCTAATGCTTGTTGCTTAATAGTCATATTTTTGTGTAAAACACCTATTCCACCCTCTCTAGCCATAGCAATTGCAAGAGCAGATTCAGTTACAGTATCCATGGCAGCTGATACTATAGGAACATTTATTATAATATTTCGTGAAAATTTTGTTTGGATATTTACTTCTCTAGGTAATACGTCTGAGAAAGCGGGAACCAGAAGAACGTCATCATATGTTAAACCCTCTCCAATAATTTTATTATCGTTTATCATGTTGCAACTAGAATATAATTGCGAACAAATTTACAATTTTATTCTTGGTTAAAAAATTAATGTTTTAGTAATTATGAAAAACTAATTTATATTAATTTGATGTTTTCATAAAAAAAA
>DDMS01000012.1 GCA_002340765.1 Flavobacteriaceae bacterium UBA2540 | reverse complement strand
AACGAAATTTGATACATTTCTGAGTGTGCATATGGATTTTCAACTTTTACAGAATCGTTTTTTGTGATTTCTAGTTGATAATAATTCAATTTTTCGATAACGTATTTGGTTACGTTGACCAATTCATCTGTAGTGTATTTTTTTTGCTGAAATCGAAGGTTTTTGGAAAGCGTTTCTCTATAATAATTCAATCCCCAAAAAAGATAAAAACAACCATACAACACTGAAATCATGGCAAAAAAGTGAATGATTTTATGTCTAAAAAAGGCAAATCTAGTTTTGAATAGTAAAACTATAAATCTCAAGAAAAAAAACACCAAAACAAATACTAAAATATCACCAATTGAAAACGGAATCCAACCAAAAATCAGTCTTAAAAATGCAGAAATCCAAGTATAAATACCTGTAGAATAGTAGTTTTCAATCACAGAAGGATATTTTGCTAAAACCTGAATTAGCATATACTGAATAGGTAATAAAGCTACTAAAATGAGGTGTTTTTTATTCCATTTCATAATGGTAAATGTAACAAAAGAATTGGAAGTTTAAGGGTTATTAACAACTTAGTAACATTTTAATTTGTTGAATTGTTCAGAAATAAAGTAAAAAAAAGAAAGACTTTAAAAGCTAAAAAAATTACATTTGTTTTATGGAAAATACGAATGCATACATAGAGAGAAAAACAGATACTAGTAGAATTATCAGTCTCGAAAAAGGGAAAATCCCGCCACAAGCTGTTGACTTAGAGGAAGCTGTTTTAGGCGCAATGATGATTGACAAAAAAGGAATTGACGATGCTATTGACATCTTACATTCTGATGCTTTCTATGAAATAAGACACCAAGAAATTTATGCAGCAATTTATGAATTATTCCAAAATTCTCAACCAATTGATTTATTGACAGTATCGAGTTTATTAAAAAAGAAAGGAAAATTAGACCTGGCTGGTGGCGATTTTTATTTGATTCGTTTAACGCAAAAAGTTGCTTCATCTGCACACATTGAATTTCACGCGCGAATTATTCTTCAAAAATACATTCAACGAAAATTAATTTCTATTTCATCAGAAATCATTGAAAGTTCGTACGATGAAACTTCAGATATTTTTGATTTATTGGACAGTGCTGAAGCTAAACTTTTTGAAATCACGCAAGGAAATCTGAAAAAAAGTTCAGAAGTTGCAGGTTCTTTGGTAAAGCAAGCGTTAAAGAAAATTCAGGAAATTGGCAATAAAGAGGGAATGTCTGGTTTGGCATCAGGTTTTTCAAAATTAGACGCATTAACTTCTGGTTGGCAACCTTCGGATTTGATCATTATTGCTGCAAGACCTGGAATGGGAAAAACAGCTTTTGTGATTTCGATGGCAAAAAATATGGCGATTGATTTTAATCATGCAGTTGCTATTTTCTCTCTTGAAATGTCTTCTGTTCAGCTGATTACAAGAATGATTTCTTCGGAAACTGGGTTACCTTCAGAGAAATTGAGAAAAGGAAATCTGGCTTTACATGATTGGGAATTACTGAATTACAAAGTAAAAAGTTTATCAGATGCTCCTATATATATTGACGATTCTCCTTCTTTATCAATTTTTGATTTGCGAGCAAAAGCGCGAAGATTGGTGTCACAACATGGCGTAAAAATCATCATTATTGATTATTTGCAATTGATGAATGCTGGAGGAAATAATAAAGGGGTTGGAAACAGAGAGCAAGAAATTTCTGCAATTTCGAGAAATTTAAAAGCATTAGCAAAAGAATTAGAAGTTCCTGTGATTGCACTTTCACAGTTGTCACGTGCTGTAGAAACTAGAAGTGGTGGTAGTAAAAGACCCTTATTATCTGATTTACGTGAATCTGGAGCTATTGAGCAAGACGCTGATATTGTGAGTTTTATCTATAGACCTGAGTATTATGGAATGTTAGAATGGGATGATGATGAACGTTCATCATGTGAAGGTCAAGGAGAATTTATTATTGCAAAACATAGAAATGGTGGTTTGGATAATATACGTTTAAAATTTACGGGACATTTGGCAAAGTTCTCTGATTTAGATGAAGGAGGAAGTTCAAAATTCCAATCAAGCATGAATTCAAATCCTCTTGAAGAAATATATCCTGACAAACGAATTCAATCAAAAGACGCTTTTGGATTGGATGATGAGGAAGATTCTGATGATGTTCCTTTTTAGTTAAATTTTTATAAATTTATAACAAATACACAGTTACGTCAGCGTAATTGTGTATTTTAGTTTTTGTATGAAAAATCGGTTACTATTTAGTGTTTTTTTGATGATTTCAAGTTCATTTTTGGCACAATTTATTTATATTCCTATGAATGATGACAATCAAAAAAATCATTTAAAAGCATACGGGATTGTTTATTTTTCACTTCAAAATGGATTGAAAGCCAAATGGTTATTGAATTATGATGGAGGTGCTTTTTTAATTGAAAACAACAAAGCCATTGAAAACGAATGCAAAATTAGAGGTGTTTCCTACGAAATTATCTCAGACGCAAAATCGCAACTCATTCTCGAAGAAATTTCATCACCCTCCTCAAACAAAGAAGCTATAACTCTTGAAAAAGCCCCAAAAATTGCAGTGTATTCTCCCAAAGATAAAATGCCTTGGGATGATGCTGTAACTATGGTTCTGTCTTATGCAGAGATTTCATTTGAGGTGATCTACGACAAAGAAATTTTAGCAGATAAACTCCTTTTTTATGAGTGGTTGCATTTGCATCATGAGGATTTTACAGGGCAATATGGCAAATTTTATGGTTCTTTTAGGACAGCTCCTTGGTATGTAGAACAAAAATTAGCCGCTGAAAAATTAGCAAAAGAATTGGGCTTTTCTAAAGTATCTGATGAAAAATTAGCAGTTGCAAGGAAAATCAGAGATTATGTAATTGGAGGCGGATTTATTTTTGCAATGTGCTCTGCAACAGATAGTTTTGATATTGCTTTGGCAGCTGAAGGTGTTGATATTGCTGAAGCTATGTTTGATGGAGATGCATCAGAATTAAATTATCAATCAAAAATAAACTATGATAAAACATTTGCATTTAAGGATTTTCAGCTAGAAAGAAATCCAAATGTTTATGAATTTTCTTCTATTGATATGACCAATAAACGTGCAATTCCAAAAACTTCTGATTATTTTTCTTTAATTGAATTTTCAGCAAAATGGGATCCAATTCCAACTATGCTTACTCAAAATCACACAGTTTTAGTAAAAGGTTTTATGGGTCAAACCACTGCTTTTGATAGAAATACTTTGAAAACAAATGTGATTATTTTAGGTGAAAATAATGTCAACAAAGAAGCACGTTATATTCACGGCACTAAAGGAAAAGGAATGTTTACTTTTTATGGAGGTCATGACCCTGAAGATTATACGCACAGAGTTGGCGATCCAAAAACGGAATTGGATTTACACCCAAACTCTCCAGGCTATAGATTGATTTTGAATAATATTTTGTTTCCTGCTGCAAAAAAGAAAAAAGAAAAAACGTAGTTTTCTGTTGATAAATCCCTGATATTTTTATAGTATTTATCTCATTAATAATCCTCTCTTTTGTATTTTTACCTCCATTTAAATCAAACAAATGCCAACAACTCAACAATTACAAGATTTCACTCAACAAGTTCGTAGAGATATTTTACGCATGGTACATGCAGTAAATTCAGGACACCCTGGAGGTTCATTAGGATGTGCAGAATTTTTCACTTGTTTATATCAAGAAGTGATGGAATATTCCACTGATTTCAATATGGATGGAATCAATGAAGATGTTTTTTTCCTTTCAAATGGACATATTTCGCCTGTTTTTTATAGCGTTTTAGCACACAGTGGATTTTTTCCAGTTTCAGAATTGGCAACTTTTAGACACATTGATTCTCGTTTGCAAGGACACCCAACAACGCATGAAGGCTTGCCAGGAATTAGAATTGCTTCTGGTTCATTAGGTCAAGGATTGTCTGTTGCTTTGGGAACTGCCCAAGCAAAAAAGTTAAATAATGATTCGAAATTAGTGTATTCTTTGCATGGTGATGGAGAATTGCAAGAAGGTCAAAATTGGGAAGCAATCATGTATGCTGCAGCAAAAAAAGTAGATAATATTATTGCTACCATTGATGTAAATGGAAAGCAAATAGATGGTGCTACTAACGAAGTATTACCAATGGGAAGTTTGAAAGCAAAATTTGAAGCTTTTGGTTGGGAAGTTTTAGAAGTAAAAGAAGGGAATGATATTGAAGCCATTTTATCAGGATTAAAAACGGCAAAATCAATGACAGGAAAACAAAAACCAGTGTGTATTTTATTATATACAGAAATGGGAAATGGCGTTGATTTTATGATGCATACGCATGCTTGGCATGGAAAAGCACCCAATGATGCACAATTAGAAAGTGCTTTGGCGCAAAATCCAGCAACTTTAGGAGATTATTAATTTCCTCTCAATAATGTATTTATAAAACCTACAATTCTTTTTTGTAGGTTTTTTTTAGTTTTTATTAAGAATGAAACTGTTAGATTACCTTTATCTTTACAACTGAAGAAGTGCGCATAAAAAATCAATCAAAAAAAATGAAAATAGGTATTGTTTGTTATCCAACATTTGGAGGAAGTGGAGTAGTGGCAACAGAATTAGGAATGGCTTTGGCAGACAATGGTCATGAAGTGCATTTTATCACATACAATCAGCCTTTTCGTTTGGATTTTTTATCTCATAAACTGCATTTTCATCAAGTATTGATTGAAGAATACCCACTTTTTCAATACCAGCCTTATGAATTGGCTTTGTCTAGTAAAATGGTGGAAGTGGTCAAAAAATACCATTTAGAAGTATTGCATGTGCATTATGCAATTCCACATGCCTATGCAGCATATATGGCTAAACAAATGTTGTTGGAAAAAGGAATCAATATCAAAGTAGTAACTACATTGCATGGAACTGATATCACATTAGTGGGAAGTCATCCAACCTACAAAGCAGCTGTTGAATTCAGTATCAATCATTCTGATGTGGTGACTGCAGTTTCTAATAATTTGAAAGAAACTACCAACGAATTGTTTCATGTAAACAAAGAAATTCAGGTAATTTATAATTTTATTGATATCAAAAAATACGAAAAAGCACAAGATGAAGAGTGTAATAGAAATGCTTTGGCAACCCCAGAAGAACGTATCATTACACATATTAGTAATTTTAGAAAAGTGAAACGAATAGAAGATGTTATCAAAATTTTCTATGAAGTTCAGAAAGAAATTCCTTCCAAATTATTATTAGTTGGAGAAGGACCTGAAAGAATAAAAGCGGAAAACTTGACTAAAAAACTCAAAATTAAAGACAGCGTCTATTTTTTAGGAAATAGTACAGAAGTTACTAAAATTTTATGTTATTCTGATTTGTTTTTGTTGCCTTCACAAACCGAGAGTTTTGGATTAGCGGCTTTAGAAGCCATGGCTGCAAGAACCCCTGTTATTTCAACAAATACGGGAGGTTTGCCAGAAGTCAATATTCATGGAGTTACAGGTTATTTAAGTGATTTAGAGGATATTGATGACATGGCAAAAAATGCAATTTCTATTTTAAAAGATGATAAAACCTTGAATCGTTTTAAAACAAATGCTGTTGAACATGCCAAGAAATTCTCTATTCAAAATATCTTGCCTGTGTATGAAGAAGTGTATAAATCTTGTTATAAAGTAAAGGATTAAATCTTTCTATTTACAAATACGTCTTTTTTATTGCAATTCATTGATACTGCAATCCTATATTTTATTTAGGAAAACTCGTATTTAAGTGCTTATTGACTTATTCATTCAAAAATCGACAATAAACAAAGAAAGTATCTCGGAATTCTAACTATTTTTTTTACCTTTCAAACTGATAATTATTGAACTACATACATGAAAAAACTAGCATTACATTGGAAGATTTTAATAGGAATGATTGTCGGAATTCTCTTTGGATTGGGAATGACAACCATTGATGGAGGAGCTACTTTCGTTGCCAATTGGATCAATCCTTTTGGGACAATTTTTGTGAAACTGCTGAAACTCATTGCAATTCCTTTAATTCTTGCTTCCTTAGTAAAGGGAATTTCTGATTTGAAAGACATTTCAAAATTCAAAAATATTGGATTAAAAACCATGTCAATTTATATTGGGACAACTGTCATTGCCATTACCATTGGGTTATTATTGGTAAATGTTTTAAAACCAGGAGATGGAATTTCAGAGGGAACAATCCAAAAATTAACAGAAACCTATGCAAATAGTGGAGATGTGCAATCAAAATTAGCAGAAGCATCCAAACAAAAAGGTTCAGGTCCATTACAATTTTTAGTAGATATTGTTCCTGACAATGCCTTGAAAGCGATGGTTGATAATTCTGCCATGTTGCAAGTCATCTTTTTTACTATTTTCCTCGGGATTTCTATGTTACTGATTGGAGAAAAAAGAGCAAAACCTTTGAAAGATTTTTTTGATTCACTGAACGAAGTAATTCTGAAAATGGTAGATATCATTATGCTTTCTGCACCCTATGCTGTTTTTGCATTATTGACAAATGTAGTTGTTTCTTCAGATGATCCTGATTTATTAGTGGCTTTATTAAAATATGCTGGAACTGTGGTGATTGGATTATTACTGATGATTTCTTTCTACACATTCCTCATTAGTGTTTTTACCAAAATGAATCCGTTTTGGTTTTTAAAACAATTAAGTCCTGCTCAATTATTAGCTTTTTCCACAAGTTCAAGTGCTGCAACTTTGCCAATAACTATGGAAAGAGTAGAAGAACATATTGGTGTTGACAAAGAAGTTTCTAGTTTTGTGTTGCCTGTTGGCGCAACAATTAATATGGATGGAACAAGTTTATATCAAGCAGTTGCAGCCGTTTTTATTGCACAAGCACTGAGTTTCGATTTGACTTTTGCTGATCAATTAACCATCATTTTAACAGCATTATTAGCTTCCATTGGTTCAGCTGCTGTGCCAGGTGCAGGAATGGTAATGTTGGTTATTGTACTAGAATCTATTGATTTTCCATCTGATAAATTGGCCATTGGTTTGGCGTTGATTTTCGCTGTTGACAGGCCTTTAGATATGTGTAGAACTGTGGTAAATGTAACTGGAGATGCAACTGTTTCTGTATTAATTGCAAATTCTATCGGAAAGTTAGGGAATCCAAAACCTAAAAATTGGGATGACAATTTAGATGAAATAAAATGACGATGTCTTTACAAGTTCCTTCTCCATTAATTTCAGAAGCATGGTTGTTTCAGCATTTAGACAATCCATCACTCCTAATTTTGGATGCAACAATTCCAAAAGTTGGTGCTAAAAAATCGGATGTAATTAAAAAAAAATTTCAAATCAAAAATGCCTTATTTTTTGATTTGAATGATTTTTCAGATGCTGATGCACCTTTTCCAAATACCATGGTATCTCCAGAAAAATTTCAAGAGAAAGCTCGAAAATTCGGAATTCAAAAAGAACAGTGTATAGTGGTGTATGACGATTTAGGAATCTATTCAAGTCCTAGAGTTTGGTGGATGTTTCAATTGATGGGATTTACCAATATCGCAGTGTTAGATGGTGGATTTCCTGCGTGGAAAGCACAAAATTATCCCATTGAAAAACCCAGAGAAAAGAAACTTTCTGAAGGAAATTTCAAATCAAATTATCAATCACAAAAGATTTCTTTTGTCGATGATATTCTTGAAAATCTAAATTCAAATGAAAGCTTAATTTTAGATGCACGTTCTGAAGGTCGTTTTTACGGAACAGAACCTGAGCCCAGAAAAGAAGTGAAAAGTGGACGAATTCCAAAATCAGTGAGTTTGCCACACACCGCTATTTTGACTGGTACAAAAATGAAATCTAATCAAAAATTACAAACGGTTTTTCAATCAAAAAATCCTTCATATAAACCCATGATTTTTTCTTGTGGATCAGGAATTACAGCCTCAGTTTTAGCGTTGAGTGCTGAAATTGCAGAAATCAAAAATCATTCAGTCTATGATGGTTCTTGGACTGAATGGGGCATTTTACCAAATTTACCCATCGAAATATACCATGAAAAATAACGATTGGACAAGAGAGGAATTTTTAGCATACGTACTTTTGTATGCGGCTCATTGCGATTATTTTGAAGATTCAGCAGAGTTGAATTTTATTTTATCAAAAGTTGATGACAAGACATTTCACAGAATTCATACAGAAGTTGTTGTGGATGCTGAAGACCAAAAGTTGGATAAAATTCAGCAGTATGTTTCTGAAAATAATTTATCTCAATCAGAAAAAGAAGCCATTATAAGAGATATCAAAAATGTTTTTTTTGCTGATGGAACTGTGGATATTTTTGAGAAAAATCTGTTTGCTGTGTTAAAGAAGATTATTGGATAATTTGTAACTAAATATAGTTTTCAACTTCTCTTAAATCATCAATAATCAAGTCTGCTTTTTCCAACTTTTGATCAGTAGTCAAAGGGTTTTTATAACCAAATACAAAAATTCCTGCGCTGTTTGCAGCTTCAATTCCATTATCAGAATCTTCAATTACAACACAATTTTGTATAGAAACCCCTGACATCATTACTGCTTTTTCAAAAATTTCAGGATTTGGTTTAGACGCTTTTAATTCAGCACCACTAATTTTCGCAGTGAAATATTCTTGCAATTGAAAACGATTGAAAACACGTTCAATGTTTTCCATGGCTGAAGAAGAAGCTAAAATCAATGTCAATCCTTTTTGATGGGCTTTTTTTATCAAATCTTCAACTCCAGAAACCAAATGTAAGGTAGGATCATTTTCAAAATAATTCACATAGCGTTTTCGCTTATCCAACAACAATTCTTGTGGATTGATATCCAGCTGAAAATACGCCACCAATTTTTGAAAAGCATTCAAAGTAGAGGAGCCTGTAAATGTTTTATACAAATCGTCATTAACTTTAACGCCAACTGCATCAAAAGTCTCAAAATACGCTTTTTTGTGGATTTCCTCAGAATCTATAATTACGCCATCCATATCAAATATGATGCATTGAATCTTTGTTGGCAATATCATTTATGATAAAAATTTAGCTTTAATTTCGTCATTAGGCACCATACAACTTTCTTTTTTCCCAAACCATTTATAGCGATTTTTAGCAATGATGTCATACAAAGCATCTCTAAAACCTAATGGAAACAACCATAATATTTTGGTCAAAAACCACCATCCACCAAAATCGTTCATGATTTTTATAGCTGCCGAACTTTTGATTTCGTAAGAAACACCAGGTTCATATAAAATGATGGAATCTACTTTTTTGATGTCTATTTTCAGATAATCAGTAATTTGTTTTCCAACCTCTGATTGGAGATTGGCAAACAGAAAAGTATCTTTTTTGTCGTATTTAATGATTTTAAACACCACACTGTTGCACAAGTTACAAACACCATCTAAAAGTACTAATTTCTTATCTTTTCGAATATCAATCATTTAGCTAAACGTTATAAGTATTAACGCAAAAGTACTGCAACTTTTTCAAAAACGTTGTAACAATTTTTTTAATGAAACGTCTAATTTGTGTTGACTGGAAATAATTCCTTTTAACACAAAGTTAGGATTCATAGCATCAATAATTAAATACTTTTGTACAAAATTAACCAGCGAATGATTAAAATAGAAAAACTTCACAAATCATATCCTATTGGAAAAGAGTCTATTCATGTTTTAAAAGGTATTGATTTACATATTAAAGAGGGCGAATTTGTCTCAATCATGGGTTCTTCAGGTTCAGGAAAATCAACTTTGTTAAATATTGTTGGATTGCTTGACATTCATGACGAAGGAAATTATTACTTGAATGGTGAGTTGATCAAAGATTTGAATGAAAAAAAAGCGGCAATTTTACGCAATAAGTTCTTAGGATTTGTCTTTCAGTCGTTCAATCTGATTTCTTACAAAACTGCTTTAGAAAATGTATCCTTACCCCTTTATTATAAAGGAGTTAGTAGAAAAGAACGCAACGAAATCTCTATGGATTATTTAGACAAAGTTGGGCTAAAAGATTGGGCAAGTCATTTACCAAATGAACTTTCAGGAGGACAAAAACAACGTGTTGCAATTGCAAGAGCTTTGGTAACTAAACCAAAAGTGGTGTTGGCTGATGAACCAACAGGCGCCTTAGATTCAATCACCTCAAATTCAGTAATGGACTTGCTAAAAGATATCAATAATGAAGGAATGACAGTTTTTGTAATTACGCACGAAGAAGAAATTGCGTCACAAACCAAAAGAATAGTCCGTTTGAAAGACGGTGTTATTGTAAGTGACGAATTAACCAAAGCACCAAAAACTCCTTTACATGTTTGATATTGATCGTTGGCGAGAAATATTCCAGAGTATTAGCAAAAACAAACTTCGTTCTACACTTTCTGGATTTACGGTCACATTTGCTATTTTGTTGTTTACTTTGTTGTTTGGGATTGGCAATGGACTTCAAAATACGTTTAAAAAACAATTTGCAGGTGATGCAATCAATTCAATAAATATTTGGTCTAGTTTCACTACTGTTGCTTATAAAGGAAATCAAATTGGAAAAAAAATACAATTCAAGAATGATGATTTTACTTTTATAAAAGAAAACTTCTCAAAAGAAATTCAAACCATCAGTCCAAGAAATCAACGAGTTGTTGAAGTGGTCAATAAAAACAAAAAAGACACCTATACTTTGCGAGGTGTTTATCCAGAATTTCAATTTCAAGAGTCTGCAGAGATAATTGAAGGAAGATTTTTAAATTATCGAGACATCAATGAAAAATCAAAAGTGGTTGCTATTGGAAGATTGGTTGAAGAAGATTTATTTGGGCAATTAAGTGCTGTAGACAAACAATTAAAAGTAGGAGGAATTATGTATCAAATTATTGGTGTTTTTTCGGATCCTGGAGGAGACAATGAGGAACGATTTATTTATACGCCATTTACTACCATGCAAAGATTGTATGGAAATACTGAAAATTTAGATGAATTTGGAATCACCTACAATCCTGATTTGAGTATTAACGAGGCAATCGCTTTTGGAAATAAAATGTTGAGAATATTAAAAGAAAAATACGATGTTTCTCGAGAAGATCAGAGAGCGATAGGGCTATACAACAACGCCTCTGGAAACAGAGAAGTTTCAAACATGATGATTGGTCTTGGAATTTTGATTTTTATCATTGGTTTTGGAACGCTGATTGCTGGCGTAGTTGGTATTAGCAATATTATGGTGTATGTGGTGAGTGAAAGAACCAAAGAATTAGGAATTAGAAAAGCAGTGGGTGCCACACCGAAAGACATTGTTACTATGATTTTACAAGAATCTATTTTTATAACTGCAATCTCTGGATACTTTGGACTTATATTAGGAGTTGGAATATTAAAAGTAGCAGGTCCATCACTTGAAGAATATTTTATTTTAAACCCAAGTATTTCAACCCCTGTTGTTATTGGCGCGACGGTAACGCTTATCATTGCAGGAGTTATTGCAGGATATTTGCCTGCAAAAAGAGCTGCCAGAATAAAACCAGTTGTAGCATTAAGCGCAGATTAATATGAGATTTATATTTGAAAAAGACACTTGGCAAGAAATCTATGACAGTATTCGAAAGAACAAAGGACGGACTGCGATTACCATTTTCGGAGCTTTTTGGGGAATTCTTTTGCTGGTTGGGTTATTGGGTGCTGCTAAAGGAATTGAAAACAGTTTTAATAGCTTGTTTGGTGATTTTGCTACCAATAGCGTTTTTATCAGTGGAAGTAAAACTACAATGCCTTTCAAAGGATATCAAGAAGGAAAACAGATAGACTTAACAACTAGGGATGTTGAAATTATTAAAAAGGAAATTAGGGGAGTTCAATTTGTTGTTCCAAGAAACGCAACAGGTGGTCAAGTAACTTATGGTTTTAAGACTGGAAATTTTACTATTTTTGGTGATTTCCCTTTGCTTGATGAAGTTCAAAAGAAACGATTAACAGATGGTCGATTTATCAATCAAAAAGACATTGATGAGAATAGAAAAGTATGTGTTATTTCTGAAGGTATTTTCAAAGAATTGTATAAGAAAAAAGAGGATGCGATTGGAACTTATTTAAAAATAAGTGGCATTTCTTACCAAGTAGTAGGCGTTTATAGAACATCAAGATTTGAAGGAACAAACAATATTCATATCCCATTTAGCACGTTTAAATTGGTTTATAATAAGGGAGATAAATTTATTTGGATGGTGGTTACTGGAAAAAAAAACTTTGATATTGTGCAAGTTGAAGCAGATGTAAAACTACTGCTTAAAAATATTCACAATGTGCATCCTAACGATACAAGAGCTTTTAGGGGTTTTAATCTAGGCAAAGAAATTGCAAAAGTAACTGGCTTTTTAAAAGGATTGCAATTTTTAACATGGTTTGTAGGGATTGCTACTTTAATCGCTGGGGTTTTTGCCATCGGAAATATATTATTGATTACAGTAAAAGAGCGTACCAAAGAAATTGGTATTAGAAGAGCATTAGGAGCAACTCCCAATAAAGTGAGACAGCAAATCATTTTAGAATCATTGTTTTTAACACTTTTGGCAGGCTCGTTAGGAATCATTGCTGGAGGTTTAATCCTTATGTTTATAGATTATAAAGAATGGCTCACGAACCCAACTGTAGATATTCCTATCATTTTAATCGCCTATACAGTATTGGTAATTTTAGGAACATTAATAGGATTTATACCCGCATACATGGCAACAATTGTAAAACCAATTGACGCTTTAAGAGAAGAATAACAAACAAAAACAAGAATAAATAGTCAATACAAATGAAAAAAATAATCATCTTTGGAAGTATAATCATTGCATTAATAGCAGTATTAGTATGGTTTGGAAAGAAAAATAGTGCATCTCCGATAAAATATGAAACTGAGAAAGCTTTCATGACATCAATTGTTAAAAAATCGGTAGCCACAGGAAAAGTAACGCCTTTGGAAGAGATTGAAATAAAGCCACAAATCACCGGTATTATTGATAAAATTTTGTTACTCGAAGGTACAAAAGTAGTCAAAGGCGACTTGATTGCCACAGTTAGAGTCGTGCCTAATGAGCAATCATTGATCAGTGCAAAAGGTCGAGTTGACAATATCAAAATCCGATTAGACAATGCAAAAATATCCTATGAAAGAAACAAAAATCTATTAGAGAAAGGTGTTATTTCAAAACAGGAATTTGAAAATATTGAGTTGACATTCGATCAAACCCAGCAAGATTTGAAAAATGCACAAAACGATTATCAAATCATCAAAATCGGTTCTTCAGGTTCAGGAGCAGCCGCTAACACTAATATTTATGCACAAATGACCGGAACAATTCTTGAAATTCCTGTAAAAGAAGGCGACCAAGTGATACAGTCAAACAACTTCAATTCAGGAACAACGATTGCCTCAATTGCAGACATGAGTAAAATGATTTTTGAAGGAAAAGTTGATGAATCAGAAGTTGGGAAATTGGTTAGTGGTTCAGATATTGAGGTGTCAATTGGTGCTATTGAAGGGAAAAAATTTCCAGCAAAACTAACATTTATTGCGCCAAAAGGAACAGAAGAAGCAGGCGCAGTTCAGTTCAAAATAAAAGCAGATGTGTCTCTTGATAATAATTATTATATTAGAGCAGGGTTCAGTGCCAATGCAGAAATTGTGTTGGATAAAAAAGAAAACGTGATGGCTATCAAAGAGGCCTTGTTACAATTTGATAAAAAAACAGAAAAACCCTTTGTAGAAGTAAAAGTAGGAGAAGAAAAATACGAAAAAAGATTTCTTGAACTAGGTACTTCTGATGGCGTAAATATTCAAGTTTTAAAAGGAATTAAAATAGAAGATGAAATTAAAATTTGGAATAAGAAAACCAAGAAAGACGAAGAATTTGGTACAAATTAATCTTTAAATTACCACTATAAAAAAGGATTATTGTGAATGAGATGATTTTTTTTTTTCATTTCTCTTATTCAATTTTAATTTTATCAATCTCCTTCATCAACCTGTCCGTTTCTGTCATCGCAACTATGATTTTTTGGTAGTGTAAAATGTCGTCAAATTCAAGCGTTCTTTCCTTTCTGTCTATGAGCTATTTTTGTGCAAATTGAAGTCACCAATAAAAAAGTTTCAACTTACTGAGAATGATAAGTGTACTAGTTTTTGGATAGCTAAGTTTGACAACCATTTTGCTTACTTTTTGTATTTACCATACAACATTTGACAAACTTTATCCATTGATTTGAAAACTGAAGCATCAAAATTTGACGCTTTTGTTATGCTTGTTAAAGTTACAACAGCGTTATAAAGTATTTCATTGTCGTTATAATTAATGCGTTCAATAAAATTTACTTTATTAGCTCCTTTGGGTGATTCTGATACAATTACCTCTTTTGTGTTTGTATCTACTGCAAATAATAAGTCGTTATACATTTTTTTATTTTATTTGATTAATGCAAATGGCACCGGCCGCTTGAATTAGTTGTTTTCTTCTTGCATCTTGTTCCTTTTTGTGTGGTGCCAGTACATTGTGTTGAAATTGTTGTTGCTTTTTTTGTTGATTTACCATCACAACAATTTATACCTACTGTCTTACTATGAATTTTACATACGCAACTATTTGATTTGCTGCGATTACACTTCATACACAATAACTGAATATTAGAGGGGCTACTGCTTCCTCCGCAGGAGAATGGTGTTATGTGATCATATTCTAAATTCAAGCTGCTACTACAACACTGACACGCGCCTCCATCTCTTGTAAAAACAATTTTTTTTGTAGTCGCTGAAATATACCTGCTCTGCGAAAAGCCGCAAATACTAACTATTAGTAAAAGGGTAAGTAAGAATATTTTTTTCGTTTTCACTTCTCTTATTCTATTTCAATTGTATCAATCTCCTTCATTAATCTATCTGTTTCATTCAACGCCACAATGATTTTTTTATAGTGTAAAATATCGTCAAATTCAAGTGTTCAGTTGTTGCAGGTCGCCACGAAAAGTATGCTCGGTTGCGTTACCAAGTTTATATCGTTTATTTATGTTGTCTATGTATTGTTCTAGTGTCATTTTTTTTGTTGTCAAATTTTAAAGTCCAAAGTTAGTTTTTCGCTTTGGTTTGTTGGCAAAAAACAGCTTTTTGATTTTTGACGTCACTCAGCCCAACGCTAAAAAACCAAATGTACTGTTTTTGCGGTTGGCTTTTTTGGTATGAAACATAGCTAGTTAATAGGCGCAGGTTTATGTAATTTTTTATTAAAAATCTCTATTTCGCAGGCAACACCTTCCCAACACATTCTCCAAAACCAATACGAACTTTGTTGTTTTTGCAATGAGCACGCATAATCACAGTATCAAAGTCATTGATGAATTTTCGGGTTGTTCCGTCTTTTAGGGTGATTGGGTTTTGACCTTTCCATGTCAATTCGAGCATAGACCCAAAACTGTCTTTTGTTGGGCCAGAAATCGTTCCTGAACCCATCATATCGCCAGCTTCAACAGGGCAACCATTAACTGTGTGATGAGCCAATTGTTGCACCATTGTCCAATACATATATTTGAAATTCGAATTCGAAACCACGGTTTCTAATCCGTTTTCTGGTTTGATTGCCGCTTGCAAATGAATATCAAAACTGCCTTTTCCTTTTTGTCTCAAATAGGGTAGAGGTTTAATTTCTTGTTTAGGATTATTCACTCTGAAAGGTTCTAAAGCATCCAATGTTACAATCCAAGGAGAAATAGTAGACGCAAAATTCTTTCCTAAAAACGGACCCAAAGGCACATATTCCCAAGCCTGAATGTCTCTGGCAGACCAATCATTGAATTGTACCAATCCAAAAATATATTCTTCTGCTTCATTGATGTCAATTCGTTCGCCCAATACATTGGCATCCGTAGTGATAAAAGCCATTTCTAATTCGAAATCTAATAATTTTGTAGGGCCAAATTCAGGAATATTGCTTCCTTCAGCAGGTTTTGTTTGTCCGTAAGGTCTTCTAATTGGTGTTCCCGATGGCACAATGGATGAACTTCTTCCATGATAGCCAATAGGAATGTGCAACCAATTTGGCAACAACGCATTTTCTGGATCTCTAAACAACGAACCAACATTCGTTGCATGTTCTTTGCTGGCATAAAAATCGGTATAATCACCAATCGCAACTGGCAACAACATCTCGATTTCATCTATTCTAAAGATAATTTTGTCTTTATGTTCTGGATTATCGCGTAGAATTCCGTTTTTTACATCAAAAACTTCCGCAATTCTATTTCTTACCAAACGCCACGTTTTGCGACCATCTGCAATAAAATCGTTCAAATTATCTTGTAAAAACATATCATCTGTTAACGGAATTCCCTCAAAATAACCAAGTTGATGAAATGCGCCTAAATCAATGGCGAAATCGCCAATCCTACTTCCAATAGTAATAATATCATCTCTAGTAATAAAAACACCAAAAGGAATATTTTGAATAGGAAAATCGGAATCCTCTTTGACTTTTAACCAAGACTTTCTGTTCGGGTTATTTGCAGTAATGATCATTCTATATTTTTATATTTTTCCCAAACCTACATAATTTTTAATCATTTTAAAACAAAAAAATCATGAAAAGTCTAATTTTAACATCACTTTATTTTCATTCTAATAAATGATGATAAAATGTTGAAAACATCCATAAAACATATTTCACAATGCAATCCTTTTTCTTATTTTTGTAACTTCTATTTAAAACATACACATGCAATTAGATAATCAGATTTTCGATCTTATAGAGCTAGAAAAAGAAAGGCAATTAAATGGATTGGAGTTAATCGCTTCTGAAAACTTTGTGAGTGACCAAGTAATGAGCGCGCAAGGATCAGTGTTGACCAATAAATATGCTGAAGGATATCCTGAAAAAAGGTATTATGGAGGTTGTGAAATTGTAGACATTGTTGAACAAATTGCTATTGATAGAGCCAAAGAACTGTTTGGCGCATCGTATGTAAATGTGCAACCACATTCTGGTTCGCAAGCAAATACAGCGGTTTTTGCAGCGTGTTTGAATCCTGGAGATAAAATTTTAGGATTTGATTTGTCTCATGGAGGGCATTTGACACACGGTTCACCTGTGAATTTCTCAGGAAAATTATATTCACCTTCATTCTATGGAGTTGAAAAAGAAACTGGTGTTTTGAATTATGATAAAATTCAAGAAATTGCACTTAAAGAAAAACCAAAATTATTAATTGCTGGTGCTTCTGCGTATTCAAGAGATATGGATTTTAAACGATTCAGAGAAATTGCGGATAGTGTTGGTGCTATTTTATTGGCTGATATTTCACATCCATCAGGAATGATTGCAAAGGGAATTTTGAATGATCCAATTCCTCATTGTCATATTGTAACGACAACTACTCACAAAACGTTGCGTGGTCCAAGAGGAGGAATGATTATGGTTGGTCAAGATTTTGAAAATACTTTTGGGGATTTATTGAAAAATGGAACACCTAAAAGAATATCAACTTTATTAAATTCTGCTGTTTTTCCTGGAAATCAAGGAGGGCCATTAGAGCATGTAATCGCTGCTAAAGCTGTTGCTTTTGGAGAAGCATTGACTGATGAATTTTTAGAATATCAAATTCAAGTGAAAAAAAATGCAGCAAGAATGGCAGCTGAATTTGTGTCAAGAGGCTATCATTTAATTTCAGGAGGCACAGACAATCATTGTATGTTAATTGATTTGCACAACAAAAATATTTCTGGAAAAGATGCTGAAATTGCACTCGGAAAAGCAGACATCACTGTGAACAAAAATATGGTTCCTTTTGATGATAAAAGTCCATTTATAACCTCAGGAATTCGTGTTGGAACTCCAGCAATAACTACTCGTGGTTTGAAAGAAGATGATATGGTAAAAGTAGTTGAATTTATTGATGAAACCATTCAAAATGCTGATAATGAAGCTGCTTTGCATGATATTGGAGAGAGAGTTTCATCCATGATGAGTGCAAGAAGATTGTTTGTGATGTAAATTTTCACAAACTATTCATAAAAAAAAGGCATCAAATTGATGCCTTTTTTTATAATAACTTCTAAATTCTTAATCGTTTTTTTTTGGTTCTCTATAATTATGTTAATCATTTTCTAAAGCTCTATCAAGCAAAGTTTGGTTCAAATTTTTTGACGTACTTGCTCCTAAAGCTCTAATATTTTCAACTCTCCTTATTAAATTTCCCTTTCCTGTTAATTTTTTCATTGAAACATCATAAGTTCCCTGAACCGTTTTTAGTTGATTTCCTACTTTGACTAAATCTTCAGTCAAATTGACAAATTGGTCATACAAAGCACCAGCTTGTTTTGCAATTTCAATCACATTCTTTTTTTGATTTTCTTGTCTCCACATTGATGAAATCGTACTAAGTGTTGCCAATAAGGTAGATGTTGAAACCAACACAATATTTCTATCTAATGCCTCTAAATACAAACCATCGTTATTACTTAATGCAAGTAAATAAGCAGGTTCAACAGGAACAAACATCAAAACATAATCAGGAGAATTGATGTCATATAATTGCTCATATTTTTTATCACTTAATTCTCTGAAATGCTTACGAATACTGTCAATGTGACTTTTTAAATAAGTTACTTTATCCTCTTCATTTTCAGCACTATAATACCGTTCATAGGCTGTTAAAGATACTTTCGAATCTACAATTAAATGTCTGTTATTTGGTAAATTAATGATAAAATCGGGCTTTTTAAGTTTTCCTTGATCATCTCTATAACCACCTTGAGTTGAATAATGAATTTCTTTAATCAAGTTTGCTTTTTCAAGCAAAATTTCTAATTGTGTTTCACCCCAATCACCTTGCACTTTATTTTCTCCCTTCAGTGCCTTTGTGAGGTTTAAGGTTTCTTTGCTCATTTGCTGATTCAACTCTTTTAAACCTATAATTTGTTGACGCAAAGCTGCATGATAATCAATACTTTCTTTGTGTGTTTTCTCAACTTTATCTTCAAAACCTTTGATTTTTTCTTGTAATGGATTCAAAATATTCTTGATATTTTCTCTGTTTTGCTCGGTAAATTTACTCGATTTTTCATCTAAAATTCGGTTTGCCAAGTTTTCAAATTCTTTGGTAAATTTTTCATTTAGTTTCTCAACTTCAATTTTTTGCTCATTGAGTTTGGCTTGCATATTTTCTAAATCTGATTCTTGACGCGTGTTTGTCGTTAAAAGCAATTCTTTTTCAGACTGAATTTTTTTTAACTCATTTTCAATAAGAATTTTATCATTTCCACTATTTCTCATTGTTTCTTGCAATGAATAAACACGTTCTTCTAAAGAGGATTTCTCTTTTTCGAGAGATGTTTTTGAAGTTTCGAAGTTTAATTTTCCTAATATTTTTCCTATATAAAATCCTATGACACCAAAAATAAGTGCCAAAATAAAGTAAATAATTATTGCGTTCATCATTTCAATTTAAGTTCCTAAATTTATAACTTTTAAAAGACATCATGAAAAGATTTGCAAGTTTTATCTTGTTTAGCATTTTAGGTTGGAAAATGGATACAAATTTTCCAATAAATATCAAAAAATATGTCGTGATTGCAGCACCTCATACAAGTTGGGTCGATTTTCCAATTGCAATTTTATCAAGAATGAGTTCAGGAATTATGATTCATTATATAGGGAAAGATTCTCTTTTTAGAGCGCCTTTTGGATTTTTTTTCAGAGCTTTAGGGGGAACTCCAGTTGATCGTTCAAAAAAGAATAAACTGGTTGATGCTATTATTGACATCTTCAATTCAAAAACCGAATTTAGATTGGCTTTGTCTCCTGAGGGAACTCGAAAAAAAGTTGAACGTTGGAAAACTGGTTTTTACTTTATTGCCAAAGGCGCAAATGTGCCTATTGTAATGGTAACTTTAGATTTTGGGAATAAACAGATTAAAATTTCAGAACCTTACCACACAACAGATGATATGGATAGAGATTTTCAGGTTTTTTCCTCTTTTTATGAAAATGTAAAGGGTAAAAACCCTGAACTTTCATAACGCTTTTTTTATGTCATAAATTATTAATAGAATTGCAATGTTTTACGTTTTAAAATAGAAATTAGGAGGTCTATTCTAATTATAGAGTAAAATTATTTAAGTAGTTATAACTACTTATTTCATCTCCAGAATTTCTTTCTGGAGATTTTTTTACGCATATTTTTCAGCTACCTTTTGTGCTATTCCAATAATGACTTCAGTAGCTTTCAACATAGATTCAACAGGAATATATTCAAATCTTCCATGAAAATTGTGTCCTCCAGCAAAAATATTTGGGCAAGGCAAACCTTTAAATGATAATTGTGAACCATCTGTGCCACCTCTAATTGGTTTGATCAATGGTTCAATTCCCAAATCATTCATTACTTCTTCAGCAATATCAACAATGTGCATTACCGGAGAAATCATTTTTTTCATATTAAAATACTGATTTTTGATATCCACAAAAACACAGTCATTTTCATATTTTTTATTGATATCAAAGGCAATTTTTTGCAATAAATATTTGCGTTCTTCAAAAATATCAAAATTATGATCTCTAATAATATATTCCAAAACAGTCTCCTCTATATCTCCTTTGATAGTATGTAAATGAAAGAAACCTTCATACTCAGTTGTTTTTTCTGGAATTTCATTCGTTGGAAGTGAAGAAATAAAATCGTTTGAAATCAAAATTGAATTGATCATTTTATTTTTTGCATATCCCGGATGCACACTTTTTCCTTTGATGGTTATTTTGGCACTTGCTGCATTGAAATTTTCGAATTCTAACTCGCCAATTTGACTGCCATCCATTGTATAAGCCCATTCAGCATCAAACTTTTCAACGTTAAACAAATGTGCGCCTTTGCCAACTTCTTCGTCAGGTGTAAAGCAAACTCTGATTTTTCCATGTTTGATTTCAGGGTGATGTACCAAATATTCCATGGCAGTTACAATCTCTGCAATGCCAGCTTTGTCGTCAGCACCTAATAATGTTGTACCATCAGTTGTGATGATGGTTTGTCCTATATATTGTTTTAAATCTTCAAAATAATCTGATGATAATATAATCTTCTCAGTCTCATTTAAAATGATATCATTTCCTTGATAATTTTCAATAATTTTTGGTTTTACGTTTATTCCTGAAAAATCTGGACTTGTATCAATGTGAGAAATAAAACCAATTGTTGGCACTTGAACCTGAATATTACTTGGCAAAGTCGCCATTAAATAACAGTTTTCATCCAGCTCAACATCTTCTAAACCAATTTCTATAAGCTCTTTTTCGAGTAGTTTTGCCAAGTTCCATTGTTTTTCGGTGCTTGGAAATGCAGGATTTTCTGGATCAGAAGTAGTATCAATTACTACATATTTTAAAAATCTATTGGTAATCAGTTGTTTATCTATCATAATACAAAAATTGAAGTTGCTTTTAAGGCAATACTAATTTACCAATTTTTTCATGACCTGAAAGCCAACCCGTTTTTTTATCAATAAATTGGATGGCATGATAATTGGCATTCGAAATTTCTTTCCATGAAATTCCGCCATCATTTGAATAAGAAACATCTTTATGTCCAACTGCAAAAACTTCTTTCCCTTTTGTATTTGGCACATATTGAACACAACTTTTATAGCCTGAGTTTTTTCCATTGGCAGACAATTTCCAAGTTTTTCCACCATCCGAAGTTGTGGCAATATTCGCGATGTTTTCAAAAGGTTTTGAATAATCTCCACCAACGGCAATACCATTTTTTTCGTCAGCAAAATCAATAGAATAAATTCCTTGAGGGCCATTTCCTTGAATAATTGGGGTTTCGAAAATTTGCCAAGTTTCCCCAAAATCACTAGAAAAAAGAATGCGTGATTTTTTTCCTCCTGAGGCAATCCAAACCTTTTTTCCAATCGTTTTTATATTGGTATTGCTAGCTGCAAAAAAAGCTTCTCCGTCTTCGAATTTTGGTAATTTTTCGCACGGAATTTTTTGCCAAGTATTTCCAGCATCTTTGGAAATTATTATAGAAGCGCAATTTTCTGTTGGATCGCCCACAGCAATTCCGTGAATTTTGTCATCAAAAAATTGGATGGCATCATAAAAAACTTTTTTATTTTTTTCAATATATACCAAACTTGTAACAGCTTTTGAAATTTTATATAGTAACGCAGGATTTTCAATTGACAATACAAAAAAGTCAATTCCATTCGTTGCAAAGCTCCTGAAATGTGGTTTTATAGAGTCTTGAAAACTAAAAAATTGTTTTGTCCATGTTTTTCCATTATTTTTTGTAAATCCGAAATCACCATTAGAGCCCGCATAATAAACTGTATTTGAATCAATTGCTACAATTGCTCTTATACTTGTACTATCAATTTTAAATTTTTGAATGTTTATAGAAGTCAAATTTCTAGGAATATATTTTTGTTGACAAGCAGTCATCAAAAGGAATGCAAAAAATAAGATGGATATTGATTTCATTTTTGATATTTTTACACTACTAAAATACTCAAATCATTTTTAGCAGATGAAAAAAGCATTGGTAATTTCGGGTGGAGGAAGTAAAGGCGCTTTTGCAGGTGGTGTTGCACAATATTTAATGACGAAAGATCTTTGTGAATATGATTTATTTTTAGGTACTTCAACAGGAAGTTTGATGGTTTGTCATTTGGCACTGGGAATGTTGGATGAATTAAAAATTATTTATACTAACGTTAATCAAGAATCTATTTTTAGCAATAATCCTTTTATTGTTAAAAGAGTTGCAGGTGAAAATGTGGTAACGATCAATCATTTAAATACATTATGGAATTTTTTAAACGGCCGAAAAACTTTTGGGGAAAGTAAAAACTTGCGCAAACTAATTCGCGATAATGTTACCAAAGAAATGTTTGAAAGCATTCAAAAAAACAACAAAGAAGCAATTGTTACTGTATCTAATTTAACTTCAAATCAGATTGAATACAAGTCAAGCAATGAGTGTTCGTATGAAGATTTTTGTGATTGGATTTGGGGTTCGTGCAATTACGTGCCTTTTATGAGTTTGTTGGAAAAAGACAAACAGCAATATGCTGATGGTGGTTTTGGCGCACTTGTACCTATACGACAAGCGATTTTACGAGGAGCCACAGAAATTGATGCTATTATTTTGGAAACGGAAGTGAGTCAAATCAACAAAATTCCGTCAAAAAATCCCTTTTCATTGTTGTTTGATGTATTTGATTTTATGTTAACACATGTTGAAAGACACAATATTACTATTGGAAAACTGGCTGCAAGTAGCAAAGATATAAAACTCAATTTATATTATACACCAACAGTTCTTACCACAAATTCATTGATATTTGATCAAAAATTGATGACAAAATGGTGGGAATCAGGCTTTGAATACGCCAAATCAAAACCCGAAGAATTGATGAGTGAATTTCGCCCTGATGTTTTGCCTAATGATGAGATTGAAAAGGTTTAAAAGTTTTTGTTGTTTCTGTTGCTCTTTAGTCCATAGAAACAAAACTTTGAATATTGAATATTAAATTTTAAACTCAATTTTTTACTTCCACATACATATTATTACTGGTTGGAGTCGCTAATTTCGAGTTAAAAATTTCCTCATGTAGTATTTGATTTTTTACCTCTAATTTTCCTTTTGCACCTGTGGTTATAAAAGTCAAAGTTCTGTCTAATAATGGATCAGAACGTTCTCCCAAAACACCTAAATTCCCGAAGTTCTCTTGTAATAAAATACCTGGCAAACTTGTTCCTGGCCTAAAACCTTCAGGATGATTTTCGTTGTCTTTATTGCTGATTTCCAGTACGATAGGTTGCATAGCGTAGGTGTGATTTGTGTTTAAATTTGGCCCATTTCTGAGCAAATTATCAGAATCATACAACGTAATTGAACCTACTTGTTTACCTACAGTTTTTACACCAACCAGTTGAACATCAATATAAGCACTCAACGAATTGATGACCAATTCTGAGGCTGAAGCTGTGCTACTTGACACAATGAAATACACTTTTGTCAATTCCAAACTATTGATGTTTTGATTCAGAATGACGTCTCCATTCCTGTCTAAATTCCGAATTTGGTTGGTGAAATTATTCACAAAACGACTTGCAGGAAGTGCTTTCAACACTTTGTCATTCCAAACTTCTTTAGAATATAATTGCCCATTGAATTGCCCTGTAATCATACTTCCTAAATAAGTTGCTGTTTGCACAGAACCCCCACCGTTATAACGCAAATCAACAATTAATTCATTGATAGTATTGGTTTTAAAATCAGCAAAAGCAGTGTTCAATTCTCCATCAAAAGAACTTGAAAATTGGTTGTATAACAGGTAGCCTATTTTTTTAGTTCCTTCAGAAAAAACTTTTGAAATTGCTAAAGGATTTTCTTGCAATTCTGTTTTTGTGAGTGAAATAGAAATGCCATTTGAAGTTGGATTTCCGTTATTATAATTGGCAAAACCAATAGCATACACACTATTTTCACCAAATAATAAATTGCCAAAATTCGAATCTGTAAGTTGCGTTCCGTTTACTGCATTGAAAATCATTCCTCTTAAAATTCCTTTATTTGCAGCATCTGAATTTGGAATCACATAACGTACATAACCGAAAATTTGTGAGTTTGAATTTGCATATCTTACCAAACCAAATTCCATTCCGCTATTTAATGAAATTCCTTGAAAAGAGTTTTCTAAAGCTATGTAATCATTTACAATAATAGAAAAACGATCAACAACTTCAGGTTGAAAACGCAAGCTTTCAAAAACAGTTTCAGGAGAGGAAAACCTTTTGAAAAATGAAAATAATTCATCAAAATTTCTAAAACGATTGTCAGCCAAATTAGGCACCTCTTTTTGCCACAAATAATAAGTATTCATACCTTTCCAAATAAACGCATTTATTTTGTCAGCTATTGGCACGTCAATGTTATCAATATCTTTTTTTTCGCATGAAACCAATAAAAAAGCAAAAATAAGTATGGAAGTAGTTAGTTTTTTTTTCATTTACGAAAATTTATTTTTTTATAAATTAGAATGTATTAAGTAAACAATATTACTGATATTCAAATATAATAAAAATCTATTAATTTTTAAACTGAA
>DDMS01000055.1:1107-43166 GCA_002340765.1 Flavobacteriaceae bacterium UBA2540 | reverse complement strand
ACTTTTTGCTGACGATTTACAAACAATTACAGAATCAAATTTCCTTCAATTTTCATGAAGATTACCACTATAATTCTCAGATAGTCAAATATCCAATCCTCTGATTATAGTTGCAACTTAAACTATGAGAGGCAGTTTTTTAAAAACCTTTACAGCATGTAGAGGTTTTTTTGTATAGGAGGAAATACATCTGTTGTTACAAAAAATTTAATGCAAATTAGAGTAGCTGTATTTCACCCCGATTAAGTTTAATTTTTCTTTTGTTTTCCATTTTTTTTAGAATTCGGGATATTACAACACGAGTCGTTCCTAATTTATTAGCTAGATTTTGATGCGTTATTTTTATTTCATTATTTAAAGAGTAGTCCATCTCTTTTTTAAAGAATTTCATTATTCGGCATTCAATATTGTTAAAGGTAATTTCATTAATTTTTTCTAATAATTCATTGTATCGACTTAAAAATACGGCAATAATCAAATTATTCCATGACACGTATTTTTTTTGCCAAGACTTGATCTTTTCAGCATCAATAGTAATTAATTCAGAATCGCACTCGACTCGACAATTTGCCAAACGTTTCATATCACGCATGCACGCAAAAAGACCCATTGTACATATCTCATAAGGTCTAACTTCATAAAGTAATACTTCTCTTCCCGATTCATCATCTTCTAGATAAACACGAAGAAGTCCGGATTTTACAAAAGCAACTTTTTGTCTTGTTTCGCCTGCAGTTACTAAAACGGTATTTTTTTTTACCAATATTGATTTATAATCACGCATGATCTCATGAATGATTTCTTCTGGATAATTGTAATTTTTAAATTTCATTTAAAAAAAATTGAAGGTTATGTAACAAAAGTGTATGTCTTCAAACAAAAGTTGATTTTTCCTAAGAGAGTATTTAGCTAATAATACAAATATAATAATTTTTGAAAACACTTTCTTAATTTTTGTCTAAATCAGTACATTTTTTGCTGACGATTTACAGAAGTGTTGAAATCAATCCAAATTTATGATATGAATGGACGTTTGATATTTCAAAAAAGCAGTTCAAATTTGTCAGAATCCTTGAAAATAACTCACTTCTCAAAAGGAATTTATTTCGTAAAAATAAATCATAAAAAGTCATTGCGGTTTTTGAAAAAGTAGAAAGTTCAAAATTCCATTTCCAAAAACAAAAAACCGCAACAAATGTTTGTTGCGGTTTTTTTTTGAGGTGTCGAGCGGATTCGAACCGCTGTAGATGGTGTTGCAGACCATTGCCTAGCCACTCGGCCACGACACCTTATGTTTATAAGGTATGCAAATTTACGCAAATTTACAAATCCTACAATATTTATTTATGGGTATCGCTTTTTTGTAAGTACAATCACCACTTCTTCCACATTTCCTCCTATTGGCGGATTTATTTTTGAAACAGCCACTGTTGCTTTTTTGATCATTGGAATTTCTTCAAAAAAACGATGTAAAATACGATTGGCTACTTCTTCCAATAATTTTGAACGAATTGCCATTTCTTCTTTTACAATTGTATTCAAATGCACATAGTCAACAGTATCTGCCAAATCATCTGTTTTTGCCGACTTTTTTAAATCGGCTTTTACAGAAACATCTACACGATATGCTGAACCAATTTTTGCTTCTTCGTCCAAACAACCATGAAAAGCATAGAGTTTAATGTTGTTTACTTTGATAATTCCCATGTTTTATATTTTAGACCTTACAGGGTTTTAAAAACCCGTGAGGTCTGACTTTTCTACTAAACTTTTTCCCACATTTTATCCGAATTCAATCGGAAAGAACCCAAATGTTCAAAATTACACTGTTCTGGTTGAATGATGGATAAAAATGTTTCTTGATTTTTTCCTTGGTATAAATGATAGATTTCACCAATATTGGGTTCAAAATTGAACTTTGAGTTGTACACCAAATCGTTGTCATGGAATTTTTCCATCAACTTTTCGTACTGTTTTTTTACTTCCTCAAACTCTGATTTTATCTTTTTATTGACTCTAATCACGCCATCATTTCTCCAAGTTGCCGTGTTTAAAGGCTTGATTGCTGGCGCACTTGCAGAAGTTCCATAGGGCTTTAATGACGCATCATACTGTTGCGTTTCTTCATTAAACACTACCAAATCAGGTTTTTTTGCTCCGTTTTTCATACGGGTGTAAATTTACTACAAAAACAACTTTGCGAATTGGTTTGTGAAAAATTTAACGCTGAAAATTCAAACTATTTTATCCTTTAATAAAGTCAATAATGTTGTTGATGGCTTTTAGTTGAGTTTTATAAAATTCGGCGTTTTAATCACAAATTTGTTTCAAACCTTTTATGGCTGTCAAGTATTTTATGTAATTTTACGCCCTAATTTTTGCATACAAAAGATGTCTGAAGAGAAAAAATCGCTCAATTTTTTAGAACAAATCATTGAAGAAGATTTGGCAAATGGAATGCCAAAAGAAAATTTGCGTTTTCGTTTTCCACCTGAACCAAATGGGTATTTACACATTGGTCATACCAAAGCTATTGGAATTAGTTTTGGCTTGGGATTGAAATACAACGCGCCTGTAAATTTGCGTTTTGACGATACAAATCCTGCAAAGGAAGAACAAGAATATGTAGATGCTATCAAAAATGATATTGCTTGGTTAGGGTATACTTGGGCAAATGAATGTTATTCATCAGATTATTTTCATCAGTTGTATGATTGGGCAGTTTTATTAATCAAAGATGGTAAAGCCTATGTAGACTCTCAAACTTCTGAAGAAATGAGAATTCAAAAAGGAACGCCAACTAAAGCAGGCACAAATAGTCCTTTCAGAAATCGTTCTTTAGAAGAGAATTTGAGCCTTTTTCAAGATATGAAAGATGGAAAATTCAAAGAAGGAGAACACGTTTTGCGTGCAAAAATCGATATGAGTTCGCCAAATATGTTGATGCGCGACCCATTAATGTATCGAATTTTATATAAATTACATCACAGAACAGGTACAGAATGGTGCATTTATCCAATGTATGATTGGGCTCATGGCGAAAGTGATTATGTGGAGCAAATTTCTCATTCTTTGTGTTCGTTAGAATTCAAACCTCATAGAGAATTGTATGATTGGTTCAAAGACAATGTGCATGATTACAGCGCTGATGCCTATCCTTTGGTTCCAAAACAACGAGAATTTTCGCGTTTGAATTTGAGTTATACCATTATGAGCAAACGAAAATTGCTAAAATTGGTAGAAGAAAATATCGTTTCAGGATGGGATGATCCAAGAATGCCAACGATTTCTGGTTTGCGAAGACGTGGTTATACACCTGCCTCTATCAGAAGTTTTGTGGAAACCGTGGGTGTTTCAAAACGTGAAAATGTGATTGATGTAGCGCTTTTAGAGTTTAAAATTCGGGAGGATTTAAACAAAACTGCCAATAGAGTCATGGCTGTTTTAGACCCAGTAAAAGTGGTCATCACCAATTATCCTGAAGGAAAAGAAGAAATTTTACAAGCTGAAAATAACCAAGAAGACGAAACCGCAGGTTTCAGAGAACTGCCTTTTTCAAGAGAAATTTTTATTGAAAAAGAAGATTTTCAAGAAGAAGCCAATAAGAAATTTTTTCGATTGAAATTAGGAAGCGAAGTTCGATTGAAAAACGCCTACATCATCAAAGCTGAGAGTTGCACCAAAGATGAAAACGGAAATGTGATTGAAATTCAATGTACCTATGACGCACTCAGTAAATCAGGCAGTGGCACTGAAGAAAGTTTGCGAAAAGTGAAAGGAACATTGCATTGGGTTTCTGTAAAACATGCTGTAAAAACAGAAGTGAGAGCTTATGACCGTTTGTTTTTAGATGAAGCTCCTGATGCACATAAAGACAAAGATTTCATGGAATTTTTAAATCCAAATTCTTTAGAAATTATTGATGCTTTTGTAGAGCCAAGTATGCAATCTGCCAAGATTGGCGAGCGTTTTCAGTTTCAACGTTTGGGCTATTTTTGTGTGGATAATGACACGACTGCAAGCAAATTAGTATTCAACAAAACTGTTGGATTGCGTGATTCTTGGGGAGGGAATTAGGGGTTAGACACTTTAAATTTAATTGGTTAGTTCGAAATTTTGAATTATAAACTCAAAATTTTGAACTACTTCTACCTCACAAATCGATACGTAACTTTCAGTAAAAAAGTATTTTCTTTTTGATTGCTTAACACTTGATTTCTTAAGGAAGTTGATAAGCTTGAATTCGGGTTTTCATTGCCAACAACACCTTGAGCCCACACCAAAAATATCTCAGAACCAGGAATGTATTCCCATCTTGCTACCAAATTAGAACGGAATTGCACAAACGAAAAATCGGGTTTGTTAAATCGATAATCTTCTATGTTATCCATATTTTCATCAATCGAATAATAGTCATTTCCGTTGCTGTTTGTTGCTGAAATTTGGTTCTGATTATACAAATTCACGCGTTCAGTAAAACGATCTGCAGCTGCAATATTCACATAATTAAAATTAGAATAACGTCCTCTAGAAATAAAAGGTTGCCCATAAAATTGAATTGACATATTTGGATTGATGCTATACGTAAATCTTAACGTAGTTGAAAATTCATCATTTTTTATACGCCCCAAAATATATCTTTTGTCATTTCCGAAATTAACCGTTTGCACATATTGTGCGCGATCATCTGTAATTTCTAATTGATTTTCTAACGAAATATTTAACGCATCAATAGGTTGATAATTAAAATTTACTGATACTCGACTTCTTTGAAAAACAGCTTCATCTGACCCAACTTTGGTAAATCTAATTCTATAGGAGAATTCTTTACTGGTATCAGACCCGAATGAACCATAAATATACCTATTATTTGCTGTTCTCCATCTGTCACCTCCTCTTAAAAAAGCGTTTGAATACGCTGAAAAATTGGTTCCAAATCCTAAGTTTGAAGTTGCATTATTACTCCAATTGATGTTTCCTTCTGTTTCTAAACGGGTTCTATTGAGGTTTCCTTGAAAATCATATTCCGATGATTGATTAATTCTTACACTTGCATTTCTGAAATTTTCGGTAGGCACTTGCCACAAATATCTCAAATTCGCAAACTGAATCATTTCATCAGTTCGTCTTAAAAAACCAACATCATTCAACTCTAATTCTGGTGATCGCCAAATAAATTCACCATTATAACGCCAATTTCCTCCCCCATTTTTTCCTGCTTCAATTCTTCCTCCAGTTCCGGTTAATGAAGTTCTTGTTGAATCAACAGAAACATGGGTTGCATCTGTTCGTTGAAACAACCGTGTAATGGAACGTTGTGTATTTTCAATGGCTTCAGTACTTCCCGTGACATGACTCATAATGATGTTTCCGTCAACAAAGTAAGCCCTGTTTTTCCAATTGTGCTGAAAATCAACTCCTCCTGTGTATGCAGCTTTGTGCAATTCGTTGAAATTATCATTCAAATTTCTATTGGTGGTAGTAAAAATTCCACCAATAAATGAATTGCGTTCGTTAAAATCTTTTTGAACTCGCGTTACAAAATAGTTTGTTAACGGTTCTAAAATTTCTTCTCTGGTATTGCCATTTACTTGCTTGATGGTTGCATATTCGTTTCCTGTTACGCTTTCCAAAATGCCCAAAGACCACCCATTTTGTGTTTTTCCAGAAAATTTTGCAGCGCCCAAAATTGTCGAATTTAAAGGGACATTTGCAAATTCGCCATTGCTTAAATTAGCACCTCTGTGCGGATTTCTTCCAACTCTTCTGCTATAAAATAGGTTGTCACTTCCGTTGGCAAATTCAAAATCAAAGATATTTTTATTTTCTACAAAAAAAGGTCTTTGTTCTCTGAAAAATATCTGAAAACCGTCCAAAGCAATCGCTCCTGGATCAGCTTCTACTTGACCAAAATCAGGATTAACTGTTAAATCTAAAGTCAAATCATTGGTAATTCCGATTTTGGCATCCAAACCAGCATTGGCCTTAAAATCGCTGCCATTTCTGTATGGGTTATTTCCTTCTTTTGGATAAGAATCGTATTGTAAAACCGTAAAAGGCTGAATTTCTAATTGCTTTTGAGGCGTTAAATCGACCAGACCATGCAATTCTCCAGACTCGCTGATAAAACCTGCTTGAGTATTAGGAATTCTCTGCCACATGGAGCGTTCGTTTAATCTGAATATATTTCTTATGACATTCAAACCCCACACTTGCTCTTTTGATTTACCAAAACGCAATTGACTCAACGGAATTTTCATTTCGGCAGTCCAACCATTTTCATCAACTTTGGCTTCTGTAAACCAAACTGGATTCCAATCTTTCATCCCAACTTTGTCCGTTTTGAGAAGCAATTTCCTCGCCTTTAACTCCGGCAGCAGTGGTCGTAAAAACAAAAGCTGTCCGTTTGTCATGATAACTGTCAATAACAACATTCACTCTGTCACCTGCAAAACCATCTCTTCTACTCAAACGTTGCTCTATTAATTCAGGATTATTATCCAAAGCCTTAACGGCAATGTATAAATATTTTGAGTCATATATGATTTTAAACAAGGTTTGATACGTTGGAGGTGTACCTTCATCAGGTTCTCTTTCCGTAAAATCTGACGACCATTCAACCACATTCCAACCTTCATCACTAACATCACCATCAATAATTGGCGTTTTTTTTAGCATTTTGGTGGTGTAAATTCTCTTTGGAACAATCTCTTTAATTATCTCTTGTGAAGCAACTTTTATGGAAAAACATAAAAATAAGATGAGGAATTTCAGGGAAAATTTCATTTTTAAAACTTGGAATATCGAATAAAATAAAGCAGATTATTTATTAAAAAAAACACTACAAAAGTAACTTTCTATTCTCTTAACGATATGTTAATAATTATTTTTGCATTCAAAGCATTAAAATAAACTAAAGGGCTATTTGTCAATCAAATTAAAAGCAGTACATTTGCACTCCTTTTTTAAGGAAAACAAAAAAATATTAATTGAACAAAAACTAATAGTGTAATTATGAACACATTAAGTTACAAAACAGTATCAGCAAACAGTGCTACCGTTAACAAGGAGTGGGTTTTAGTTGATGCGGACGGTCAATCGTTGGGTCGTCTAGCTTCTAAAGTAGCAAAGCTAATTAGAGGTAAATACAAACCAAACTATACTCCTCACGTAGATTGTGGAGATAATGTGGTTGTTATCAACGCAGAAAAAATTAATCTTACAGGAAAAAAATGGGCCGATAAAACCTATATCCACCACACTGGATATCCTGGAGGACAAAGATCGTTAACTGCAAAAGAATTGTTTGACAAAGATTCAACAAGATTGATTGAAAAAGCAGTAAAAGGAATGTTGCCAAAAAATAAATTAGGCGCTGCATTGTTCAGAAACTTGTATACATATCCAGAAACTGATCACAAACATGCAGGTCAAACTCCAAGAGCTATTAACCTTAACGACTACAAATAAATGGATACTGTTCACAAAATAGGTAGAAGAAAAACAGCAGTTGCTCGTATTTATCTTTCTGATGGTGATGGCACAATTACAATCAACAAAAGAGAGTTTAAAAATTATTTTACGACAGCTTCTTTGCAATATAAAGTACAACAACCATTAATGTTAACTGAAAATACAACATCTTACAACATTAAAGTAAGTGTTTTTGGTGGTGGTGTGACAGGTCAAGCTGAAGCAATTCGTTTGGCGATTACAAGAGCTTTAGTAGCAATCAACGTTGAACACAAAGCGGTTTTAAAACCAGAAGGTTTGTTAACTCGTGATCCAAGAATGGTGGAACGTAAGAAATTCGGTCAGAAAAAAGCTCGTAAGAGATTCCAGTTCTCTAAACGTTAATATCTTAGAGAAGAGAAACAAGAATCAAGAATCAGGACACCAAGTCTTAGCTCTTTTCTCACTTTTCTCTTTTCATTATTATAGTTTTGAGGCTGTTATTAAAAAAATAATTAACAGTTTAGTATCTAAATATATAAGACTCAAAAATGACTACTTATATATTGATTTAAAAAACAGAAAGTAAACACATTTAAAAAAATGGCAAAAGTAAACATTCAAGAATTATTAGATAGTGGTGTGCATTTTGGACACCTTACCAGAAAATGGAACCCAAACATGGCTCCTTATATTTATACAGAAAGAAATGGTGTTCATATCATTGATTTGTATAAAACCGTTGCTAAAATTGAAGAAACTTCAGAAGCGTTAAAGAAAATAGCAAACTCTGGACGTAAAGTTCTTTTCGTAGCAACAAAAAAACAAGCGAAAGATGTTGTTGCTGAAAAAGCAAAAGCAATTGGAATGCCCTACATCACTGAAAGATGGCCAGGTGGAATGCTTACCAATTTCGTAACAATTAGAAAAGCTGTAAAAAAAATGTCTTCAATTGATAGAATGAAAACAGATGGTTCTTTTGATGCGTTGTCAAAAAGAGAAAAATTACAAATAAATCGTCAAAGAGAAAAATTAGAAAAAAATTTAGGTTCTATTGCTGATATGACTCGTTTGCCAGGTGCAATTTTTGTAGTTGATATCAAAAAAGAACACATCGCAATTGCAGAAGCTCAGAACTTAAATATTCCAATTTTTGCAATGGTTGATACAAACTCTGACCCAAGATTGGTTGATTTTGTTATTCCATCAAACGATGATGCTTCAAAATCTATTGACAAAGTTTTATCTTACATTACAGATGCAATTGCAGAAGGTTTATCTGACAGAAAATCTGATAAAGAGAAAGAAGATGGGATTGAAGAAGAGGAAGTTGTAGTTGCAACTAAAAAAGTTTTAGAAATTTCTGACGAAGAAACAATTTAATTTAAACCAAAAAAATAAAATAACATGGAAACAGTAAATGTAAGTGCTGCTGATGTTAAAAATCTTAGAGAAGCTTCTGGAGCTGGAATGATGGATTGTAAAAAGGCATTAGTTGAAGCCGGCGGTGACTTTAATAAAGCAATTAATGTTCTACGTAAAAAAGGTCAAAAAATTGCTGCAAACAGAGCAGATAGAGATTCTACTGAAGGTGTAGCAGTAACTAAAATCAACGATGACAAAACGCTAGGTGTTGCAATCGTATTGGCTTGTGAAACTGACTTTGTTGGAAAAAACGAAAAGTTTGTTGCATTGGCTGAAGAGTTTGCTGCAATTGCTATCAATCATGACTCTAAGGAATCTTTCTTAGCGGCTAATTTTGGTGGGATGACGGTTGCTGATAAACTAATTGAACAAACTGGTGTTATTGGCGAAAAATTAGACATCACTGCTTTCGAAATTGTAAGTGCTCCTTATGTTGGTGCATATACTCACATTGGAAAAATTGCTGCTTTGGTTGGATTGTCTGTACCAGTTAAAACTGCTGAAATTTTATCGAAAGATTTAGCTATGCAAGTAGCTTCTATGGGTGCAAAAACATTGTCTTACAAAGACTTTGATCCTGCATTTGTGGCTGCTGAAACTGAAGCTAGAATTGCTGTTATTGAAAAAGATAACATTGAATTGGCAAGATTGGGTAAAACATTGAAAAATGTTCCAAAATATATTTCCATGGCTCAATTAACACCAGAGATCTTAGCTGAAGCTGAAGCTATGGCAAAAGCTGAATTGACTGCTGAAGGAAAACCAGAAAAAATCTGGGATAAAATTTTACCAGGAAAAATGGAGCGTTTTATTTCTGACAACACAACGTTAGATTTAGAATTGTGTTTGTTAGACCAAGATTTTATCAAAGATGATAAGAAAAATGTTGCTTCATACGTAAAAACTTACGGAGATGTTTCAGTAACTGCTTTCAAAAGAGTAACTTTAGGATAATTATTTCTAAAATTTAAATACATAACCTCGTTCAAAAGGCGAGGTTTTTTTATTGGTATTTTTCTAGAAGGTTTAAAAAATCACTTCGATCAATTTCTTTAGCGCCCAAACTTGCCAAATGATTGTTATACATTTGACAGTCAATCAAAGCATATTTGTTGCTTTTTGCCAAATAAATAAAAGCTATTTTTGAGGCATTTGGCACTTTGCTAAACATGCTTTCGCCACAAAAAATTTGGTTCATTTCAATACCATACAAACCTCCAACCAATTCTTTTTGATACGTTGAATCTTCTGAAATTCGCCAAATTTCAATTGATTTTGCAATTCCTTTTTGGTGTAAATTGATGAAAGCCTGCTCCATTTCATCAGTGATCCAAGTTCCGAATTCGCCTTTTCTTCTAATGTTTTTGCAGTTGAAAATAACTTCCTTAAAAGCAGTATTTTCAGTTATGATATACTCATTTCTCTGAATGATTTTTGCCATTGATCTTGAAATTTTCAATTCATTTGGAAACAAAACCATTCGTTTTTTGGGACAATACCATACAATTGGATCTCCTTTAGAGAACCATGGAAAAATTCCTTTTTTGTATGCAAACATCAATCTTTCTGAAGATAAATCACCACCTAAAGCGATAATTCCTTCTCTTGAAGTGTTTTCATAAGGAGGAAATGCTATTTTTTCGGTTAACCACAACATTTTTCAAATGTACAAATTATGAAAATTGAAAAAATAGGGAAGTCATAAATTTTGAAATTTTAAAAAAGAGTTAATCTTTCAAATGATTACGATTAGCACAAAGATTGTGAGTACTTTTGTGTTCCTTTTTAAATTTTTTTTTAAACAATCTATGAAATATCTAAAAAAGAAAAAAACAAATTCACATCGTGCAAAGCTAATGCACCATTATTTTCATAGAACTGGATTTTATTTGTTTGTTTGGACGAGTATAAAAAAAGCATTTTTACCAATTCTTGGGGTTGTTTTACTAGTTTTTTTGGTCAATAAATATGTTTTCAATATCAATGAGGCTTTGCAAAACATGACCGAAACTTTTTCAAGAATTGGAATTTTGATTGCCTTTTTTATTTCAGAAACATTGTTTGGATTGGTTCCTCCAGAAATTTTTATTGCTTGGACAAAAAAAACAGATACACCCATGTTGAATTTATTTTTTCTAGCAACATTTTCTTATTTTGGAGGGTTGATTTCTTATTTTATTGGAAAGATGACTCTGAAAATCGAGTCATTAAAAATATATTTGGAGGTAAAAATGGAGAATAATCTAAAAAATACCCGCAAATGGGGAGGAATTTTAATTTTGGTTGGCGCATTATTACCCTTGCCTTTTTCGATTGCATGCATCACAGCAGGAATGATCAAATATCCATTTAAAAATGTCGCTTTTTATGGATTATTCAGGTTTGCGCGTTTTGCGATTTATGCTTGGGCAATTTTTCAAGTAGTTAATTAAAAAAACGTATTTTTGACACTATGGGATTATCAAATAATGATATTTTTAAAAAACTAAGAGTTGCGAACAAATTGCGAGATTCTGATATTATTGAGATTTGTGCTTTGGTTGATTTTAAAGTAACAAAGGGAGAAATTGGTGCCATTTTCAGAAATGAAGATCATCCAAAATATGTGGAATGTGGAGATCAATTTTTAAGAAATTTTCTCAATGGATTGATTATTCATTTGAGAGGTCCAATGCCTAAAAAAGAAGCATAAATTAGATTTTTAGAAAGCTCAGATTTATAAAAATAAAAAAAGAGAGTCATTTTTAACTCTATTATCTTTATTCTTTTCTCTAATTTCTAAAAATTAAAAAGGCAAATCATCTTCAGGCTCTTCTTGAGTGAAATTAGTTGCTGCTTTTTGAAACTGATCAACAGGAGGTAAATTTTGTGCATTTGAAGAAGCTTGAGCGAAACTCTCTATTCTCCAACCATTGATAGAATTAAAATATTTTGCTTCACCTTGTGGATTGATCCATTCTCTACCTCGTAAATTGATAGATACTTTTACATCTTGCCCCACAGTATAATTGTTTAATAAATCTACTTTATCTTGCAGAAATTCAACCATAATCATTTGTGGGTATTGCTCATCTGTAGTGACAACCAATTCTCTTTTTCTAAATCCAGCTGAACCTAACGCTTGAACGTCTCCTATCAATTTTATTTTTCCAATAACTTCCATAATATTTTTTTTAATTTAACAAAAGTACATTCCAAGCACTTTCAATGTGATTATTTTTTAAAAACTCTCTTGCAAAAATATGTTTTTTTGTGGTTTCTAACCCAATAAATTGAGGATGTTCTTTCCCAAAGTTATCAACAGTCTCTTTTGAAGGCATTTGAGCAACATTTCCTAACATTCCCAGATCATTTCCTGTTAAAATGATACTATTTCTAATTTCTGAAGGAATATTGTCAACCCCAATTCCAAGTGTTGAAATCGGTTTTGGAATTTCAAAAAAACCATCTTTTGCTCGTGAATAATAATTGCCTCCAGCTCTTGCAACCAAATCAATTTTATGTTGATCAATTTCGCCATTTTCATCCAAAACAGCTTCAGAAATATGCATTTTTAAAACTTCACAAATAATTAAATTTCCAGCTCCTCCTTCACAACCAGTAAAGATCACATCTTTTACAATACACTCAAATTGCACTGGAGATTCTGCCACTCTAAAAGGTTTTATTTCTTCGGATTTTAGCATTGTAAAACCTGCTTTTATAAATTCATTGACACCTTTTGGATATTCTGTGCTACTCAAAGACATTTGCTGCACCATATCATAATTCACCACGTTTATCACAACTTCTTTAGTTGCTAAAACATTATCTAGAGTGTGTTTTGTAGTATTTCCTCTCACTCTTCTTGCGGGTGAAAAAATCAATGTTGCAGGATTTGAGCCAAAAACATTAAAAAAACTAAAAGGAGATAAATTAGGATTTCCATCTTCATCAATCGTGCTTGCAAAAGCAATTGGTCTCGGTGCAACAGCTCCTAAAAGGTATGAATGGAATTTTCCTGTTTCCATTTCATCGGGAATAATCGTAAGCATATTTTCATATTTTTATGCCTTAAAGATACTATCAAATCTTGAAATGAGTTATTACAAGAAAACTTTATCTTTGTTTTTTATGAATATTTTTAACCAACCAATTTTATTTAAGAGAATTAGCATTGCTGTTTCGTTTGCAATTGTTTCTTTAATTTTATGGAATACCTATACTTTTTTCCAAAAATTTAAACAAGAAGAACGTATCAAAATGGAGATTTTGGCAGAAGCTCAAAAAGAACTATCTAGGGCTGATTTGAATTCAAATATTGCTCTTCCAGACAAAATTATCACAATCAATAATAGTATTCCAATGATTTTGGCGGATGATAAAGACGAAATTATTTATGCTAATAATTTGGATTCAATTAAATCTTTAAATCCATTGTATTTGAGAGAACAACTGGCGATTATGAAAAAAGAAAACAAGCCAATTGAAATCAGTTATGATGGAAAAAACAAGCAATATATTTACTATCGAGATTCAGATTTGCTAAAAAAATTGACCTATTATCCATTGGCATTAATCCTAATTTTAGTCCTTTTTTTATCCGTTATTTATCTTTTTTATAGTTCGAACAAAGCTGCAGAAACCAATAAATTATGGACAGGAATGGCAAAAGAAACTGCGCATCAAATTGGCACTCCATTGTCATCCTTATTGGGTTGGATTGCCATTTTGAAAGCTGAAAAAGTAGATGAAACCTATATAGATGAAATAGAAAAAGATGTTCACAGATTGAATATAATTGCCAACCGATTTTCAAAAATTGGTTCCATTCCAGAATTACAAAAAAGAGATGTTGTGTTGGTCACAAAAAAAGCATTTGATTATTTACAATCACGAAGTTCTCAGCAAATTTACTTTTCTTTTTCTTCGTCAGACACCGAAATTAAAACGCTTTTAAATGAAGAACTTTTTGGCTGGGTAATAGAAAATCTTATAAAAAATGCAATTGATGCCATGCTTGGAAAAGGCGAAGTTTCATTAGTCATAGAAAATTCAGCAAAAAATATTAGAATATTAATTTCTGATACAGGAAAAGGAATGCCCAAAAAACTTTTCAGCCAGATTTTTAAACCGGGATTTACCACCAAAAAAAGAGGTTGGGGTTTAGGATTATCTCTTTCTAAACGGATTGTAGAAGAATATCACAAAGGAAAAATTTTCGTCCAAAAATCGGAACTTGAAAAAGGCACTACTTTTGAGATTTTAGTCCCTAAAATTAGCTGAAATACGATCAGCTAGCTCTTCAAATTCCTGTTTTGATAAACTAATTTTTCGTTGAAATTGCATATCAGCCATTTCATTAATTGGAATCAAATGCACATGCACATGTGGAACTTCCAAACCAATAACGGTCATTCCAATTCTTTTACAAGAAACTGATTTTTCAAGAGCCTTTGCAACTCTGTAAGAAAAATCCATGAGTGAGTTGTATTCGTCTTTTGACAAATCAAACAACTTGTTTTCTTCTCTTTTAGGCACTACCAAAGCATGACCTTTTACATTCGGATTGATGTCTAAAAATGAAATAAACTCGTCATTTTCTGCGATTTTATAACAAGGAATTTCTCCGTTTATGATTTTTGTAAAGATACTCATTTATTTAGAATTTAGTCTTTAGACGTTAGACAGTAGTTTGGTTTTTAATAAATTTTTTTCAACTTTGAATTCTAAACCTAAAGTTTTGAACTCAGTTATCTCGAAATTTCGATAATTTCGAACTTCATAATGCCATTTGGAACTTTAATCTCGGCAATTTCTCCTACTTCTTTCCCCAATAATCCTTGACCAATTGGCGATTTCACCGAAAGTTTTCCATTACGAACATCTGTTTCAGAATCTGCAACAAGTGTGTAAGAAAATTCCATTTTGTTGGCAACATTTTTAATTTTCACCTTTGAGTGGATCAATATTTTTGAGGAGTCTAATTGACTTTCATCCAAAATACGAGCATTCGAAATTACGTTTTTCAATTTCGCAATTTTCGTTTCTAAATGAGATTGCTCTTCTTTTGCAGCATGATATTCTGCATTTTCACTCAAATCCCCTTTATCTCTTGCATCTGCAATTTCTTGGGTAACTCTTGGTCGCTCCACTTGCTCTAAATGAAGCAATTCATCTTTCAATTTTTTTAATCCTTCTGGCGAATAATAAGATATGTTACTCATAGTTTCTTAAATTTAAAAATCTCATTGCCTTAATAGGAATGAGATAGTGAAACAAATATACAAAATATTTGTAACTTGGCATCGTTTTGATACCACAGTCTTTAAAAGATGATTCGAAAACTAACTTTTATATTTGGGTTTTGTTTATTTGTAAATTGCTCAGATTCAATAAATCTGCAAAATTGCATCCAGACTTTACCTTTAAATATTTTAAGAGATTTAAACAATCCTGAACTTATAAATGTGCAAACTCCTGGTGGATTTGCTGAAATTGTTGGAGGAAACAAAGGCATTTTATTGTTCAATAAAAATGGAACTGAATTCGTAGCTTTTGATAAATTATGTCCTGTAAATGATTGTAATTCACCAATGATTTTTGAAAATAGAGTATTAAAATGTACTTGTGATAAAAGCGTTTATAGTGTTGATTTTGGTGGATCGCCCCAAACCAATGGATTTGAATGTCCTGCCATTGAATATCGTGTTATAAAAAATGGCAGCACGCTTCAAATCATTAGTTTTAAATAGTTTCTTAGCTATAAGATGTTTATTTTTGTAGAAACAAAATAAGTTATAAATTGAAAAATTATTTCTCATCCAATTTTACTTTGGGCGTTCTTGGCGGAGGTCAGTTAGGAAAAATGCTATTGGCTGAAACGCACAAATTTGATATTCAAACGGCTATTTTAGATAGTAATAAAAATGCACCTTGTGCACAAATTTGTAATCGTTTTGAATTAGGAGATTTGCTTGATTTTGAAGCTGTTTATAATTTCGGAAAAACAGTTGATTTATTGACAATTGAAATCGAAAATGTAAATATTGAAGCGCTTGAACAACTTGAAAAAGAGGGTTTGCCAATTTTTCCAAAGCCCGAAAATTTGCGAATTATTCAAAGTAAAGCAAAGCAAAAGGATTTTTATATCGATCATAAAATTCCAACAGCACCTTTTTCTTATTTTGCTTATCTTGAAGAATTGCATCATAGTATAGAGAATGATATTCTAATATTTCCATTTGTTTGGAAAGCAGCGCGTTTTGGATATGATGGAAATGGGGTTAAAATTGTAAGAAGTTTTGCTGATTTAGAAAACTTACCAAATGTTGAATGTATAACTGAACTATTAATTCCATTCAAAAACGAATTGGCTGTTATTGTTGCCCGAAATAAAAATGGCGAAACAACTACCTATCCTGTTGTTGAGATGGAGTTTCATCCTGAAGCAAATCAAGTTGAATATGTAATTTGCCCAGCAAGAATTGAGGAATCCGTGGCAAAAAAAGCACAAGAAGTTGCTTTGAAAGTTGTCAATAATTTGGATTTTATTGGCTTATTGGCGATTGAAATGTTTCAAACAACCAATGATGAAATTTTGGTAAATGAAGTAGCGCCAAGACCACACAATTCTGGTCATTATTCTATAGAAGCGAGTTATACCAATCAATTTGAACAACATTTACGATCAATATTAAATCTTCCTTTGGGAAATACCGAAAGTAAAGTTGCCGGAATTATGGTGAATTTGGTAGGTGAAGAAGGTTTTTCTGGACAAGTTTTTTACAAAAATATTGAAGAAGTTTTAAAAATTCCTGGTGTAACTCCTCATATTTACGGAAAAAAAGAAACAAGACCATTTCGCAAAATGGGACATGTAACGATTGTCAATAAAGACATTGAAAAAGCAAGAGAAATTGCTCAAAAAGTGAAAGAAACAATTAGAGTGATTGCGAAATGACAGAATTAATAACTTTCAAGTCTTCCCAAGAAAATAACAAGTTTGAAATTGTATTAGATGAAGGAAAGCAAACTTTTTGGGCAACAGAGCAACAAATAGCAACCCTTTTCAATCGAAATAGAACCGTTATTTCTAAGTACTTAAAAAATATTTTTATTGAACAAGAACTCATTCAAGATTCAGTATGTGCAAAATTTGCACATACTGCAAATGATGGTAAAAGTTATGATGTAAATCATTACAATTTAGATGTTATTATTTCGATAGGTTATAGAGTAAAATCTAAAATTGCTACTGAATTTAGAATTTGGACTACAAATATTTTAAGAGAGCATCTTACAAAAGGGTATTCATTAAATTAATAAAAAAATTATCAACCTAATAAACTAAAATTATGATTGGAATAATAATGGGAAGTGACTCTGACCTTCCAGTAATGCAAGATGCTATTAATGTCTTAGAAAGTTTTGATATTCCATTCGAAGTGGATATAGTATCTGCGCACAGAACACCAGAAAAATTGTTCGATTACTCAAAAAATGCACATTTACGAGGTTTAAAAGTGATTATTGCAGGTGCAGGAGGTGCAGCACATTTACCAGGAATGGTGGCAAGTATGAGTCCTTTACCTGTAATTGGAGTACCTGTAAAAAGTAGCAATTCTATGGATGGTTGGGATTCTGTGTTGTCTATTTTGCAAATGCCTGGAGGTGTTCCTGTGGCTACTGTTGCATTAAATGGCGCTAAAAATGCAGGAATTTTAGCAGCCCAAATTATTGGTGCATCTGACAAATGCGTTTTAGACAAAATTATTGCCTACAAAGAAGGTTTGAAAATGAAAGTAGAACAAGCTTCAAAAAAGGTTCGAAATTCATAATTCAATATTCAAAATTAACTCTGAACCTAGAATTTTAAACTTTGAACTTATAGAATGAATCCTTTATTACACCATTTTAATACAGCGCCTTTTTCTAAAATTTTCAATGATCATTTTAAACCTGCTATTGAACAAGCAATTGAAATCGCAAGAGGGCAAATTGATGAAATTATCCAAAATAAGGACACACCAACTTTTGAAAATACCACTGTTGCTTTGGATTTTGCTGGTGAAAAACTAAGCAGAATTACCAGTATTTTTTTCAATTTGAATGCTGCTGAAACCAATGATGAAATTCAAAAAATTGCACAAGAAATCTCACCTTGGTTAAGCGAATTTAGGAATGATATTACCTTGAATGAAGCATTATTTTCGCGTGTTAAAACTGTTTTTGATTCAAAAGAAAAGTTGCAATTATCGCCAGAACAAACTATGTTGTTAGAAAAGCAATATAAAAGTTTTGCAAGAAATGGCGCCAATTTATCAGAAGAAAAAAAGGCAACTTTGCGAAAAATTGACAACGAATTATCAAAACTTTCTTTGCAATTTGGTGAAAATGTGTTGGCTGAAACAAACAATTTTGAATTGCATATTTTAGATGAAAAAGAATTGACTGGCTTACCTGAATCAGCCAAAGAAGCTGCACAAGAAATCGCAAAAGAAAAAGGCAAAGAAGGATTCGTTTTTACCCTCGATTTTCCAAGTTATATTCCATTTGTAACCTATGTAGAAAATAGAGAATTGCGCAAAAAAATGGCAATTGCTGCTGGCAAAAAAGGGTTTCAAAACAACAAATTTAACAACGAACAAATTGTTTTAAACATCGTAAAACTTCGTCATGAAAGAGCTAATTTATTGAGTTACAAGTCTCATGCGCATTTTGTTTTAGAAGAAAGAATGGCTGAAACTCCTGAAAAAGTCATCGAATTTTCCAAGGAATTGCTTCAAAAAGCGAAACCTGCTGCTGAAAGAGAGTTCAAACATCTTGAAAATTATGCTGAAAAGTTAGACGGAATTGAGCAACTTCAAAAATGGGATGGCGCTTTTTATGCGGAAAAATTAAAAAAAGAATTGTTTGATTTAGATCAAGAACAACTAAAACCTTATTTTCAATTAGAAAATGTGATGGAGGGTGTTTTTACCATCGCTAATAAATTATATGATCTGAAATTTGAAGAAGTTTTTGATATTGACAAATACCATCAAGAGGTAAAAACATACAAAGTTTTGGATTCAAATAGCAATTTTATTGCTGTTTTTTACGCCGATTTTCATCCAAGAAAAGGAAAAAGAAATGGTGCTTGGATGACTTCGTATAAATCGCAATATATCAAAGAGGGCATCAATGAGCGACCTCATGTTTCTATTGTTTGTAATTTTACAAAACCGACTTCCACAAAACCTTCTTTACTGACGTTCAACGAAATAACTACACTATTTCACGAATTTGGTCATGCTTTGCATGGAATGTTGGCAAACACAACTTACACAAGTTTGTCAGGAACGTCTGTTTCTTGGGATTTTGTAGAGCTGCCAAGTCAAGTTTTAGAAAATTGGTGTTATGAAAAAGAAGCGTTGGAATTGTTTGCAAAACATTATAAAACTGGGGAAATAATTCCAATGAAATATGTGGAGAAAATCAAAGAGTCAGCTAGTTTTCATGAGGGAATACAAACCTTACGTCAATTGAGTTTTGGTATTTTGGACATGAAATGGCACAGTGAAAATCCATCAGAAATAACATCCATAAAAGAATTTGAAAATGACGCATTTTCTGATACGAAATTGTATCCTGATGTAGCTGAAAACTGCATGAGTACTTCATTTTCACATATTTTCCAAGGCGGATATTCTGCAGGCTATTATTCGTATAAATGGGCTGAAGTGTTGGATGCAGATGCGTTTGAATATTTTTTAGAAAACGGAATTTTCAACAAAGAAATCGCAACGAAATTCAAAGAAAATGTGCTTTCAAAAGGCGGAACAGAAAAACCAATGAATCTGTATAAACGTTTTCGTGGTAAAGAACCAAAACCTGATGCATTGTTGAAAAGAGCTGGATTGATTTAGATAAAATTCCCAAAATCATCAACCATTCTTCGCCTCAATCCATTTGCTCAAATATTTAGTGGTTTGCAATGTTTGATAGTGTAACAAACTTTGTAAAAAATGTTCACTTCTATGCTTTTCTAAATCTTGCTGAATTTCTAAAATTTGATTCATAAAAGGCTGTTCTAATTTTGTTTTGTCATAAAATGCATTGATAATTTCTATGCCATTTTTTTGAGCAGATTCCCATACAATTTGGTTGGTGTACAATTCAACGGCTTTGGTGGCAAATACCTCAAAATCATCCGTAATAAAACCATTCCAAGGCAAATTTTGATACATTCCTTCTGCACCAATTGTTGAAGTTATACTTGGTGTTCCACACAACATGGCTTCTGTTAATTTGCCTTTGATTCCTGCTCCAAAACGTAAAGGTGCCAGAACAATTTTTGCATTTTTTACAATTTCCTCAGCATCTTCTGCAAATCCTTTGATGAAAAATCCTTCTTTTGGATTGTGTAATTGTGAAATTTGAGGAGTTATGTAGGCTCCATAAATATGCAATTCAGCTGTTGGAAGTTGTTTTCTGATACTTTTCCAAATATGATTTTTGAGTGTTTGAACAGCATCTACATTTGGTTTATGAAAAAAATTACCAACAAAAACAAAGTGGTTTCTTTCTTCAAATGATGGCCATTTATTGATTTGAAAAACCTCAATCTTGTTCAATAAAAAAGGCAAATAATATAAAATATCAGCTTCAATTTTAAAAACAGAAGTCAAGATTTCCATTTCAAAACTGGAGATTATCAAAGAAACATCACAACGTAAAATCGAAGCAATTTCTCGTTTGGTACTATCTTGCTTTTTAAGTTCATCAAGCGAAAAGTCCCTATTTTTTTGCAAACAGATTTCACGAGTTTTTCGCAAACAATGCAAATCTTCCGTGTCTAAAATAGTCATTGCTTTTGGGCAGTTTTCTTGAACACGCCATCCAAAATGTTCTTCTGTCAAAAATCGATCAAAGAGTACGATTTCAGGGGCTAAATTTTTAACAAAATCATCAAAAGAAGCATCATTCAACTGAATTTCTACCTCTTGAATATCAAGAGAATTTAGAGAAAAAGCAGTGATTGGTTTTTTGGCTGTGGTTGCAAAAGTGATATTAAAATGTTGTTTTACAAACAACTCAATAAGTTGCAACATTCTAAAGCCAGCAGCAGATGCATTGGGTTCAACCCAAACAGACCCAATGATTAAAAGTGATTTTTTCAAAAATTAATTTTTCCCTATTTATTGGTTATAATTTGCTTTCACTTTGTTTATCTAAACAAAATTTTCATTAATTTGTTCTTATGAAAATCTTGCATATGAATGTAACTATGCATGTGAATTTAAAAGCACCTCTTTCTTTAAATTTTTATGATTAAAAATTTAAGATTTTAATAAGGTAAATCTAAACATTTCTATCGTCATTCTTTAAAAAAAGCTGTATTTTTGTTATCCAAAATAAATTTAGCATGAAGTACGATATCATTGTAATTGGTTCTGGTCCTGGAGGATATATTGCTGCAGTAAGAGCCTCTCAATTAGGTAAAAAAGTAGCTATTATTGAAAAATACGCAACGCTTGGAGGCACCTGTTTAAACGTTGGATGTATTCCTTCAAAAGCGTTGTTAGATTCTGCGCATCATTATTATGACGCAGTCCATCATTTTGCTGAACATGGAATTACTGTTGAAAAACCAACTTTTGACTTTGGAAAAATGGTCGAAAGAAAAGCAAATGTTGTAGAAACAACGACTGGTGGTATAAAATATTTGATGGATAAAAATAATATTGATGTTTTTGAAGGTTTGGGTTCATTTGAAGATGCAACTCATGTAAAAATTACCAAAAAAGATGGTTCATCAGAAGTTATTGAAGGAATAAATATCATTGTTGCAACAGGTTCAAAACCTGCAAGTCTTCCCTTTATAAATATCGATAAAGAACGAATCATTACTTCAACAGAAGCTTTAAAATTAAAAGAAGTTCCTAAGCATTTAATAGTGATTGGAGGTGGCGTAATTGGTTTAGAATTGGGTTCTGTGTATGCTCGTTTGGGCGCAGAAGTAACTGTAATTGAATATGCTCCGAAAATTACACCAACAATGGATGGTGAAATTTCTAAAGAATTATTGAGAGTATTAAAAAAGCAAGGACTCAATTTTTATGTCAATCATGGCGTAACTTCTGTAGAAAGAAATGGCAATGAAATCATTGTAAAAGCAATCAATAAAAAAGTTGAAGAGATTACTTTTACTGGTGACTATTGCTTGGTTTCTGTGGGCAGAAAACCATATACTGAAGGTTTGGGGTTGGAGAAAATTGGTGTGAAAGTCAATGAAAAAGGACAAGTTGAAATCAATAGTCATTTACAAACCAATGTAGCTAATATTTTTGCAATTGGTGACGTTGTAAAAGGCGCTATGTTGGCTCACAAAGCTGAAGAAGAAGGTGTTGTTGTGGCTGAATTTATTGCTGGCGAAAAACCACATATTGATTATAATTTGATTCCTGGAATTGTTTACACTTGGCCAGAAGTAGCTGCTGTAGGAAAAACTGAAGAGGAGTTAATTGCTGAAAAAGTTGATTATAAAGCTGGTAAATTTTCAATGCGAGCTTTGGGAAGATCAAGAGCGAGTGGTGATATTGACGGATTTGTAAAAGTTTTGGCCGATAAAAAAACAGACGAGATTTTAGGAGTTCACATGGTTGGTGCAAGGGTAGCTGATTTGATTATGGAAGCTGCTGTTGCTATGGAATTCAGAGCTTCTGCTGAAGATTTAGCAAGAATTTGCCACGGACACCCAACGTATTCTGAGGCTGTAAAAGAAGCTGCAAAAGCTGCTTGGGACGGCAAACCTTTGAATGCTTAAAAAAAGTAAAATTTAAACAAGACCTCACGGGTTTTAAAAACTCGTGAGGTCTCCTCCTTAAAAAAACAGTAGAGTATTTTTACAAAAAAAATGCAACGAATTATTTCTAGTTTTTCAATTGATGAAATTGTAAAATTCAAACAGCAATTATTGTGTTGGTCGCAGCAATTTCAAACGGCTATTTTTTTAGATTCTAACAATTACCATCAGCAATATTCTAGTTTTGATGCAGTGCTTGCTGTGGACGAATTTACATGCATTAAAACCGATTTTCACAGCGCATTTGAAAAGTTACAAGAATATCAAACCACCACAAAAGATTATATTTTTGGATACATCTCTTATGATGTAAAAAATGATATTGAACAGCTTTCCTCAACCAATTTTGATGGATTAGATTTCGCTGATTTGTTCTTTTTTCAGCCCCAAAAAATTATTTTTGTAAAGGGAAATAGTGTTGAATTTCACTATTTAAAAATGGTGGATGATGAGATCGATATTGATTTTAATGCAATCCAACAATCTACCAATACAACAATCCAACAATCTAAACCTCTCGACTGCACTCGAGTTGACAAAAATAGCATTAAGATAAAATTGCGGATTCACAAAGACGAATACCATCAAAAAGTAACAACAATTCTGCAACACATCCAGAGAGGTGATATTTATGAAGCTAATTTTTGTCAAGAATTTTATGCAGAAAATACCGAAATCAATCCTTTGGAAGTATATCAAGATTTAAACAGAATTTCTGAACCTCCTTTTGCGGTTTTTCTGAAAATGAATCATCAATATTTGTTGTCAGCTTCCCCTGAAAGATACCTTAGAAAAGAGGGAAATAAAATCATTTCACAACCCATTAAAGGAACTGCAAAACGCTTGAAAAGTAAATTTGACGATGAAAAAATCGCTTCAGATTTAGCAAGAGATTCCAAAGAACGCACTGAAAATGTGATGATTGTCGATTTGGTTCGCAATGATTTGTCAAAATCTGCTATCAAAGGAAGCGTGAAAGTTGAAGAATTGTGCAAAGTATATTCTTTCAAGCAAGTGCATCAAATGATTTCAACAGTTGTTTCAGAAATGGATGAAAATACATCGCCGATTTTGGTCATCAAAGACACTTTTCCCATGGGAAGTATGACTGGAGCTCCCAAAGTTTCAGCCATGAAAATCATAGAAAAACAAGAAGTTACCAAACGTGGATTGTATTCAGGTACAGTTGGTTATTTTACACCAAATGGTGATTTTGATTTTAATGTAGTGATTAGAAGCATTTTATACAATCAGGTGAAAAAATACGTTTCGTATTCAGTTGGAAGCGCCATTACTGCAAAATCAAATCCTGAAAAAGAATACGAAGAATGTTTATTGAAAGCAAAAGCAATGAAATATGTGTTGTTAAAATCTGTCTGATTGTAAGATTATTAGCCAGAAAATAAGTATATTCACATAGTATTTTAAACGTTTCAAAATATCCATTTATGTCACATCAAGAATTTAATTTTACGATATATAATACTGAGTTTTACGGACAATATTGGCAGGCAAACAACACAAAAGCAGTCATCGTTTTGGCACATGGAATGGGAGAACATTCTTCGAGATTTGAACATGTAGCTAAAAAACTGACTGAAAATAATTTTTCGGTAGTCGCTTTTGATCATTTTGGACATGGAAAAACTGGAGGAAAACGCGGCCATAATCCTAGTTTTGATGCAGTTTTAGATAGCATTACTGAAACCATTGAAAAAGCTAAATCTTTATTTCCTGACAAACCGATTTTCTTGTATGGTCATTCTATGGGTGGCAATGTAGTGATCAATTATGTTTTGAAAAAAAGTCATGATTTGAAAGGTGTAATTGCTACAAGTCCTTTTTTAAAATTGGCTTTTCAACCTCCAATCATCAAGTTGGCTTTGGGTCAGATTTTACAAAAAATTGCGCCATCAATTACAATGGGAAATGAATTGAATCCTAATGATTTGTCAAGAGATGCAAATGAAGTTGAAAAATATAAAAAAGACTCTTTGGTTCACAATCAAATCAGTCCAAATTTTTCGATAACATTCATTAAATCAGGAAAATGGGCGATTGAAAATGGCAATAGATTGACTGTGCCAATGCTGCTGCTGCATGGAACTGATGATAAAATTATCGACTACAAAGGCAGTGAAGAATTTGTAAAAAATGCTGTAAATGCCACTTTGAAATTGTATGAAGGTGGGTATCACGAACTCCAAAACGATTTGTGCAAAGAAGAAATGATGCAAGAAATAGTTGATTGGCTAAACTCTCAATTGTAAAAAGCATACATTTGACCTGAAATGTTCCAAAAATTCAGCAATCATATTGACAATCATTTTCCTTTTTTAAAGGATAAAAAGTTGTTGATTGCGATTTCTGGAGGATTGGATTCTGTAGTTTTGACTCATTTGTGCAATCAATTAAAACTTTCAGTTTCTTTGGCACACTGCAATTTTAAACTCAGAAATAAAGAAAGTGATTTGGATGAAAAGTTTGTTATAAAATTTGCTCAAATATTAGATAATCATATTTTTACAATTCATTTCGATACTGAAATTTACGCTCAAAAACATAAAACCTCTATTCAAATTGCAGCCAGAAAATTGCGGTATCAATGGTTTCAAGAATTGGCAACAACACAACAATTTGATTACATTTTGACTGCTCATCATGCAGATGACAATTTGGAAACTTTTTTAATTAACCTAACTCGTGGTTCAGGTTTAGAGGGATTTACTGGAATTCCTGAGAAAAACGGAAATATCATTCGTCCTTTGTTGCCTTTTTCAAGAGCTGAAATCTTGGAATATGCTAAAGAAATCCATTTAGAATGGAGAGAAGATTTCAGCAATGCATCCACAAAATACATCAGAAATAAAATTAGGCATCAAATTGTGCCAATTTTGATAGAAATCAATCCAAGTTTGTTAGATTCTTTTTCAAAAACTCTCACAAATTTGCAAGAATCTCAACAATTGATTGAAGATACTGTTCAAGAATATTCAAAAGAAATAATCTCAAATGAAAAAGGAGTGGTTTGGTTTGAAATTTCAAAAATTAATCAGCTGCGAAACCCAAAAGTTTTTTTGTATCAAACTTTAAAAGATTTTCATTTTAAAGAATGGGATAATGTGTATGAATTGCTTTCAGCACAATCTGGCAAACAAGTTTTTTCTAATTCACATGTACTTTTAAAAGACCGTAAACACTTAATTTTAACAGCAATTCAATCATCAAAATTAGATAAATTCCTTTTCAAAATTGAAGAAAATCAAGAAGAAATACTATTTCCAATTCATTTGTATTTTGAGCAAGTTGACTCGGAAATCATCAAAAACAACCAAAGTATTTATACTGATAAAACCTTGTTAAAGTTTCCATTAATTCTCAGAAAATGGGAAAATGGTGACTACTTTTACCCAACAGAAATGCAAGGGAAAAAGAAAGTAAGCAAGTATTTTAAAGATGAAAAATTTTCGCTTTTTGAAAAAGAAAATATTTGGTTGCTTTGCACTGCCGAAAATGAAGTGATTTGGATTATAAACCTCAGACAAGACAGACGTTTTTTAGCATCAAAAGCAACAAATAGTCCTTTAAAAATTACCTACAAAACATGAAGAAATTTATCATTATATTTTTCCTTTTAACTGCCTTTTTTGCAAAAGGACAATCCTCAGAAAATCCGATTTTACTCTCTACTGAAGTGAAAAAGATTTCTGAAATGGAGTTTGACATTGTCTTCAAAGCCCAACTCTTCAAAGGTTGGTATTTATATTCTCAGTACAATCCTGAAAATGCCTCTTTGCCTCTAGAAATTACGATGCAAGAAGGCGAAACTGGCTATATTTTAGTTGGGAAAGCCAAAGAAGAAAGTCCTTTTAAAAAGTATTCAGATGTTTGGGAAAAAGAAGAAATTGTTTTCAAAGAAAAAGCCATTATTATACAAAGAATTCAATTGACCAACAAAGAAATTTCGCAAATAAAACTGAATTTTTTCGGACAAGTTTGCGAAACAGCTTGTATCAACATTGATGAAAATTTCACCATTTCTTTGCAAGGAAAAATAGTAAGCGAAACCATTTCTATTGACGAACGAAGCAAAGAATTGTCTCAAAAACTCAAATTAGATCTAAAAAACAAGGAACTTTTAACGGAAACTTCAACTACAAATTCCGAGAAATCAACTGGTTTGATGGGCATTTTTATATTGGGTTTTGTGGGTGGTTTGTTGGCTTTGTTGACGCCTTGCGTTTTTCCAATGATTCCATTAACGGTGTCATTTTTCACGAAACAATCATCCAACAAGAAAAAAGGAACTTGGAATGCGATTTTATACGGATTTTTTATTATATTAATTTACATGCTATTAAGCGTTCCTTTTCACTTTTTAGACAACCTAAATCCTGAAATTTTAAATACGATTTCAACCAATATTTGGTTGAATATTTTCTTTTTTGTAATCTTAGTTTTCTTTGCATTTTCATTCTTCGGATTTTACGAAATCACCTTGCCAAGTTCTTGGGGGGACAAAATGGATTCAGCATCTTCTGTTGGTGGATATTTAGGAATTTTTTTTATGGCATTTACGTTAGCCATCGTTTCATTTTCATGTACAGGACCCATTTTGGGCTCATTATTGGCGGGTTCATTAACTTCTGATGGTGGCGCAACCCAATTAACTGCAGGAATGACTGGTTTTGGCTTGTCATTGGCTTTGCCTTTTGCTTTGTTTGCCTTGTTTCCAAATTGGTTACATTCATTACCAAAATCTGGAGGATGGTTAAATACTACCAAAGTTATTTTAGGTTTTATTGAGTTGGCTTTTTCAATTAAATTCCTGTCAAATGCTGATTTAGTAGGTCATTGGGGAATTCTAAAAAGAGAACTCTTTATCGGAATTTGGATATTGATTTTCATGCTTTTAGCTTTGTATTTATTTGCAAAAATCAAATTTCCACATGATTCTCCCATAAAAAAATTGTCGTTTTCAAGAATTTCTTTTGGAATTTTCATTTTGGCTTTTGTAGTATATATTTCACCTGGAGTCTTGAAAAATCCAACGTGGAATTTGAGTTTATTGAGTGGTTTTCCTCCACCACAATTTTATAGTATTTATGAACAAGAAAACGAGTGTCCTTTAGGATTGAATTGTTACAAAGATTTTGATGAAGGTTTGGCTGTTTCAAAACTTCAAAATAAACCAATTTTGCTTGATTTTACAGGATGGGCTTGTGTAAATTGTCGTAAAATGGAAGAGAATGTTTGGAGTGATCCCAAAGTATATTCACTCCTGAAAAATGAGTATATTTTAATTTCATTATATGTGGATGACAATGAAAAAGAATTGCCAAAAGAAGCTCAATTTACCTTCTTAAAAGACAATGGAAAAACCAAAGAAATCAAAACGGTGGGTGACAAATGGGCAACTTTTCAAGTAGTAAATTTCAACAATGCTTCACAACCTTTTTATGTTTTGATGAGTCATGAATTGGAAATTTTAAATTCACCACAACAATACACAGATATTGCAACGTATCAGAACTGGTTAGAAACTGGTTTGAAGAATTTTTAATTAATTACGAATTAAAAATTACGAATTACGAATTCTATGACTTGACAGGTTTCAAAAGCCTGAGAGGTCTTAAACTTTTCAAACAACAGAGACTTTTTAAACAAAACAAACCCTTTTTGTTCAGAAACTAAACTTTTGACAATTTATTACTCGAATTTATATCGTTTTCGTAATTATTTTGAGCATTATTTATAAAAATCTAGCTTTTTTAATTTAGGTTTTTTGTAATTTCACAAAATAAAACCCATCTATAATGACTGCTATTCCAAAATTGGCAAGATTTAATAATAATGTGCTGTCTAAATATCAAATTTACAATAGCATATTTATCACACTCCCTTTTGATTCTATTAACAATACAGGTGTGATGCTTCCGCTTTTTCATAAAATTTGTGAAAAAGGATTTCAAGAAGGTAAAAATCCAACTGAAATCATAGCTACTTTCTTTAAAAAATATCAAGAAAATCCAACTGAGAAAGAAGAAAAAGATTTGCTATTTCGTTTTATTCAATATATTGAACGTCAAGTAGTTTTGTTTGATGCCATTGAAGATGCAGCCTTTCCAATTGTGAATAATATGGACGGAATTGGAACACTCAGAAACTCGAAGGAAATTGCTCATCTTAATGATAAAAAAGAAGTGCTAAAAAATCATTTAGAAGATTTTAAAGTTCGAGTGGTATTGACGGCGCACCCAACACAATTTTACCCTGGAAGTGTTTTGGGAATCATTACTGATTTGGACAAAGCCATCAGAAATGATGATTTATTACTCATCAAAAAACTGTTGGCTCAGTTAGGAAAAACACCATTTTATAAAAAGAAAAAACCAACGCCATTTGACGAAGCTGTCAGCTTGATTTGGTACCTAGAAAACGTCTTTTATCATTCAGTTAGCAAAATTTATAACTACATTCAAGACAATATTTACGACGGAAAACCTATTGATAATGAAATTATTGACCTAGGGTTTTGGCCTGGTGGAGACAGAGATGGAAATCCGTTTGTGACTACCCAAATCACTTTGGATGTTGCTGAAAGATTGCGTCAAACCATTCTTAGAAATTATTACAGAGATGTAAGACGTCTCAAAAGACGTTTCACTTTTAATGGTGTTCAAGAAATTTTGTCAAGAGTAGAAAAACGATTGTACAAACACGTGATTCGTAGTTATGAGAAAATTAATTTTTCTCAAAAAATATTGTTGGATGAATTGTATGCAGCCAGAGATATTATCGAAAAACAACATCAATCGTTGTTTATTGAAGAATTAAACGATTTTATTAATAAAGTGCGCATTTTTGGATTTCATTTTGCGACTCTTGATATCAGACAAGATAGCAGAGTACATCACCAAGCATTTACGCAAATTGTCACAGATTTGTTAGCCACTGGTGATACTACATTTCCAAAAAATTACCACTCACTTTCTGAAGCTGAACAAATTGAAATTTTGTCATTGGTCAAAGGGAAAATTGAACCAAGCATTTTGTCAGATGAAATGTCCGTAAGCACCATTGAATCCATTTATGCTTTGAAAACCATTCAACAAAGAAATGGTGAACGAGGTGCAAATAGGTATATTATTAGCAACAATCAATCAGCATTAAATGTGATGCAAACTTTTGGCATGCTCAATTTGTGTGGATTTGAAAACGAATTGCCTGTAGATGTTATTCCGCTTTTTGAAACTGTTGACGATTTAGAAAATTCTAGTCAGGTGATGCGAACTTTATATTCAAATCATGCGTATAGATATCATTTGACAAAAAGAAAAAACAAACAAACTGTAATGTTGGGTTTTTCTGATGGAACAAAAGATGGGGGATATTTGATGGCGAATTGGGGAATTTTCAAAGCCAAAGAAGCACTTACAAAAATCTCTAGAGAATTTGACGTAGAAGTCATTTTCTTCGATGGAAGAGGGGGACCTCCCGCAAGAGGTGGAGGAAAAACACACCAATTTTACGCTTCTTTAGGACCAACAATTGAAGACAAAGAAATTCAGTTAACCATTCAAGGTCAAACAATTAGCTCAAATTTTGGCACAGAAGAATCATCGCAATTTAATTTAGAACAATTGCTAAGTTCAGGAATTAAAAATGAAATGTTTACGAAAGATCAATTGAATGGTCATCACAGAGAACTCATTGAAGATATGGCTTTAACAAGCTATAAAACCTATATTGATTTTAAAAATCATCCACAGTTTTTGCCCTACCTAGAGAAAATGAGTACACTAAAATATTATGCTAAAACGAATATTGGCAGCAGACCAAGCAAACGTTCTACTTCTGATACGTTGGATTTTGTGTCATTAAGAGCCATTCCTTTTGTGGGAAGTTGGAGTCAATTAAAGCAAAATGTTCCAGGATTTTTTGGAGTAGGTACTGCTTTAAAAAAATATGAAGATGCAGGACGTTTTGATGAAATTATTGAGTTCTACCACGCTTCTGATTTCTTTAGAACGTTGCTCGAAAACAGTATGATGAGTTTGAAAAAGTCTTTTTTTGCATTGACACGATACATGGCTAATGATCCAATTTTCGGTGACTTTTGGAAACTGATTTACGAAGAATATTCAACCACTAAACGATTGTTGTTAAAATTGGCAGGTTACAATGAATTGATGGAAGATTTTCCGGTAGGAAAAGCCTCTATTGAAATCCGTGAAAAAATCGTGTTGCCATTGCTAACAATCCAACAATATGCCTTGATAAAAATTCAAGAATTACAAAAGAAAGACCCTGAATCTGAAGAAATTGAAGTCTTTGAAAAAATGGTGATGCGCTCGTTGTTTGGAAATATCAATGCTAGTAGAAATTCGGCTTAATTGGAGTTTTGATTTAGGTAGTGATACATTCCTATTGTCAAAAACTGTTGAATAAAATTACCCACGAATCCCAAAGATTTTTACTGATTTTTGGAAATAGTAAGTTTGAATTCGTAATATTTGTGGCCTAAAAATGTCTAGAATCAATACAATCAAAATAAATCACAGCTAGCATGGTTTTTTTCTGTATTTTTAAACAAAAAAAATATGCTAGTAAAAGTTTATGGTTCAGCAGTTTTTGGTATTGAAGCAACCACCATCACTGTTGAGGTTAATATTGACAAAGGAATTGGCTATCATTTAGTAGGTTTGCCAGACAAAGCAGTTATTGAAAGTTCTTTTCGGATTTCTGCGGCACTTAAAAACAACAATTATTCACTTCCTGGAAAAAAAATCATCATCAATATGGCACCTGCTGATATCAGAAAAGAAGGTGCTGCCTATGATTTAACTTTGGCAGTGGGGATTTTGGCAGCTTCACATCAAATCATTTCCAACGAAATTGACAAGTATATTATTATGGGCGAATTGTCTTTAGACGGAAGTTTACAACCCATCAAAGGTGCATTGCCCATTGCCATTAAAGCCCGTGAAGAAGGTTTTAAGTATTTTATTTTACCAACACAAAATGCCAAAGAAGCAGCCATCGTGAATGATATTGAAGTATTGGGAGTTGACAATATTCTGCAAGTAATCAATCATTTTAGTGGCGAACAAAAGATTGAACCTACCATCGTTGATACTCGCACAGAGTTTTATAAAAATGTCGATTTTCCTGAGCACGATTTTTCTGATGTCAAAGGGCAAGAATCTATCAAACGCTGTATGGAAATTGCAGCTGCAGGGGGCCATAATATTATTTTGATTGGACCTCCAGGTTCTGGTAAAACGATGTTAGCCAAACGATTACCTTCTATTTTGCCTCCAATGACTATGCACGAAGCTTTGGAAACCACTAAAATTCATTCCGTAGTTGGAAAAGTAAAAAATAACGGTTTAATGTATCAACGACCTTTCAGAAGTCCACATCATACCATTTCAAACATTGCATTAATTGGAGGAGGAAACAACCTGCCTCAACCTGGCGAAATTTCACTTTCTCATAATGGCGTATTATTTTTGGATGAATTGCCCGAGTTTCAACGCTCAGTATTGGAAGTAATGCGCCAACCATTAGAAGATAGAGAAGTGTGTATTTCTAGAGCCAAATTCACAGTTACCTATCCAAGTAGTTTTATGTTGGTAGCAAGTATGAATCCAAGTCCAAGTGGTTATTTTAATGACCCAAATTCGCCTATGACCTCCTCTCCTCAAGAAATGCAACGTTATTTGAGTAAAATTTCAGGACCTTTATTAGACAGAATTGACATTCATATTGAAGTAACTCCTGTGCCATTTGAAAAATTATCCGACGAACGAAAAGGCGAATCTTCCGTAGACATCAGAAAACGAGTAACAGCAGCAAGAGAAATTCAGTCAGAACGCTTTAAAGATTTTGAAACCCTGCACTATAATGCCCAAATGAATGTAAAACACATTCGAAAATACTGTGCACTGAATGATCAAAGTAAACAGTTAATCAAATCTGCTATGGAAAAACTAAACCTTTCTGCAAGGGCCTATGACCGAATTTTAAAAGTATCCAGAACCATTGCTGATTTGGTAAATTCTGAAAAAATCGCTCCAGAACACATTGCAGAAGCCATTCAATATCGAAGTTTGGATAGAGATCGTTGGTTGGGGTGATTGTAATAAAGTCCAGCCTTATAAAATAAAACGAGCCTATGGCTTTCATGCATCAGAGTAAAATCCCATAGGGATGAACTATTTTGTAACTTTGGATTTAAATCCGGTGAAAAAGAAGAAATTATGGTAAATACTTATCATCAAGTATACATTCAAGCGGGTTTCACAGTAAAATATAGAGAAGCCCTTCTCCATTAATACTGGAGGAAAGACGTTTTGCAGTTATAGGAAATTTGATTAATGAAACAGGTTGTAAAACCATTATTGTGAATGGTGTTGAAGACCATGTACATTGTTTTTTAGGTTTAAAACCGACCGTTTCTATTTCAGAATTAATGAAAACCGTAAAAGCCAAATCTTCAAAACATATCAATGACAACAGGTTTTTATTATATCGTTTTGAATGGCAGGTGGGTTATGGAGCTTTTTCATACAGTCATTCACAGATAAATGATGTGTATAATTATCTTGCAAATCAAGAGAAACACCATCATAAAGAAAGTTTTAAAGAGGAGTATTTAAAATTTCTAGAGAAATTTGAGGTTCCTTACGATGAGCGTTATTTTTTTGAGGATTTAACATAGGTCGAGCCTATGGCTCTTTTTATAAACAGGACTGAATTCCTACCTTACATAATGGGTCGAGCTTATGGCTATTTTTCTTATGTTACCTTTGTTTTAGGTAGTTTTCATAATCCTCTCTTGTATCTATATCAATCAAACTAGGAGAGAGGTTGCTGCAAATAATTTGGTCTTTGTGTTGTTGAAGGAATTCTTTGGCACCAAAATCACCTTCTAAAACCTGTAAGTCACTAAAAAATGACTTTGGGAAAACCGCGGGAACACCAACGTTTTTCCGATATTTTGAGGCGATTATTTGTGTGGGATTTTCAGCAGACAATTGCACCAATTTTTCTAAATATTGAAGGTCAATGTCAGGTTGATCCGCCAACAAAATCAGCAAGCTGTACACAAAAGGGGCGTTTTTTTCAAGATAATTAACGCCTGCAACAATGCTCGTGCTCAAACCTTTTGAATGGTTTTCGTTGGAAATAAACACCACATTTTCTGTCGAAATTTCATTTTGTATGAATGTTGAATTGGCACCTAAAACACAATAAACAGGCAATGAAGTCAACGCTTTTGCTTTTTCAAGCACGAGTTCTAAAAGTGTTTGATTTCCAATTTTTAGCAACTGTTTTGGAGTTTTCATTCGTGAAGAAGCACCTGCAGCCAGGACCAAAATAGCTACTTTTCTCATAGATTAGTGGTGGATTTTTCCTTTTAGATTTCGCAAAGAAAAGGGTTCTTTTTCTCTGAAAATCGCCAAGATTTCAGCAATAATAGAAATTGCAATTTCTTCGGGAGTTTGTGCACCAATATGCAATCCGGCAGGCGTGTAGATACAGTTCAAAAAAGCTACTGAAACTTCAGGAACAAACTCAAAAAGCTCATTGAACAAGCGTTCACCTTTTTTTGGAGCGCCCAAAATGCCAATATATGTTGGTTGAAAGTTTGCCAGTTTTACCAAATATTTTAAATCTTGCACATAACTGTGATTCATAATTACAATAGCAGTATTTTCGTTCAAATCAGTAAACTGAATCGTTTCAGGACTTTCGCCAATCACCGAATTTGCACCTGGAAAATCAGCTAATTGTTTAGGGTCTTTTGCAGAGGTAATCACATCAATTTCCCAACCTAAATTTGAGGCAATTTTACAAAGTTTGACAGCATCGTGCTCACCACCAATGATTAGCAATTTAAATGCGGGTACTAAAACCTGGGAAAATAGGTTGAGTTCAGTGGTTTCATCCACAGAAAAATCTTGTGAAAACGCAACAGTTTCATGATTTGAAAAAGTAATTTGCGAACCAAAATTGCCAAATATTTCGTCATCTTTCTGAAAAAAACTGTCAATTTTTAGAGTTTCTCGTTGTTGAATTACTTCTGAAAAGCGTTTTAAAAAAGTATTTTCAATGAAAAATGGTTCAATCAGAATGTATAAAATTCCCTCACAACCCAATCTATACCTACCATCATAGGTGATTATTTTTGGTTTACCATCTGCAAAAACACTGCTAGCTCTGTGAATAATTTCTTTTTCTACACATCCACCACTCACCGCGCCAATAGTTGATAAATCTTCCCCAATCAGCATTCTAACACCCGGTTTTCGATATGAAGAACCATCTAAATGCACCACAGAAGCCAATACATTTTTCAATCCTTTTTGTTGATTGATAACAGCTTGTCCAATGATTTCTTTCAATTCGTGAATCATACAAAATCTTTGTCTAAAGATACATATTTTTAAGAACTACAACTCAGCATGGAACAACCCACTTTGTTACGCGCCCAATCAGGCCTTTTGGCAAACCATTTTTCTTTGTTTGATTGTTCGTCATAAGGATTTTTCAGCAGTTGAAAAAGTTCGTCAATCAATGAATAATCTTCTTTTTCAGCAGCATCAATTGTCAATTGCGCCATATAATTTCGCAATACATATTTTGGATTTATGGTATTCATTTTTGATTTTCTCTCTGATGGAGAAAGTGTTTCTTTTTGCAAACGAGTTGCATAGTTTTCAAACCAATTTTGCCATTTGCTTTTGATATTTTCAGTGATATTTTCAACATCATAAAAAGCCTCTTGTATCAATTTAAAACCATTTTTTTTAGAGGAAAAATCACTCAATAATCGAAAGAAAATGGTCATGTCTGTTTCCGTCAATTGTAGGATATCTTCTAAATTTTGAATGAGTTTTTGATCGTTTTTATCTGAAGAAAAAAGTCCCAATTTGGTTTTCATCATCAGTAAAGATTGACTTTCAAAATTGGTTTTATACTCATGTAAAATAGCTTCCAAAGGCGCAGCTTCTTCAATCAAAGGAAACAAGGCATTTGCAAGTTGATACAAATTCCATAAACCAATATTTGGCTGATTTTCATATCTATAGCGTTTGTGTTGGAGGTCTGTGGTGTTGGGTGTCCAGCCAAAATCAAAGCCTTCTAACCATCCATAAGGACCATAATCAATGGTTAAACCTAAAATGGACATGTTATCAGTATTCATGACACCATGCACAAAACCTACACGTTGCCAATGAATAATTAGGGTTAAAGTGCGTGCTGCAACTTCATTAAAAAACTGAATATAGGTTTTTTTTGATGGATTTCCTAAATGCTGAAAATGTTGCTTGAGAGTAAAATCAAACAGAATTTTGAGGTTTTTTAAATCATTTCTGGCAGCAAAAATTTCATAATTTCCAAAACGCAAAAACGAAGAAGAAACCCTCGAAACAATGGCGCCTTTTTCATAGGCTGGATTTCCATCATATATCACATCACGCAAAACAGCATCCCCTGAAAGACTCAAAGAAAGTGCACGAGTTGTAGGAATTCCCAAATGAAACATAGCTTCACTGCACAAGTATTCTCTGATTGACGAACGCAAAACAGCCAAACCATCAGCATTTCTTGAATAGGGAGTTTCGCCTGCACCTTTTAATTGCACATGCCAAAGTTGATTTTCGTGTTCAATTTCAAACAAATTAATCGCTCTTCCATCACCCAATTGTCCTGCCCAATTGCCAAATTGATGCCCTCCATAACACATTGCGAATGGTTTTGTGTTGGGATACATTGCATTTCCTGTAAAAATATCTCTAAAGAAATCTGACTTGGAATCTTCTGTTGAAATTCCCAAAGCATCTATCATTTCTGGAGAAACATGCAACACTTTTGGAAACTTGGTTTTCTTAGGAGAAACATACGAATAAGCTGCTTCAAAAACCTGTCTTCTTGAGTTTTCAAGAATTTTGTCCGAAGGTAATTCTTTCGTAAACGTTTCTTTTATATTTAGTTTCATACCAGTTTATCAGCGTATAATTTTCGCAAAGTTGCAAGTTTTGGGGTGATGACATATTCACAATACCCCTCAGATTTATTGTTTCTATAATAGTTTTGATGATAGGTTTCTGCATCATAAAAAATGGGAAGTGGATTGATTTCAGTTACGATTTTGTCAGCATAATAGGCTTGCACATTTGCAATCACTTTTTCAGCAATTTCTTGTTGGTTGGTATCGTGATAAAAAATTACGGAACGATATTGCGTGCCAACATCTGCTCCTTGTCTGTTCAGGGTTGTTGGATTGTGTGTGGTTAAAAAAATCACTAAAATATCTTCAAAGCTTACGATATCAGCATCAAAAGTAACTTGAATTACTTCTGCATGACCTGTCAATCCTGAGCAAATTTCACGATAGGTTGGTTTTCCTGGCACATTTCCACCTGCATAACCAGATACTACTTTTTCAACGCCTTTTATTTGTTGAAATACTGCTTCTGTGCACCAAAAACAACCTCCGCCAAGTGTGGCAATTTGTAAATTTTTTATCATTTTTTAGTTCTTTTTTCTAGTTGCATAGATTCTGAATTGATACAATAACGTAAGCCACTTGGTGTTGGTCCATCAGGAAAAACATGTCCTAAATGCGCCTCGCAAACATTGCAAAGTACTTCAACACGCACCATTCCATAGGAAATATCTTTGATATATTTAATTGCATTTTCTTTGATAGGTTGCGTAAAACTTGGCCAACCAGAACTAGATTCAAATTTGATAGTGGAATCAAAAAGCGGCTGATTACAACAAATACAAGTGTATTTTCCTGCTTCATAAATCGAACATAATTCGCCAGAAAAAGGCCTTTCAGTACCTTTTTGTCTGGTAATTCTAAATTGTTCCGGAGTTAAAACTTCTCGCCATTCAATGTCCGTTTTTTTGATGATTTTATCAGGTGTTGGATTTCCTTTAGTAGCTAAATGAATGACGTCTTTCCAAGTTAACATAAAATTTTATTTTTTTGATGAAAATGTATCTATATAAACTTGTGTAAATTTAATATAAAAGCATCACTAATAACAGTCAAAAAGAAAAGTAAATTAAAGATTTTGATTAATATCAAAAATTATTTCTGTCTAAAATAAATCGTGATTGGTACACCTGAAAAGTTGTAAATCTCACGCATTTTATTTTCTACAAATCGTTTGTAAGGCTCTTTCACATATTGAGGCAAATTACAGAAAAACACAAATTGTGGTGTTGGTGTAGGCAATTGCATGCAATATTTGATTTTCACATATTTTCCTTTGATGGCTGGTGGTGGAAACGTTTTTACCAATTCCAACATAGCTTCATTGAATTTCGAGGTAGGAATTTTATTTTTTCGATTCTGAAAAACTTCCACTGCAGTTTCAATAGCTTTGAAAATACGTTGTTTGGTCAATGTAGAAATAAATACAATTGGCACATCCGTAAAAGGTGCAATTTGAGTTCTGATATTGGCTTCAAAATCACGCAGCGTATTGGTTTCTTTTTCCATTAAATCCCATTTGTTGATGAGAATTACAACTCCTTTTCGGTTTTTTTCTGCCAACCAAAAAATGTTTTGATCTTGTCCTTCAAAACCACGAGTGGCATCAACAATCAAAATAATAACGTCTGCATATTCAATAGTTCGCACAGCACGCATTACAGAATAAAATTCTAAATCGTCTTTTACTTTTGATTTTTTTCTGATTCCTGCAGTATCAACCAAGTTAAAATCAAATCCAAAACGATTGTATTTAGTGTCAATTGCATCTCTAGTGGTACCAGCAATGTCTGTAACAATGTTTCTTTCTTCACCAATCAAAGTATTTATAAATGATGATTTTCCAGCATTTGGTCTTCCAACAACGGCAAATCTTGGCAATTCTTCCTCATCAGGATTTATGGCTTCAGTCTCTGGCATTTTTGTAACAATAGCATCTAACAAATCTCCTGTTCCACTTCCATTCATAGAAGAAATGGTATGATAATCGCCCAAACCTAAGTTGTAGAATTCCAATGCTTCTGTTTCACGCATGGAATTATCCACTTTGTTAACCGCCGTAAAAATTGGTTTTTTTACTTTGTGTAATAATTTTGCAACCTCAGCATCCATGGGAGTAATACCTTCTTCAACATCTACAACAAAAATGATAATATCAGCCTCTTCAATTGCTAAAGCAACTTGTTTTCTAATTTCTTCTTCAAAAATATCATCAGATCCAATCACATAACCTCCAGTATCAATTACCGAAAATTGTTTTCCATTCCAATCCGATTTTCCGTAATGACGGTCTCTTGTCACACCACTTATTGAATCAACAATTGCATCTCTACGCTGAACCAACCTATTAAAAAGTGTTGATTTTCCTACATTTGGTCTTCCTACAATGGCAACAATACTATTCATTTTTTTACGGATAATTTTTTGCAAAGGTACAATTTAAGATACGATTATTTACTGTAAACTAAATCAGTGCCAAACGAACTGATTTTGTGGACAAAAACACCAGATTTCTCATTTAAAAAAGAAATGTTGAATTTTTTTTAAGACCCCGTTTTTCGATTGATTTCAATCCAACTCCTAAAAGTTTGATTAACCGTTTTTCTGAAACTTTCAGAGCTAAAAAGACCAATTGTACAAATGTGATTGTGGATCACCACATTTTTATTAGTGTTCCAAAAAAAGACAAACATTTTTGGTCTCTATAATTACATTTAGAATTTGTTAAAAAGGATGAAAATATCACAGAAATTTGAGGGTTTTTGTTCCTAAACCACAAGTTTGGATTTTTTTATGTTTATCCATTTTGTGATTGGCGGATTATTTTTGATATTTTCGACAATGTTGTATACCAAAATATCATTAAAAGAATTGTATTTTTTACCATTAATGATGGTTATTTTTTACCATTATTGACGATATTACTTTACTTTTGGGGAAAAATGGGGAAAGATACTAGCAAACCACAAATCAAACAATTGCATGATGTCATGATCCAAATTATCACGCATCAACTTTGATCGTATCCAAATCTTTTTAGTTGATTTTTGTCACTTCGCCAATCTTTATTGACTTTTACATACAATTCAATAAATACTTTTTTCAAGAAAAAGCGCTCCAAATCTTTTCGTGCTTCAGCGCCAACTCTTTTGATAGCAGTTCCTTTATGACCAATGATAATCCCTTTTTGGGTTTCTCTTTCCACCATAATTACCGACCGTATTCGCACAATGGTTTCTTCTTCGATAAAACTTTCGGTTTCCACTTCTACAGAATACGGAATTTCCTTTTTGTAGTGCATCAGAATTTTTTCACGAATCTTTTCATTCACAAAAAAACGCTCAGGCTTATCTGTTAATTGGTCTTTTGGATAGTATGGAGGACCTTCTGGCAATAATTCAATGATTTTATAAAAAACCGTATCTACATTGAATCGTTCCAATGCTGAGATGATATATACAAACGAATTAGGCACTTTTTCTCGCCAATAGGCAATTTTTTCAGCAACTTCTTCTTGAGTAGATTTGTCAATTTTGTTTAACAATAAAATGACAGGAATTTTACTATTGATAATTTTATTGAAAAAAGCTTCATTTTTTTGAGCAGTTTCACCCACTTCTACCATGTAAATCAAGATGTCTGCATCATCCAAAGCCGATTTTACGAAATCCATCATAGAAGCCTGCAATTCATAAGCAGGTTTGATGATTCCTGGCGTATCAGAAAAAACAATTTGGTATTCTTCGTGATTGACGATGCCTAAAATTCGGTGTCTTGTGGTTTGCGCTTTTGGAGTGATAATGGAAAGTTTTTCACCTACCAAAGCATTCATCAAAGTTGATTTTCCAACATTTGGATTTCCGATGATATTTACAAAACCAGATTTGTGTAACATAAAGCAAATATAAAGAGTTTTATTCCGAAAGGTGTTGATTATTTGATGAATAATTGAAGGATGCTTTTTAGGATTTTCTTAAATTTGCATGCATTTATTTATGCTTACTTCATGGAAGAAAAAGTTAAACAACGAATTGCTTTAGGAACATTCTTTTTTTTATCAGGTTTGACTTTTGCAACTTGGGCATCTAGAATTCCGACAATAAAAACTTTTTTTAATTTGAATGAAGCCGAATTAGGCACTATTTTATTGGTAATGCCAATTAGTTCGTTGATTGGATTGCCAATTTCGGGTTGGTTGGTGTCAAAATTTGATAGTAGAAACCCAATGTTGGTTAGTTTTTTATTGTTCAATGTTACTTTAATTTGGATTGGATTTGTGCAAACAACCCTTGGATTGGTTGTGGCAATTAGTTTTTTTTCCTTTTTTATGCGAATAATGAATATTGCTGTTAATACACAATCTATTATTGTCCAGCGAAAGTTTGAAAAGCGCATTGTGGGTTCATTTCACGGACTTTGGAGTACAGGAGGTTTGGTAGGTGTTGTATTTTCAACATTAATGGTGCAAATGAATATTGGTATAGCAAATCACTTATTGGGCGTATCAATTTTCACAACAATACTCATTTTTATAGCTTATTTATACACGATTAAAAACGACAAATCTTCTACAGGGAACAAACTCATTTTTGGAAAACCGGATCCTTTTATTGTTTATCTGGGAGTAATTATTTTTTTAGCAGCGATTTGCGAAGGCGGGATGTTTGATTGGAGTGGTGTGTATTTTAAAGAAGTGATCAACGAACCGATTTTTACATACGGATATTTATCTTTCATGGCTTGTATGGCTTTTTCAAGATTTTTTTCTGATAAATTAGTACAAAAAATTGGCATGGAAAAAACCTATATATTTAGTTCATTAGTCATCATTTTAGGAATTTTGGTTGCTGTGTTGTTTCCAAAGTTTTGGTCAGCTTTGATTGGATTTTGTCTGGTAGGATTTGGCACTGCAGCATTATTTCCAATGACATTTGCATTGGCTGGAACATCAAATAAATATTCTCCTGGAATGGCGATTTCTATCATTTCGACCTATGGAATTCTTGGGATGTTTATAGGACCTCCATTGATTGGTTACCTTGCCCATGCTTTTGGATTGAAAAACGCCTTTTTAGTTATTATTGTTGTAGGATTGTTGATCATTCCAATTTCACAACTTTTTTTAAGGAGTCAATTTAAATTAATGCGCGAATAATTTATTTTGGTTTTAATAATAATTTGTCAATCAACCCCTTTTTTTGGTGATTTCAGTTTTTGATTTCACTTAAATTACTGTTTAAATATTTACATCATTTGTAATATCTCTATGAACTTAAATGCTTCTTTAAAATATTTCAAATAAAATTTGGATTTTAGTTGTCATCTTTTGTATCT
>DDMS01000055.1:0-933 GCA_002340765.1 Flavobacteriaceae bacterium UBA2540 | reverse complement strand
ATCTTCATTAGTTTTTCTTCTTCAACGTTTAATAAAAGGGGATTGATGTAGTGATTTTCTAAAACTTTCATTGAAGTGTGAGATGATAATAATTTGGTGTCACTACCCATGGTATGAAATACCCAAGTTAAGTATGTTTTTCTCAGATGTTTTAGAGTAAATGGAGTTTCGATACCTGCTGCTTCTCTAAAATGGGTGAATGATCGAGAAACTTTCTCCATGATGGTATTAATTGTATAGGTATTCTCTGGATTGATGAGTTTGACATTTTTACCTTTCATTTGATCATACCCCATTTCTTTTAAAAGTGTCATCAGATCCGCGTTAATAGGGGAGAGTTTTTTACTTACATTTTTACTCCCTAATCTTTCAACCTTTAGATTTTTAAATTGAAAAAACAGCACTCCGTTATTGCCTTGGATAATATCACTCCATTTTAGACTGAGTACTTCCTCTCTACGTCCACCAACAAGTAGAAAGAGTTTAAATGCATTAACCATCCAAGTTTCATACACGTAATCTCTTCTTCCATTGGTTCTTGTTTGTTGAAACGATGACTTTGACTCTACCGCTGCTAAAATTCTCTGAAATTCATCTTTTGTTAAAATTAGATTATCACCTTTAATCACTTGTTTTCGAATACAATTTTTAAAAGGATTCTTAATGTCTAACTCTTCGATTTCGATCAAGAACTTATAGAAAGAAGTTATACTCGTTAAAACCTTGTTGAAAGTTTTGGGGTGAGGGTATTTAATCTCCAATTGTCTGTAGAAAATAGAAACATCATTATTTCTGACATCTCCCGGTTTCATCTTTCTAAGATTGTGGTTGTTTTTCAAAGATTTAGCAAAAAGCGTACAATACTTAATTAACTCCTTACGATGTTTATCTGAAACCTCTTTTTTTAAATGTGTAAATCGTCAGCAAAAAGTG
>DDMS01000065.1:7310-7804 GCA_002340765.1 Flavobacteriaceae bacterium UBA2540 | reverse complement strand
GAACTTCCTGAAATAACAATTCCGCCAAAAACGCCTATAAAACTTAAGAAAATGGCAATCATAATAATGGCGGGTTTTGAAACCGAATTGAATTGAAAAATCAAGATGAAGAAAATCAATGCCAATCCTTTGAAAAATGCTCCAATTAAAAACGCTTGTTGTTTATTCTGTTCTTCCAATTGCCCAGTATAATCTACTTTTATTGATGTAGGCAAATCAGAAAAACTTTTCATTTCTTCTTTAATTTGGTTCACAACTGCTGCTGCGTCAACATACCCTGGCGCTAATTGTGAATAAACTGTAACCACACGTTTGGTGTCTCTATGCTTGATGGCGCTAAATCCAGAGCTATTACTTTGTGTTGCAATAGAAGAAACAGGAATGGTTTTTATTTGACCAGAAGCCATGTCTCTAAATGTAATTTTTTGTTCAAAAATGGCACTTTTGTTATATCTAATGTCTTCATTAAAACGAACATTGATATCATAATCATC
>DDMS01000065.1:0-7030 GCA_002340765.1 Flavobacteriaceae bacterium UBA2540 | reverse complement strand
CAATGCTTTTTGCACTTTTTGACGCAATTCCTCACTATCCAAACCTCTTCTATATTTGTACTGACGCATAGAAGCTGTAATTTTTCCTTTGTGAGGCATTTCAGCAGCAGAACCTTCATCTGTTTGTGGATTTCCTGCACCTTCACCCACTTGCGAAACCGAACTTTCTACCATAAAATTAACACCTTCATCCATGTACAAATCTTGATTTAAGACACTGTACACTTTTTGTTCAATTTCTTTGGTAATTTTATTGGTTTCATCAATATCTGTTCCTTGTGGATATTCTATATACACCACAACTTGATTTGGCTTGTTGTCAGGAAAGAATTCGATTTTTGTCCTTTGGGATGCAACTGAAGCTCCAAAACCTCCAAAAGCAATTAATAATAATATAAATGTTCCTATTGTTATTGCAACAGGAAACCATCTTTTCAAAGATTTTTTCAATGTTGTTTCGTAGGCGTTTTCAAGCCAAACTAATGTGTTTTCTTGGAAATAATTTGCCCATTTTCTTAAAACTAAACGATATACCCACAGCATAATTGCCGTGAAAACCATCACAGAACCTAAACCCCTATAAGCCCCTCCAAAAATCAAAATAATCAATCCAAATCCACCAACAATGGTCGTAATTGAGATGATTCTTTTTAGTGGCATATTTTTATCTTCAGTGGTCATTAATTGTGAAACCAACACCGAATTGAAGAAAATAGCAACTACTAACGACGAGCCTAAAACTACAGAAAGTGTAATTGGAAAATAAATCATAAATTGACCAAACAATCCAGGCCATAAACCTAATGGGACAAAAGCGGCAACTGTTGTTACTGTCGAAATAATAATTGGATAAGCGATTTCTCCAATTCCTTTTTTGGCAGCTTCCACTCTTGACAACCCTTCTTCATCCATCAAACGATATACGTTTTCGACGACAACAATTCCATTATCAACGAGCATTCCTAGTCCCATAATCAATCCAAAAAGAATCATGGTGTTCAGTGTATATCCCATTGCTCCTAAAATCATCAACGACATAAACATCGACATTGGAATTGCAAAACCAACAAAAAGCGCGTTTTTGAATCCTAAAAAGAACATCAAAACTGCCACAACCAAAATAATTCCGAAAATGATATTGTTTACCAAATCATCCACTTGTCCAATAGTTTTATCAGACAAATCATTGGTAATACTAACCTCTAAATTTTTAGGGAAATAATTTTCTTTTGCGTTTGCAACAATCAGTTTTATTTGCTCAGCGGCGCCAATCATATTTTTTCCAGCGCGTTTTTTAACATCTAACATTACTACAGGTTTGCCATCTTTTCTGGCAAATGTTGTTTTGTCTTTTTCTTTGAAACGAACTGTTGCAATGTCTCTTAGATAAATAGAATTTCCTTTTTCAGTTTTTACAACAAAGTTTTCTAAATCTTTAGGGTTTTCAATTTCACCCAAAATTCGGATAGTTCTTCTTTGACCAGATGCAATTAAATTTCCTGCAGACGAAGTTACATTTCCGTTATTGATGGCAGTGATAATGTCATTAAAACTTACTTGAGTTGCCATCATTTTATATATATCAACAGCAACTTCAACTTCTTTATCCTGAACACCTCTAACATCTGCTTGTTTAACTTCTGTTAAATCTTCAATATCGTCTTGCAAATATTCTGCAAATTCTTTCAGTTTTTCTAATGGGTAATCTCCTGATATATTGATGTTTAAAAACGGAATTTCTTCAGACTTGCTCAAATCAAATGCATTTGGATCTACTTTTGCGCCATTAAAAGTGGGCCAATCTTCAGATGCTTTTTCTGCGTCAATTTTGTCTTTTACACGTTGTTTTGCAACTTCAACATTCATTTCATCGTCAAATTCAACAATAATCATGGAATAATCTTCTTGTGAAGTTGAGGTAATTTCAATAACGCCACTCAGACCTTTCAATTGGTCTTCAAGTGGATCTGTAATTAATTTTTCAATATCCTCAGCAGTATTTCCTGGATATAAAGTGCTGACATAAATTTTGGTTTCTTTGATTTCGGGAAAATCTTCTCTAGGCATATTAAAATAAGCGGAAATTCCTAAAACCAAAATCAGGGAAATGGCAACATACATTGTTGTATTATTTGCGATTGCCCAAGACGAAAGTTTGAATTCTTTGTCGGTTTTTTTATTCATTGTAGTTTGTTTAGTCGTTTGACTTTAGTCTGAAGACGTTAGTAAACAGAGCTCAGTATTTAATGATTAGTTTTCTTTTTTTTCAAATATTTTATCAATCCTGAGATCATTTTTGATAATTCAACTAATTTTTCTCTCAATTCAATATTTTCTTTTTCTGAAATATAATTTTGATTTTTGGCAATAGTAATACATACAATACATTCTTTAATTGAACCGATTGAAATTCTTAAAAATCTAGAAAATTGAGGATTTGTATCACCTGAACCTTCAGCAATATTTAATGAAATCGAACTTGAAGCTCTTATAAATTGAGAGGTTAGTCTATAATTTTCATCTTTAGGAAAAGTTTTTGAAATGATGTAAACATTATCAATAAAATCAATAGATTTTTTGTAAACAGAAAGTTCTTCAAATTTAAATATCTTTTTTCCCATTTTTATATGTTTTCAATTTTTAATCCCCGTCCAAAGACTCCCGTCTAAAGACTAATCTTCACTTCCTGTCCATCTTTTACACTTCTAGCTCCTGCTTGAATTAGCATATCTCCTTCAGAAATTCCTTCTAAAATTTCGATAACATCCCCTTGTGTTTTTCCTGTTTTTACAACAGTTTGCTTTGCATGGCCTTTGTTACCATTTAAATCTGTAATAATATATACATATTGTTGCCCTTCAGCATTTTCCGAAATAATACTTTGCGGAATTAACAATGCTTTTTGATTCGTATAATCGTTGATTTTTAACTTTGCAGTAAGATTTGGTTTGATGCTTTTATCCGAATTTTGAACTTCAATTTCTATTATAAATGTTCTGTTTGCAGGATTGATAAAGTTACCAGTTTCTCTAATTTTTGTATTCAAGGTTTTGCTCAACATTGGTAAAAAAACCTCAACAGCTTTGCCTTTTGTAATAGTACTGATGTATTTTTCTGGTACAGCAGTTTCAATGTACATGTTGTTTAGATTCACAATTCTAAAAATTTCTGAGCCAGGACCTGGCGCAACAACAGTTCCTTGATCTTTGATTACTTCATCAATAACACCTGTAAAAGGGGCTCTAATACTTGCTTTTCCCAATTGTTTTTTGAGTTGTTCTAAACTATTTTTTTGAGCTTCATAGTTGGTTTTTGTTTGTAAAAACTGAATTTCAGAACCAATTTTTTGACTCCACAAACTTTTTTGACGTTCAAAAGTGGTTTTTGCCAAAGCAGTTGTAGCTTCCAATTGAGCTACTTGTTGTGACATTCCACCATCATCAATAGTTGCTAAAACTTGACCTTTCACTATATTTTGTCCTCTTGTAACATATACTTTTTCTAATGTTCCTGGCATTTCAGGATAAATCAACACATTTTGTTTGGTTTTTACATCACCTTGCAATTCTATATAATGATTGAAAACTTCGTGTTTTGCTTCTAATGCAGTAACCAAAGGAACTCTTTTTAGCGTGTCTAATTTGTCAATTTCGGTAATCAATAATTTTATTTTTTCAGAAATTTCTTGACTTTGTTTGTCCAACTCTGATTTTTTAGCACGAATTGTAGTCAAATCTTGTGTTGTAATCACTTCGTCTAAAGTGGGTTGTTTATTTTCTCCACAAGAAATTAAAATAATTGTTGATAATAATAATATGTATAAAGTTCTCATTTTCATTTATTTATTGGGATGTTTAATGCGTTTTCTAAAGTTGCCTTTTTTGCAATTACATCAAGCATTGATTGGATGTAATTTTGTTGCTGTGAGTATAATTGATTTTGTGCTTGTAATAAATCAAAACTTGAGGATATCCCTTCAAAAAATTTGATGCGTTGTTTGTTTTCAATTCTTTCTGCCAAACCAACATTTCTCTTGGCTGTTTGGTAATTTTCAATGCTAAATTGATAGTCACTTTTCGCTTTTTCTGCCTGTAAATTGAGTCTTTGTTTTGTTTCTTCCAATCTTAAATCGGCAGTTTCTAAAGAAATTTTTGCTTGAGCTGTAGTAGCATTTTTACCAAAACTACTGAATATTGGAACATTTAATCCTACTCCAAATAATGAAGATTGAAACCACCGTTGATCGTTATTAAAGAAGGAAAAAGATTCAGAAAATGCCTGTGCACCATAGTTTACGAATGCGCCTAAACTTGGTAAAAACTTGCTTTTTTCAAGTTTTACCATCAGTCTTTTGGTTTCGCGATCATTTTCTGCAATTTTAAAATCAATATGACTGTCAACATTAAATGTCTTCGATATCAATCCTAAATTGATGTTTGATGTTGCTAAACCATCCAAAGAATCTGTCAAAATTAATTTTATATTAATAGGATTTCCAATAGAAAGATTCAACATTTGATAAGCGATTTGTTGCATTCTTTGCACGCTATTTAATTGATTTTTTAAATTTCCCAAAGTGATTTCAAGCTGCTCAACATCTTCTTCTTCATTGAGTCCATTTTCAAAGATTTTTTTAGCATCTTGATAATTCTTTTCAAGAATTTCGATATTCTTTTTCAGTATCGCAACACTATTTTCGGTCACTAAAACATTCCCATATGCATTAATTACTGCCTCTCTAGTGAGAAGTTCGGTTTTTTCTTCTGCTTGATTTGAAATTTTTAAGAAAGTTTTTGCAGCTTGCAATCCAACTAAATAAGATCCATCAAACAATAATTGTGTTATAGTAACAGACGCATTCATGTTTTGCCTGGTGCCAAAAACCACAGGAATAAACCCTTCAGGAGCTGTTGGTCTTGTGTTGGCTTGCAAATTAAAATACTCTTCAACAGTTTCTACAGTAGAAGTTGTATTGTCAAAAGCTGCTGCTGGCAATAAAGAAACTGGTTGTTTTAGAAAATTTTGATAATCAACTCTTGCATTGATTTGAGGTAAACCAATAGTGGTTGTTTCCCAAACTTTTTCTTTTGCAGAGTTGATTTCATTTTTTGCAGATTTGGTATTATAGCTATTTTCTAGTGCAAATTTAATGGCTTCGTCAAGTGAAAACGACATCGTTTTTTCTTGCGCATTTATGGTTGTTAGAAAAATGATGCTTAATGCAAGTAAAATTATTTTCATTATAATTTAATTTTCATTTAATTGTTTTTCAAGTTGAAGGATACCTTTAGGAGTGCAAATTCCTCGCAAATGATATTCTAAATATTGATTCATTAATGTTTTCATTACATAATTTTTTATTGGAAACATATCATTGTCTTTGATTCCTGTTATTCCAATAAAATAGATTCTAGATATAAAATCAACATCTATATTTTCTCTGTAAATTCCCATTTCAATTCCTTTTTCTAAGTTTTCAGTAACACATTTTTGCATCAATTGAAACTGTTTTTGTTTTAAAGATTGAAATAATCTTGGATAATATTTTTGTAGTTGATATTGAGGGGATGATTTTTCGTCTTTTAGATGTTCTAAAACCAATTTTTTGATGGCGAAAATCTCATCAATTGGATTCATTTTTATATCACAAACATGGTCAATTCCACAAGAAATTTTTTCAAACATGGTATTGGTTACAGCAGTTACCAAATCCGTTTTGTTGCTAAAATATTTATAAAGGGTTTTTTTTGAAATACCTAAAGCATTGGCAATTTCATCCATAGTAACACTCTTAAAACCAAGGTTTAAAAATAATTCGCAAGATTTTTCAATGATTGTTTCTCTCATAATTTGAGTACAAATGTAGTGATGGAAACTTTAGAAACAAAAAAAGTTTCCAAAGTTTTAGTGATTTTTTAACATTCAGAGTTTTTAGAAGGGTTTGTTTACCTTATTTTTACAAAAAATTTCAATTTTGGACATTTTACAATATCAACAGGCTTTTTTAGCATATTTAGATTCGAAAAATTGGGTTCGAGAACCTAAAAATTTATACGATCCCATAGACTATATTTTGCAATTAGGAGGCAAAAGAATGCGACCTATTCTAACTTTAATGGCTGCTGATATATTTTCATCAGACTATAAAAAGGCTTTGCCAGCAGCACTTGCAGTGGAAGTTTTTCATAATTTCACCTTGATTCATGATGATATTATGGATGAAGCTCCTTTGCGAAGAGGCAAAAAAACAGTGCATGAAAAGTGGAATCTAAATACAGGAATTCTTTCAGGAGATGCCATGTTGATTTTGGCGTATCAATTTTTTGAGAATTATAAACCTCCCATTTTTCATGGATTGGCAAAATTGTTTAGCAAAACAGCATTAGAAGTTTGTGATGGACAACAATTAGACGTTGATTTTGAAACCAGAAACGATGTAACCATTGAGGAATATATTGAAATGATTCGTTTAAAAACATCAGTTTTGGTGGCTGCGGCTTTAAAAATGGGCGCAATTGTTTCTGAAACAGATTCAAAAAATGCCAATTTAATTTATGATTTTGGGTTGAATTTAGGACTAGCTTTTCAATTGCAAGATGATTATTTAGACACTTTTGGTGATCCAGAAACCTTTGGAAAACAGATTGCAGGCGATATTATTGAAAACAAAAAAACATATTTATACCTAAAAGCACTAGAATTAGCAGACAAGAAAGACCAACAAAAGTTGCAATTTTTTTACAATCAAAAAACGGAAGACAATTCATTTAAAATCAATGAAGTTACCCGAATTTTTGAATTGTATGACATTCCTCTTTTGATTAAAAATGAAATAGAATCTTTTACAGAAAAAGCATTTGAAACATTGCAAGAAATGACCATTTCTGAGCTAGACAAAGAGAAATTGAAAAATTTTGGTTTGTGGTTGATGAACAGAACTGTCTAATAATTATGCTATTTTATTTGTAAATAATTTAAAATAAATAGTACATTTGCACACCAATTCTAGGTCCTATAGCTCAGTTGGTTA
>DDMS01000016.1:25297-45302 GCA_002340765.1 Flavobacteriaceae bacterium UBA2540 | reverse complement strand
TAAAGAAGGTTTTTAAATATATATTTTTTTAAAAATTACAATTGAACTCTTAATCCAAGGTTGTAGTTTCTTCCTCTTGTTGTAAAACTTGCAATTTCCTGAAAATTTTCATTGAAAATATTGGTCATACTTCCATAAAAAGTAACTTTTTTGTCTAAGATTTGATGATTGATAAAAAAATCAACCAAATTATAAGAGTGCAAATCAACGTCCCCAAAATCCTTGGTTTCATCTACAAAACGATAACTCAAAGCTGTAAAAGTTGACGGAAATAGTTGATAATCAGCTTTAATAAAAAACTTATTTCTTGGAATTTTCAACATTAAACTTTCTGCTCTTTGGATATAGGTATGATTTGCCAACAAAGCTAATTTTTTTATTGGTTTGAAGGAAATTTCGGTTTCAACACCTCTTGCAAAAAAAGTTCCCAAATCATTTATTGTCTGAAAAGTCATTGGGTCATAGCCGATTTTGTTGATTTCTTCTCTATAGAAAAAAGTAGCATTCAAAGAGATTTTAGAAGAAAAATTCAATTCAAAACCTGTTTCAATAGTGATGTCTTCTTCTGGTAATAATTTTTCAATTGAAGGTAATTTTGTAAATATCTCAGACAAAGTTGGTGTTACAAAAGCAGTGCTGTAAGAAGCAAAAACTTTGGCATTTGAAGTAGTATTCAATTTAAAATTATAGGCAGGATTAACATTAAAAACTACATTACTTCCATATTCACTGTGCACATTTAAACGAGTACCTGCGTTAAAAATAAAACCTAAATTTGAAAAATAATTAACAGATAAATAAGGATCGTAAAAATGTTGTTTCCCAGCTCCTTTTTCAATTGGACTAAATAAAGTTAGCTGTTCCATGTCTTGAAATTGAGAAGCAAAGCCTGTTAAAATTGAAAATTCTTTGTTAAATTTATAATGATTAAAAACATCAAAACCCATTACTTCACCATTGAAAAAATTGTTAGAAGGTGTATCTCTTCTATTGATATCAGTGGCAAAAGTTCTTATTTTTAACACTCCTTTTTCATAGTTATAATCCACATTAAAACCAGCTCTTTTTTGATTACTTGAAAGATTATTATTTCTGTCAGCAGGACTACTTGCGAAAGTAATTGGGTCAAAATTAAAGCCGTCAAAATCTGTTGAAAATTCATCAATACTTCCAAAAAAACCAAGAATTAAATTCTTATTTAGGGTATAATTTATTTTGAGTAACATATTTTGTCTTGTAAAGATATCTTCTTCAAAAGGATTATTTTTATCTGGATTTTCAGCAGCAGAAAGTCCTCTTGAACCATTTGCATTCAATGCTAATAGATAATCAACTTTTCCAACAGTACCATTAAAATTGAAGTTTGTAGAAAACTCCTCTGCTGATAAGTTATTGTTTTCACTAGAAGAATTACTCCCCATTGAAGAAGAAAAAACGCCATTAAATTTCTTTTTTGAAGCTTTTTTCAGAATAATATTGATGACACCAGTTGCAGCTCCAGTTCCATATAATGTTGAAGATGCACCTTTTAGAACTTCAATACTCTCTATTTGCTGAATATCAATTTGACGCAAATCAAAATCACCACCAAAAGACGAAGGATCATTTACATTCACACCATCAATCAAAATAGCAACTTGCCTGTTTCTTCCTCCACGAATGTAGTAGCCTAAATTTTGACCTTTTGTGCTAAAATTTCCGTTAATTTCAATACCAGGAACATCATTTAATAAATCCATAACAGTTTTTCCTGCACTATTTTGAATAATTTCTTGTGTGATTTTATAAACGGTTTTACCAACATTTTTTTTATTGGTCTCAAATTTTGTTGCTGTGATTATAATTTCATCAAGCGATTCTACTTTTTCGTTTTTTTCTTGTGAAAACGAATTTTTACTCACAAATAAACATGCGAGTACACTAACAATTAATAATTGTTTTTTCATTTTTTTTGATTTAATTGAAACAATAAATCAGGAAACTATTTTGTACAATAAATAATGAATACGGTACATAAACTTTTATCCCGAAAGTTTTTAACTCGTGAAAAGTGGCAGGTCTCCTGACTTATTTTATGTTATTAGACCTTCCCAACAATAAATGTCAGTGGTTTAAGAATTAATAACATTCTTAAAAAAATAAGGTGCTGAAAAATTTCAGCAAAAACTTACAGTTGCGGGAACAGTTCTGGATTTTAACCAGATTCCCTTTTAATTTGATACAAAATGAATCTCGCACCAAAACCAAAATTCATTGCAAATATAGAAGTATTATTGAGATATTAACTTTATTTTTCAAGAAGTTTTTATACCTTCGAAAAAAATAAATCAATAAGAAAAAATTGAAAAATTTGAAGTTTTAAATATGAAAAAAATATTTTTTTTAGGTCTCTTTACCATTTTTTTAAATATTATTTCGTGCAGTAAAACTGATAAAAAAGAGCACATTTCTGATAATAACACTTCTCAAATTAGATACGCAAAAGGATTTCAAATTAGCAATATAGGAGAAATTCAAAAAATCACTATCAAAGCTCCTTATCAAAATTCATCAGAAGTATTTGACTATTTTTTTTCAATAAAAAAGATTTCAAAAAATGACATTCAAATTCCAATTTCAAAAATTGTAGTGACTTCAACAACACACATTCCAATGATTGAAATGCTTCAAGAAGAAAGCAGCATTATTGGTTTTCCAAGTTCAAATTTTATTTCTTCTGAAAAAACAAGACAAAGGGTTGCATCTGGATTTATCAAAGAAATTGGAAAAGAAGGGCTTTTAAATACGGAAACTTTGCTGGATTTAGAACCTGAATTAGTAGTTGGTTATAGTGTTTCAACTACTGATAAATCGTTGGAAATCATTAAAAAAGCTGGAATTCCAGTAATTTATAATGGTGATTGGTTGGAGGAAACTCCACTTGGAAGAGCAGAATGGATACAGTTTTTTGGGGTGTTGTTCAACAAACAAAAAATGGCTGATAGCATTTTTAAAACCATTGAAAAAGAATATCTGGAAACCAAACAAATCGCTTTAAAATCCGACAAAAAATCCACTGTTTTTTCTGGAGCTGTGATGAGTAAAGATATTTGGAATTTGCCTGCTGGTGAAAGTTTCGTTGCGCAGTTTTTAGCAGACGCAAATTTGGACTATTTGTGGAAAACCTCAAAAGGAAAAGGAAGTTTATCTTTAAGTTTTGAAAGTGTTTTTGAGAAAGCAAAAAATGCTGATTTTTGGATTGCGCCAGGATATTTTTTGTCAAAAGAACAACTTTTAAAAAGCAATGCTTTGTATGCGGAATTTGCCGCATTTAAAAAAGATAAAATCTACACACCAACCACAAAAAAAGGAAAAACAGGTGGCGTTATTTATTATGAATTAGCGCCAACAAGACCTGATTTGGTTTTGAAAGATTTAATAAAAATCACACATCCAGCATTGCTACCTAATTATAAATTGACTTTTTTTGAGAAAATGCAATAAGCTAGTTTGATTGATTTAATTCCTCCAATTTTCGCTGTCTGAAATATAAAAAAAGTGGAAAAGTAAACGCAACTGCAACTAAAAATGTCAGTGGAATCAAAACCCACCAAAACTTGATTTTTAAACGCAAAGATTCTGTAACTAAAAACACAAAGAACGTAAAAACAACTACGGTTAAATCTGCACCAAAAGATTTTCCTGCAAAATTGATTTGTGCATCATTCATAAAACTTGTAAATGTTGCATTTTCAACACTTTGAAAATACTGAATATTGAAATACCAAGTGTAAATAACACCCAAAATAGCAAGTAATAAGAAGAAATATTTAATTTTCATTTTTTAAAATAGTTTAATTTGACTATCATTATCATTTTTTTTATTCTCAATTCTTTTCTTAATAATTGGTTTTTCTTCTTTTAAATCTGCTGTTGATTTTTCAACAATTGGAATTTCTAAAGGCAAAATATCATCTACAATTTCTTCATCTACCACTTCTATATCTTCAATAATTTCTTCTTCAGGTTCTTCAAAAGGCAAAGGTTCTAATAAATTAACTTGTTTAATTTTCTCTATAGTTAACTGATTTCCAAAAGCTTTAATCCCTTTTACTGCAATAAACTCTTCAAAATTTACTTTAATTTTTTCTAAATTTCTTTTTGTTAAAAATACTTCAGCAATTGGTCTATAATCTGTTGCTACAATTTCTAATTGCGATTTTGGATGGTCAGAAATAAAAAGTTCTTCTTTTTCAGGCGTTTCAATCATAAAACGTTTCACAAAATAGCGCTCTTTTTCGCCATCAAAATAAATTGCAGAAATTGGTTTTTGAGGTATCCATTTTTCTAAAATAATCATATCATCTTCAAAATGCATTGCTAAATCTGGTTTTACAGCTTTTGCTTTTCCATTTTGCGTAATGATTAACAACTTATCTTCTGCTTTGAATTCACCCAATAATTCTCCTCTTTCATCTACATTTAAACGCTGAACTGTGTCATCAAACCAAATTTTTCTTGGCTTTAAAGTTGAAACTCCTTCCGATTTGAAATCGATGCTTTTTATGGCGAATTTGGTGATTGTATTTCCACGAACATCTCTTCCTTTAATTGCTAAATCTGCAAAATCTATGTCCCATTTCAGCTTTTTGATACTTCCAACAGAACGCAAATTAATTGTCACAACTTCAGCTTCTCCATTCGGATTTGCAGAAAAATAGTACACCTCTGAACCTTTGCTGCCATTGGTTAAATCGTATTCTTTATCTCGTGTAATACCAGTCACCGTGAAGCGTTTCATGTAACTTGGTCCGCGATTTCCATCTTTGTAGATAAAATTATAAACAGTTCTTCTATCTTTCTTTTTGAAAACAGCCACATGAATAATATCTTTTCCAACAAAGTTTTTTGCATCTACTTTTGTGACCATCATTTTTCCATCTTTTCTAAAAACGATAATATCATCAATATTTGAACAATCTGTGACAAATTCGTCTTTTTTCAATGAAGTTCCCACAAAACCCTCTGTCCTATTTACATACAATTTTGCATTGTTCATGGCAACTTTTGTAGCTTCAATATCATCAAAAATTCGGATTTCGGTTTTGCGTTCTTTTCCTTTTGCGTATTTGTCTTTTAAATTTTTGAAATAATCAATCGCAAATTCAATCAAAGTGTTTAAATGATGTTTAACACCTGCAATTTTATCTTCCAAACTTTCAATAAATTGTTTTGCTTTGTCGATATCGAATTTTGATATTTTCTTAATTCGGATTTCTGTTAAACGCTCAATATCCTCAAAAGTAATTACTCTTTTCAAAAATGCAATATGTGGTTTTAATCCTTTGTCAATAGCTTCAATAACTCCTTCCCAAGTTTCCTCTTCCTCAATATCTCTATAAATTCTGTTTTCAATAAAAATTCGTTCCAAAGAAGCAAAATGCCATTGTTCTTCCAATTCATCTAACTGAATTTCCAGCTCACGTTTTAAGAGCAAAACTGTGTTATCAGTAGAATGTTTTAGCATTTGAGTAACACCACCAAACAAGGGTTTGTTGTCTTCAATAATGCAACACAAAGGCGAAATTGAATTTTCGCAACTTGTAAAAGCATATAAAGCATCAATAGTTTTATCAGGTGAAACATTGGGTGGCAAATGCAATACAATTTCTACTTCAGCAGCTGTATTGTCCTCAATTTTTCTTATTTTGATGGTTCCTTTTTCATTAGCTTTGATGATACTTTCAATCAACGTTGTAGTTGTTGTACCAAAAGGAATTTCAGTAATTATCAATGTTTTTTTGTCAAACTGAGAGATTTTTGCACGCACACGCACTTTTCCTCCACGTTTTCCATCATTATAATTTGTAAAATCTGCAATTCCGCCAGTTAAAAAATCAGGCAAAATCGTAAAGCTTTTCCCTTTTAAATATTTGATTGATGCATCAATCAGTTCAATAAAATTGTGAGGCAAAATTTTGGTAGATAGCCCAACAGCAATTCCTTCAGCACCTTGTGCTAACAATAATGGAAATTTTACAGGAAGATTTATGGGCTCTTTTTTTCGTCCATCATAGGAGGATTGCCATTTTGTGGTTTTTGGATTGAAAACAACTTCCAAGGCAAATTTTGACAAACGCGCTTCAATGTATCTTGAAGCTGCGGCTCTGTCTCCTGTAAGAATATTTCCCCAATTTCCTTGCATATCAATGAGCAATTCTTTTTGTGCAATTTGAACCATTGCATCTGCAATTGAAGCATCTCCATGAGGATGATATTGCATAGTATGACCAACTATATTGGCAACTTTGTTATAACGACCATCATCTAAATCTTTCATGGAATGCATAATTCTTCGTTGAACAGGTTTCAAACCATCCATCAAAGCAGGCACAGCTCTCTCTAAAATTACGTAAGAAGCATAATCTAAAAACCATTCTTTGTACATTCCTGTAACTTTGGTAATGGTTTCTTCGTTCGGAGAATCACCCTGAAAAACAGCTGAATTTGTTGATTCTTCTGAGTTTATAATTTCGTCTTGTTCGTTTATTTCGTCACTCATCTAAAAAAAAATTAGGCGATTTGAGTTTATGATTTCTTTTTATAACCAATAATTGTTATTGGTGTTGGTTGTTGTTTTTTGTCAATTAATTCATCAAGATAATTGAAAACCAGTTCTATATTTTTTGAATGATTGGATAATTTCTTTTTAATTTCTTCAATTTTAAGTCTAACACTGAAGTTATCAGTCAAATATTCACCAATTTTTGTAAAAATTCTAATCATTTTTATATTGACAGCAATGGCTCTTTCACTTTTCAAAACACTTGAAAACATGGCAACTCCATGCTCTGTAAAAACCATTGGAGCGTATCTTGTTCCTCCCCAAATTGAGGTGCCAAATTGACTCCTCAAATTTTGATGCTCTTGAACTGTCAATTCGACCATGAAATCATTTGGAAATCTCACAATATTTCTTCGAACTTGTCTCTTAAGTTGTTTTGTTTCCATTTGATATAATTCCGCTAAATCTCTATCAATCATCACATTTTGATTTCGTATCAAATAGATTTTGTTTGAAATAATTTCATCAGGAATGAAAATTTCGTTGGTCATAATTTTAATTTTCCTCTACAATATCCAATTCCACTTTCAAATTGTCAATGATGAATTTTTGTCTATCAGGCGTATTTTTTCCCATATAAAACTCCAACATTTGCTCAATTGACATTTCTTTATCCAACATCACAGGATCTAAACGAATGTCATCACCAATAAAATGAACAAATTCATTGGGCGAAATTTCACCCAAACCTTTAAAACGAGTAATTTCGGGTTTTCCTCTCAATTTCTCCATGGCAACTTGTTTTTCTTCTTCAGAATAACAATAAATTGTCTCTTTTTTATCACGCACCCTAAAAAGTGGCGTTTCTAAAATATATAAATGTCCTTCTTTGATCAACTCAGGAAAAAACTGCAAGAAAAAAGTAATTAACAGTAAGCGAATGTGCATGCCATCTACGTCAGCATCTGTGGCAATCACAATGTTATTGTAACGCAATTCATCCAAACCATCTTCGATATTTAATGCTGCTTGCAAAAGATTGAATTCCTCATTTTCATAGACAATTTTTTTACTCAATCCATACGAATTTAAAGGCTTTCCTTTCAAGCTAAAAACAGCTTGGGTATTAACATTTCTTGATTTTGTAATGGATCCAGAAGCTGAATCACCTTCAGTAATAAACAGGGTGGATTCTAAATAATTTTCGTGTTTGATATCACCCAAATGAACCCTACAATCTCTTAGTTTTTTATTATGTAAACTCGATTTTTTTGCGCGATCTTTTGCCAATTTTCGAATTCCTGCAAGCTCTTTTCTTTCTCTTTCTGCTTGCATTATTTTGCGCAATAATCTTTCAGCAGTATCTGGACTTTTATGCAAATAATTGTCTAATTGTGTCTTTAGAAAATCGTTGATAAAAGTTCTAACTGTGGGCAAATCTCCTCCCATATCTGTAGAACCTAATTTTGTTTTTGTTTGACTTTCAAAAACAGGTTCAGTAACTTTAATTGCAACTGCAGAAATAATTGATTTTCGAACGTCAGAAGATTCAAAGTTCTTACCATAAAATTCTCTGATGGTTTTCACAAAAGCTTCTCTAAATGATGTCAAATGCGTTCCGCCTTGAGTGGTATTTTGACCATTTACAAACGAGTGATATTCTTCAGAATATTGCGTTTTACTATGTGTAATTGCGACTTCAATATCATGTCCTTTTAAGTGAATTATTGGATATAACATGTCATCTTTACTGTTATAATCCTCCAATAAATCTTTTAAACCATTGTCAGAAAAGTATTTTTCACCATTGAAAATAATCGTCAAACCAGTATTTAAATACACATAATTTTTCAGCATTTTTGATACATATTCATTTCTGAATTTGTATTTTTTGAAAATAGTTTCATCAGGAATGAAAGAAACTTTGGTTCCTTTTCTGCGAGAAGTTTCTTCTAATAATTCTTGATTTTCTAATTCTCCTTTTGAAAATTCAGCTGACGCAGATTTTCCATCACGCGTTGATTCAACTTTAAAAAAAGACGAAAGTGCATTGACAGCTTTAGTTCCAACACCATTTAATCCTACTGATTTTTTGAACGCTTTTGAATCATATTTTCCTCCAGTATTCATTTTTGAAACCACATCAACTACTTTTCCTAAAGGAATTCCACGACCAAAATCGCGCACAGTAACTTTTTCTCCTTGAATAGAAACTTCAATAGATTTTCCAACACCCATCACATATTCGTCAATCGAATTGTCTAAAATTTCTTTCAACAAAATGTAAATTCCGTCGTCAGGAGAAGAACCATCACCCAATTTTCCGATATACATTCCAGGGCGCATCCTGATGTGCTCTTTCCAATCTAATGACCTGATATTATCCTCTGTATATTTCGTTTCTTGACTCATGAAATCTCGTTCTTTTTACTGTTTGAAGTACCTGCTAAAATACCATTTAACCCTATTAAAAAAAATGCTTGTCTTAATTAGTTATCAACACAATTTCAACGGATTTTAAGACCTTTTGACATAGAAAAAACACAAAATAAATCAATTTGTTATATTTTAAAACAAATCGTGGAATAGTTAACAAATTATATACTTTTGCAGTTCAAAATTATAAAAAAAAGTGGAAAAAACACAACTTTTAAAATTGGCTACAAAATACAGAAGTCCCTTGTATGTATATGATACAGAAATTATTGCTTCTCAATATAATAGATTAACAACCGCTTTTAATGGTGTTAAAAACTTAAAATTGAATTATGCTGTAAAAGCACTCTCTAATGTCAATATTTTAAAGTTTTTTAAAAATTTAGGTGCTGGTTTAGATACTGTTTCTATTCAAGAAGTCGAACTTTGCTTGACAACTGGTATTGATCCTAAAAGAATTATTTACACACCAAATGGCGTTTCTTTACAAGAAATTGAAGAAGTTGCCAAATTTGGTGTACAAATAAATATTGATAATTTATCGATTTTAGAATTGTTTGGGCAAAAACATCCTGAAATTCCTGTTTGTGTTCGCATCAATCCACATATTATGGCTGGTGGGAATTCAAAAATTTCTGTAGGTCATATTGATTCTAAATTTGGAATTTCTATACATCAAGTTCCTCATATCAAACGTGTTGTAAAAAATACTGGTATGAATATAAACGGAATTCACATGCACACTGGTTCTGATATATTGGATATTGACACTTTTTTACGTGCTACAGATATTCTGTTTGATGTTGCAAAACAGTTCGAAAATATTGATTTTATCGACTTTGGAAGTGGTTTTAAAGTGCCTTATAAACCCAATGATATTTCAACAGATATTGAGCAACTAGGAATTCAATTAACAGAAAAATTCAACGAATTTTGCACTGAATATGGAAAAGATATCACATTAATGTTTGAACCAGGGAAATTTTTAGTGTCAGAAGCTGGTTATTTCTTAGCAAAAGTGAATGTTGTAAAACAAACAACCTCCACTGTTTTTGCACATGTTGATAGTGGTTTTAATCATTTGGTAAGACCAATGATGTATGATGCGTATCATCATATTACTAATATTTCAAATCCTGAAGGTAGAGATCGTTATTATTCGGTTGTAGGATATATTTGTGAAACTGACACATTTGCATCAAACAGAAGAATTGCAGAAATTTCAGAAGAAGATGTATTGTGTTTTCACAATGCAGGTGCTTATTGTTTTTCAATGGCATCCAACTACAACTCAAGATATTTACCTGCTGAAGTAATGGTTGTTGATGGTAAAGATTATTTGATCAGAAAAAGACAAACTATTCAAGATATTTTGCACAATCAAGAAATGGTGAAACTTCCAAAAAAAGAGACAAAACAAACTGTTTCAGCTTAAATTAAAATAGTATTTTTAGCCACTAAATTTCATTTGTTTTATCTGAAATTTCTTGGTTTTTTTTATGCAAATACTTTATGAAAATTAGACATGCTATCACTGCTGATATTCCTAGAATCATTAAAATTATTGCGGATGCAAAAGTAATGCTTCGTTCACTGAACATTGACCAATGGCAAAATGGGTATCCAAACAAAACACAAATTGAAAATGATATTGATAATAAAGAAAGTTATGTAGTTTTGAATGATGAATACCAAATAGTAGCAACTACAATGTTTTCTATAAATGGAGAACCTACTTACAAAGTCATTGAAGGAAATTGGCTGATTGATGAAACTGAAAAATACGGCGTTATTCATAGATTGGCAACTGCCAAAGAATTTAGAAAACACGGCATTGCGGCATATGTTTTCAATCATTTTCATGATTTTTTAAAACAAGAAAAAATCCAAAGTTTGAAGATTGACACACATCAAGACAATCATGGAATGCAATTCCTTGTAAAAAAATTTGGATATCAATATTGTGGCACCATTCAGACAAGTTATGGAGACAAACGTTTAGCATTTGAGAAAATAATTGAGTAGCTTGCATCAAATTAAAAACTATTCATGAAAGTCTGTATTGCCGAAAAACCAAGTGTAGCCAAAGAAATTGCACAAATTTTAGGAGCAAACACCAAACGGGATGGCTATTTTGAAGGAAATGGATATGCAGTTACCTATACTTTCGGACATTTGTGCACACTTTTAGACCCCAAAGATTACAAACCTCATTGGAAAAATTGGGATTTGAACAATTTACCCATGTTGCCAGATCGCTTTGACATCAAAGTTACAGATGATCCTGGCATTAGAAAGCAATTTAATATTGTTAAATCCTTGTTTGATAAAGCCGAAATTGTCATCAATTGTGGGGATGCTGGACAAGAAGGAGAATTGATTCAACGTTGGGTACTAAATCAATGCAATTATAAAGGTGAAGTAAAACGCCTTTGGATATCTTCATTAACGGAAGAAGCCATCAAAGAGGGATTTCAGAATTTGGTTTCCTCAGACAAATACGATAATTTGTATTATGCTGGTTATTCAAGAGCGATTGGAGATTGGTTGTTGGGCTTGAACGCAACTCGCTTATATACCTTAAAATATGGTGGTTATAAGCAAGTTTTGTCTATTGGACGTGTGCAAACACCCACTTTGGCAATGTTGGTCAATCGTTATAAAGAAATCATTAATTTCAAGCCACAACCTTATTGGGAATTGCAAACGACTTTCAGAAATACCTTGTTCAATTATGAAGATGGAAGATTTCAAAATCAAGAAGAAGGAAAAATTTTGGTAAATAAAGTCAAAGAAGCAGATTTTGAAATTGTTTCTGTCATCAAAAAAAAAGGAACAGATTATGCTCCAAAATTATTTGATTTAACTGGTTTACAAGTGCACTGCAACAATAAATTCGGATTTTCTGCAGATGATACTTTAAAAATTGTTCAGAAATTGTATGAAATGAAAGTTGTCACCTATCCAAGAGTAGATACTACTTTTTTACCCAATGATTTGTATTTAAAAGTGGGTGGGATTTTGTCAAAATTGACTAATTACATCGAATTGACACAACCGCTTTTAGGAAAGAAAATCAAAAAAACAACAAGGGTTTTTGATGATAAAAAAGTTACTGACCATCATGCTATTATTCCCACAGGCATTCAAACGAATTTACAATACAATCAGCAACAAGTCTATGACAGCATTACCCGAAGATTTATTGCAGTTTTTTATCCTGATTCGGAAGTTGCCAATACCGCTGTTATTGGAAAAGCATCCGAAGTTCCCTTTAAAACTTCAGGAAAAGAAATCATTACGCAAGGTTGGAGAGTTGTTTTTGCAAAAGAAGAAAGTGCTGTTAAAAAAGAAATCAACGAACTCGCTATTTTACCAACATTTATTGAAGGAGAAAAAGGGCCACACGAACCTTCTTTCTTACAAAAAGAAACCAAACCTCCCAAAAACTTCACAGAAGCCAGTTTGTTGCGAGCCATGGAAACTTCTGGAAAACAAGTAGATGATGACGAAATGCGCGAATTAATGAAAGAAAATGGCATCGGTAGGCCTTCAACAAGAGCTAGTATTATTGAAACCTTATTTAAACGAAAATACATTGAACGACAAAAAAAATTGGTGGTTCCTAGACAAACAGGCATTGATTTGATTGATTTGATTGACAATGAATTGTTGAAATCAGCTGAACTGACGGGAAGATGGGAAAAGAATCTGAAAGAAATTGAACGAGGTGAATTCAACGCAGGTACTTTCATCAGTAATATGAAAAAAATGGTTGATGATTTGGTCTATGAAGTGCGTTCAAACAATTCAGTGAAAAGAATTTCATCAAATTCAACAGTCATTGCGAACGAAGAGAAGCAATCTGCTAATAATAAAAAGATTACTTCGTCCTCACGTCCTCGAAATAAAAAAAAAGACAAACAACTTATTGAAAAAAAATGTCTGAAATGCAAACAAGGAAAATTACTCAAAGGGTCAACGGCTTTTGGTTGTTCTGAATACAAAAACAACTGTCATTTTAACATTCCGTTTGAAATTTTTGGAAAGAAAATTTCTGAAAATCAGTTGATTCGTTTGCTTGATAAGGGCTGTACAACCAATCTCACAGGATTTAAAAAAGGCACAGAAACTGTTGAAGGTTTGCTGCGTTTTGATGAAAATTATCAATTAAAATTAGAACTTAAAAAGGCAATAATTGTCAAGAAAGAAACAAGTAACTCTGAAAAAATTTTTTGTCCCAAATGCCAAAAAGGAAACATTTTAAAGGGAAAAAAGGCTTATGGTTGCTCAGAATATAAAAATGGTTGCGCCTTTTTATTTCCTTTTGAAAACATCAAAAAAATTGCCAATGGAAAACCGTTAACAAAAGAATTGGTGTTGGAAATTATTAGTTCATAGCTTTTTATTCGCTATCGTTTTCAAATACAAAGTTTCTACTTTTGATCTTGCCCAGGGTGTCGTTCTTAAAAACTTTAAGCTCGATTTGAAATTTGGGTTGTTTTGAAAACATTTTAAATTTAATGTTTTTCCCAAAGTTTCCCAGCCATATTTCAAATACAATTGCTCTAACATCGTCGCTAATTTTAAGCTATGCAAAGGATTATTCACTTGTTCTTGACTCATGTTAGGTTCGTGAATTTCCAATATTTGCTATTTCATCAGAACTAAAAATAACTTGCTTATTATCACTATTGGCTAGCGTAATTATGCAATTTACAATCTTTTCTGGAGAAATCATTTTGTATTTTTCTAAGCCACCAATAAAAATTGGATTCAGAAGATACATTGCTACTTTTGCAATTCTTTCCCCCAATCTAAATTCGGTTCTATTTCCACCAATTAACGAAGGACGAAGTATATGCGTTTTTTGAATGTTCAGGGCTAAAATAGCTTGTTCCATCTCCCCTTTTGTTTTGTTGTAAAAAACGGCACTTGATGCATTGGCACCCATAGCAGAAACCACTATAAAAGAGGGAATTCCGTTTTGTTTTGCCAAGGTTGCTGCCCCTAAAGGAATTCCGAAATCAATAGCTTTGTATTGCTCTTTTTCATTGGTTTTTGCAGCAGTTGTCCCAATACAACAAAAAACCTCATCTGCCGTGAAATCTTTTGAAAAACTCGCAGGATTTTGCAAATCAACAATAAACTCCACAATTTTAGGTGACGTAACTTTTGAGTGACTTCTTGAAAATAATTTTATAGTTTCGTAAGCAGGATTTGCTACCAGTTTTTTCAACAAAATTTCTCCTGTCAAACCAGTTGCCCCTATAATAATTACAGATTTTCCCATTATTTATCCAAGTCAGGCAATATAAAAGCATCCAATACTGATTCCTTTGCCATCATTTTTTCAATATCTTGAGTTGTTCTTGGTGCTTCAGCTGATAAATTTATAGGACCGTTTTTTGTCACCAAAATATCATCTTCAATTCGGATGCCTATTCTCCACCATTTTTTATCACAAGGACTTCCTTCAGGGATGTATATTCCGGGCTCCATAGTGACAATCATGTTCTCTTCAAAATTGACATAATTTCCTGGGTCATGAACATCTAAACCAATGTGATGAGAAGTTCCATGGGGAAAATAATTATGTTTTTCATCAATAGATTTTATGATTCCCAATGTAAACAATCCTTCATTGATTACTTTTCTGGCAGCTTGATTTGGTGCTTGCATACTGGTTCCAATCGTGTATAAAACAATACCAGCTTCTTGCGCATTGTAGACCAAATCGTAAATCGCTTTTTGCTCGGTTGTAAACTTCCCATTTGCAGGAATTGTTCTTGTTACATCCGCCGTAAAACCTCTGTATTCTGCCCCTAAATCCATTAAAACCAAGTCATTACCCACTTTTGCTTGATTGTTTTCAACATAATGCAAAATACAACCATTATTACCTGCGCCAACAATAGAAGGATACCCTTCATATTCTGCTCCATATTTTTTATAAACAAACTCATGAATTCCTTGCAATTCAGTTTCTGATAGATAAGGCTTCATTGCTTTCATCACTTCTATTTGACCGATTGCAGAAATACGCACCGCTTTCGTAATCAATTTTATTTCAGCTTCCGTTTTAATTTCACGCATTGTTGCCAAGTTTGTTTCCAAAAAAGTAAGGTCAATATTGGTTTTAGGTTTCAATGCTAAACTGATTTTTTGCTTGATATCTTTACGCATCTCATTCGTTTTAGCAGTCTTAAACTGTTTTATAAGTTCATCATCCTTAATTTCTTCAAATTGATTTGACAGTCTGTCAATAATATCAATTACATTTGCACTGCTTTCTACAGGAGTTTCTGCAATATTTGAATACACATATTCTTTGGGTCTCGATAAAAATATATCAGGATTGTAGCCAGCTTTTTGCTTGAAACTTTTCACCAAATCAAACACATCAGCTGCATCACTCAAATTGCGATAGTCATCATTGAATTTCTCAACGAAAACCTTCTCAAACTTTTTAAAATCAATAGTGTTCTCTAAAAAATCTTCTCCACTCTTTGTAAATGCAAATCCCAGTTCTGATTTTGCTCCTTCAATTCCTAAACGTTTTCCATTCCATTGCTCTGCTCTTGGGTCACGTTTTTGAACATATAAAATTTCATTGTACGAATTTCCTTTTTCATCTTTTTGATTTTCTGAAAACAAAACCAATACTGCATTTGGTTCTCTGTATCCAGTTAAGTAATAGAAGTTTGGGTTTTGATGAAAGATAAAATCAACATCATTTGCTCTGTTTCTTATAGGATTTGCAAAAACAACTGCCACCGAATTTTTAGGCATTTTAGAACGCAATATATCTCGTCGTTCTTTGTGAAACTCTTTTGATAAATAATCTATTGGAGCTTGTGCTAAAGTATTAAAAGCAAATAAAATACATGAAAATAATGTAAAATTCCAGCTCTTCATAAATGTATTTTTTTGGTTACTGTTTCAAAAGTAACATTATTTCTTTTCGGGTTGAAAAAATTAACAAAATATTATTGGCTTTAGTCTGTATTATTTTCAATAATTTAGCGAAAAATTAAAGAATTTTATAGATGAAAACTATTGCATTACACTCAATTCATGAAGCATTAGGCGCAAAAATAGTTCCTTTTGCAGGTTTTAACATGCCTGTTCAATATGAGGGCGTAACAATAGAACATCACACAGTTCGTGAATCTGTCGGTGTTTTTGACGTTAGTCATATGGGTGAATTTTTGGTAGAAGGAGAACATGCGTTGGCTTTGATTCAAAAAGTAACTTCGAATGATGCTTCAAAATTAGCCATTGGTGATGCACAATACAGCTATTTTCCGAATGAAAATGGAGGAATTGTAGATGATTTGATTTGCTATAAAATCAAAGAAAATACCTATATGTTGGTAGTAAATGCATCTAATATTGACAAAGATTGGAATTGGATCTCTTCATACAACAAAAATTTTGGCGCTACGTTGCGCAATCTTTCTGATGACTATTCTTTATTGGCTATTCAAGGTCCAAAAGCTGTGGAAGCTATGCAATCCTTATCTTCAATAGATTTGTCAAGCATTCCTTTTTATAAATTCAAAGTGGGTGATTTTGCTGGAATTGAACATGTAATCATCTCTGCAACAGGATATACAGGTGCAGGTGGATTTGAAATCTATTGTAAGAATAATGAAGTTGAACAAATCTGGCATCGTGTTTTTGAAGCAGGAAAATCGTATGGAATCAAACCAATTGGATTGGCTGCAAGAGACACATTGCGCACAGAAATGGGCTATTGCTTGTATGGAAATGATATTGACGACACAACCTCTCCTATTGAAGCTGGTTTGGGTTGGATTACCAAATTCACGAAAGATTTTGTGAATCACGAAGCATTGGCCAAACATAAAGAAGATAAACCCACTCGTAAATTGGTCGCATTTGAAATGGTTGAAAAAAGCATTCCAAGACACGATTACGAAATTTTAGATGCAAACGGAACAGTTATTGGAAAAGTAACTTCAGGAACGATGAGCCCAAGTTTGGGAAAAGGTATTGGAATGGGGTATGTTTCATCAGAATTTGCTGCTCTTGGAAGTGAAATCTTTGTACAAATTAGAAAAAATGCCATGCCTGCAATTGTGGTAAAATTACCTTTTTATAAAGGATAATATAAATTTGTTTTTAATAATTTTTGAATGTGCTTTTGCCCATTTAAAGTTTATGTAAACTTCTCATTCTCCCAAAACAATATCATGTTCAAAAAAGTTCACATTTTACTTTTTATCACAACTATTTTTCTGATAAGTGCCACTTCTGCGCAAATCAAAGGTAAAGTAGTTGATGAAACCAATTCTCCTCTAGAATATGCAACAGTTGCAATTTACAATCAACAAAATAAATCGTTGATTGCTGGCATTGTCACAGATACTTTTGGAAATTTTGAGTTTACAAAGCTATCAAAAAATACCTATTTTTTGAAAGTCTCATTTATTGGTTATAATGAAAAAACCATCCAAACGATTTCTATTTCAAACTCAAAATCAAGTGTTGATTTAGGCACAATTTCACTCACATTGGGTACGAGTTTAAACGAAGTTGTCATCGAAAGTGAACGAGCTACCGTGGTCAATAAAATAGACCGTCAAGTATTTGATGCTGAGAAATTTAAGAATGCTCAAGGAGGTTCAGGAATTGATGTAATTCGCAATATTCCTTCAATAAGTGTAGATGGTTTGGGCGAAATTAGTGTGCGTGGAAGTTCGGGATTTGTAGTTTTGTTAAACGGAAAACCTGTTCAGGGAAATGCCACTTCACTCCTATCACAATTGCCTGCAAACGCTATTGAACGTGTGGAAGTGATTACTGCTCCATCCGCAAAATATGATCCTGAAGGAAAAGCTGGGATTCTAAATATCATCACAAAAAAAGGTGTTGTTGATGGCGCATTTGGGCAAGTCAATATAAGAGGTGGCATGCCTTCTATTGAAACGTATAGCAATGAAAAAGTGCATCAACGATATGGAATTGATGCTACTTATAACCTTCAAAATAAGGCATGGAATTACTCTTTTGGGGTTAATTTTCAACGAAATGACTTGGGTGGGAGACGTGAAGGTGAGGTATTTACAATTATCAACGACAAACAAACATTTTTTCCTTCTACAGGTGAGCGAAGTTCAGATGAAACGAATTTTAACGGACGTTTTACGATTGATTATACTCCTGATGAATACAACAATTTCTCTGTAGGATTTTTTGCTGGAAAACGAAGTACAAATCGTTTGGCGGATATTGTTTATTTTGACAATCACGCCATTGCTCCCTTGAATAGTGGTAATAGGGCTTACACTTTTCAATATTTCAATCACAATAAGAGAGAACGAAAAAGTGATGTGGTATTGGGAAATATTGATTACAAGCATATATTTGATAACAAATCAACATTTGCTGCATCATTATTGTATGAATATACACTTTTAGGAGGCCCTACTGTGAATCAAAATTTGGGCTTTCCAGAGGAAACTATATTATATCAAGACGAATATAACACCAACAACAATCCTTTGCATGGTGTTCGTTTGCAGCTAGATTATAGCTTTTTACCTCTCAAAAATGGTGTTTTAGAAACAGGGTATCAATTCAGAAGTTTGGATCATACAGGAGATTTTGTTTATGAAAGACGCACCAATTTTAACGATGCTTTTCAATTGGTGCCTGAATTTTCGAGTGAAGTGAATTTGAAACGAATTATACATGCTGTTTATGGACAATATAAAGGCAAAGCAGCAAAATGGGACTATGCTTTTGGAACGCGTTTGGAAATCATGGACAGAACATTGTACTTAAAAGACAAAGCGAATACCATTGATGAACGCTTTCAATATGATTTTGCAAAACTATTTCCATCAGCCTCTGTTCAATATGCTTTGGATGACCAATCGAATATCAAAGCTGCTTATAGCAAAAGGATTGAAAGAACCACCACATTTAAAATGAATCCATTTCCAGAACGTGAACATTCAGAAACGTTGGAGCAAGGTGACCCTGAATTGAGGCCTGAATTTATTGATTTGGTTGAAGTTGGTTTTACCAAAAAACTTAAAAAAGGCAATAACATTGCTGCAACTGCCTATTACAGTCATGTTCAGAATTTGGTAAATAGGGTAAATACGGTGTATAATGACACCATTTTGAATCGAATTTATTCGAATGTTGGCCGTGCAAATGTAATAGGAATTGAACTTTCAACTCAATTGAAACCCACTGAAAACTGGTCAAACTTTATTGGATTTAATCTTTATAATTATGCCATAAATGGTTCTTTTGACAACAAACCTGTCAATTCTGAAGCCACTGTTTATGGCATTAATTTGAGCAGTACCTATGCTTTTTGGAAAAATGCCTCCTTGCAATTTACGTTCAATTATCTATCAGATAGAGTTACTGCTCAAGGAGAAGATTCGCGTTTTTATTCTCCGAATTTGACCTTTCAAAAGTCTTTTTTAGAAGGTTCATTGACAGCAACATTGCAATGGCAAAATATTGACATGGGATTGTTAAATACTAACGAACAACGCATTACCACTTTTAGACCCAACGAATTTTATACCACCACCAACTATATTTATGAAATAGATGTGGTGACTGTAAACCTCACGTACACCCTTAAAAAAGGAAAAAATAAGTCTAGATTTACAGAAAGTGAGTTTGGGAAAAGGGAGTTTTAATAGTATAGAACTTGTTTTTTATTGAACGTCCATCCTTAATAATTTATTGATGCTTTTTTGAATACAACCCATTAGTTGCAATTAAAACAACATTCGTTTTAAAAAACATGGCATTATTTAGCCACATAGCAACATCGTAAAAAAGGGAGCTATTGCCCAATTTTTAGATATCAAAAGGAAACGTGAACTAGACATTAATGATAATCTTATGTTAAATGATAGCTACTTAACTGCCTTTAATAAAAGAAACAGTATTCATATTGATACCATCTTTCAATCGTTTGTAAGGTCTAAACTTCTTTTAAAATAACTGTGAAGCAAAGATTTGCAT
>DDMS01000016.1:0-25117 GCA_002340765.1 Flavobacteriaceae bacterium UBA2540 | reverse complement strand
TCGAAAAACATAGATTTTTAAATTATTTTCAAAAAGAAATAGATTTAAACATTGAATCTAAAATGCATGATATCTCCGTCTTTTACAATATATTCTTTGCCTTCAACACGCATTTTTCCTGCTTCTTTCACCCTGGATTCACTTCCGAATTTCACATAATCTTCATACGCAATGGTTTCTGCTCTAATGAACCCTTTTTCGAAATCTGAGTGAATCACACCAGCAGCTTGAGGTGCAGTCGCTCCAATTGGAATTGTCCAAGCACGCACTTCTTTTACGCCTGCAGTAAAATAGGTTTGTAAATTCAATAATTTATAGGCTGCTCTAATCAATCTTGCAACGCCAGCTTCTGCCAAACCAATATCTTCCAAAAATAATTGACGCTCTGAATAATCTTCTAATTCAGTAATGTCAGCTTCAGTAGCCACTGCCAAAACAATCACTTCTGCATTTTCTTGGGCTACATTTTCTTTGACCAAATCAACATATTTATTGCCAGAAACTGCCGAATTTTCATCTACATTACACACATACATTACTGGTTTTGCAGTGATGAATTGTAAAGGTGTGATAAATTCAAGGTCTGCTTCTGTAAAAGAAATTCCTCTGATAGATTCTCCTTGCAACAAGGTATTTTCTACATTCAACAAAATATCCAATTCTGTTTGCGCTTCTTTATTTCCTGTTTTTGCAGTTCTTTTCACACGCTCTAAACGCTTTTGAACCGTTTCTAAGTCTTTCAATTGCAACTCAATATCAATGGTTTCTTTGTCTCGAATCGGATTTACAGAACCATCCACATGAATAATATTGTCATTATCAAAACAACGCAACACATGCAAAATAGCGTCTGTTTCACGGATATTTGCCAAAAACTGATTTCCCAAACCTTCTCCTTTGCTTGCACCTTTTACCAAACCTGCAATGTCAACAATTTCGACATTTGCTGGCACTACACGCTCAGGATTTACGAGTTCTTCTAATTTTTCCAAACGAGTATCTGGCACGTTTACCACCCCAATATTTGGTTCAATAGTACAAAAAGGAAAGTTCGCACTTTGCGCTTTTGCGTTTGATAAACAATTAAATAAGGTTGATTTTCCTACGTTTGGTAGTCCTACAATTCCGGCTTTCATGGTTTCGTTTTTAAGCGGTGCAAATATAGTTGATTTTTAAAGAATGATGCGAAAAAAAAATCCCGATAAAAATCGGGATTGTTAGTTGTGATTATAAGCTATTTAGCTTTCGTGCATAAATTTTTGTTTTTCCAACAATTCTTCTTCGGTTTCAACATGATTGCCATCAGGAACGCAACAATCTACAGGACAAACAGCCGCACATTGTGGCTCGTCATGAAACCCTTTGCATTCTGTGCATTTGTCTGCAACAATAAAATATATATCGTCAGAAACTGGCTCATTGTCAGTATCTGCATTTACCTTTTTTCCATTCGGAAGAATTACGTTGCCTTTTAAATTTGTTCCTTCTTTATATTTCCAATCTTGCGCACCTTCGTATATTGCTGTATTTGGGCATTCTGGTTCACAGGCACCACAATTTATACATTCGTCAGTTATTATAATTGCCATCGTTTATTTCTTATAGTTTGTGTAACTTTGCATGCAAAAATAAACCCAAAAATAATTAGAAACAAATTAAATGGAGTTAATAAAAAGCAGATTGGACGCTTTTAACAAATTGGGAATTTTCTTAGGACAATTTTCAAGAAAAAGCATTTCTAAAGGAACGAATATCGCTTTTAATGAATTATTTTTTGATGGTTTTCAACATCAATTGACACTTGCGCAAGAGCACAATTCTTGGTTTACCAAAGAAAATTTATTGTTTGCTATTGAAAATTGGGCTGCTGCACTTACAAAATCAAATTTAGAAACTTGGATTTCCAAGGGAAATCTGAAAAAAGTTTTTCCTAAAAAAATAGCGATTATTATGGCCGGAAACATTCCTTTGGTAGGTTTTCACGATTTTTTAGCAGTTTTGATTTCTGGACATGATGTGTTGGTTAAGCAATCTTCAAACGACAAGCAGTTGTTGCCTTTTTTATCGAAATATTTAGAATATGTGGAGCCAAGTTTGAAAGGTTGCATCACTTTTACTGAGCAAAAATTAACCGATTTTGATGCAATTATTGCCACAGGAAGTAACAATACTGCGCGTTATTTTGAATATTATTTTGGTAACAAACCCAATGTCATCCGTAAAAGTCGCAATTCAGTTGCTGTGATTACAGGATCTGAAACTGAAGAAGATTTTCAAAATTTAGCCGATGATATATTTACGTATTTTGGTTTGGGGTGCAGAAGTGTTTCCAAATTATATGTTCCTAAAGAGTTTGATTTCAATCATTTTTTTAATGGAATTTATGGCAAAAAAGACCTGATTTATAATGCCAAATACGCCAATAATTACGATTACAACAAAGCAGTTTATTTGATGAGCGAATTTGATTTGTTAGAAAACGGATTTCTGATGATCAAAGAAGATGAAAGTTACGCCTCTCCTATTGCGACTGTTTTTTATGAATATTATGACAATCCAATAGATTTAAAAATAAAATTATACCAAGACAAAGATAAAATTCAATGTGTGGTTTCTAAAGGTTTTTTGCCAGATGAAATTCCTTTTGGTAAAACACAAATTCCGCAATTATGGGATTATGCAGATGGCATCAATACATTGACTTTTTTATCAAAAATAGATGAATATGAAAGTACACAATTTTAGCGCAGGTCCCTGCATTTTACCACAATCAGTTTTAGAGCAAGCTTCGCAAGCTGTCCTTAATTTTAACAATGACAACTTGTCTTTGATCGAAATTTCGCACAGAAGTAAACCTTTTTTAGCGGTGATGGACAAAGCACGATCATTGGCTCTAGAATTACTAGGTTTGGAAAACAAAGGTTATCAAGCGTTGTATTTGCAAGGTGGTGCAAGTATGCAATTTTTAATGGTGGCTTATAATTTACTAGAAAAAAAAGCGGCTTATTTAGATACTGGAACTTGGGCAAACAATGCTATCAAAGAAGCAAAAAACTTTGGACAAATAGTTGAAGTAGCGTCTTCTAAATCAAATAAATACAATTATATACCAAAAAAATATACAATTCCTTCTGATATTAATTATTTTCACGTTACAAGCAACAATACCATTTTTGGAACCCAGATAAAAAAATTTCCAACAACTGATATTCCACTGGTCTGTGACATGAGTTCTGATATTTTTTCTCGTAAATTAGACTTCTCAAAATTTGATTTGATTTATGCGGGCGCACAAAAAAATATGGGTCCTGCAGGCACTACTTTGGTGATTGTAAAAGAAGAAATTTTAGGGAAAATTTCAAGAGTAATTCCATCAATTTTAGATTACAAAGTTCATATTAGTAAAGAAAGCATGTACAATACTCCTCCCGTTTTTCCAGTGTATGTTTCAATGTTGACATTGGAATGGTTAAAAGATTTAGGCGGAATTCCGTTTATTGAAACTGTAAACAATCAAAAAGCAGCTTTGATATATGACGAAATTGACAGAAATCCTCTTTTTGTTGGATTTGCTGCTAAAGAAGACAGAAGTGTGATGAATGCAACTTTTAATTTAGTTGACAAAACATTAAAATCCAATTTTGAAACACTTTTAAAAGAAGCAGGAATTAGTGGTTTGAACGGTCACAGAAGTGTGGGTGGTTATAGAGCGAGTATGTATAATGCGTTGCCATTGTATAGTGTTCAGGCGTTGGTTGATGTGATGCAGGAGTTGGAGCTTAGAGGTTAGATTCTTAAAATAAAAAAAACTCCTTCTCTTTGGGAAGGTTAAGATAGAATGAAAATATTAGCGAATGATGGCATTTCAAAAAGTGGAATTGCCTTGTTAGAGAAAAACGGGTTTTCCGTAATCGTTATGAGAGTAGCTCAAAATCAATTAGAAAAATTTATCAACGAAGAGCAAATTGTCGGACTTTTGGTGAGAAGTGCTACCAAAGTTTCACAAGATTTGATTGAGGCTTGCCCAAGTTTGAAGTTGATTGGGAGAGGTGGTGTTGGTATGGATAATATTGATGTTGAATTTGCGATTGATCGTGGATTGCATGTGATAAACACTCCAAAAGTATCTTCAAATTCTGTGGCAGAATTGGTTTTTGCTCATTTATTTGGGATGGCACGTTTTTTACCTGCATCAAACAGAGAAATGCCTTTGGAAGGTGATACTCGTTTCAATGAATTGAAAAAAGCATTTTCTCAGGGTATTGAATTACGAGGAAAAACTTTGGGAATCATTGGATTTGGCAGTATTGGTCAAGAAGTAGCAAAAATTGCGATGGGTTTGGGAATGCATGTGATTGCAACTGATACCGAAATCAAAAAAGCAATTATCGAACTAACTTTTTTCAATCATCAAAAAATATCGTTTACTATTGAAACACAACCTTTAGAAACGCTATTAACAACTGCTGATTTTATTACTTTGCACATTCCTGCTCAAGAAAATTATACTTTAACCGAAAACGAATTCAATAAAATGAAAAACGGCGTTGGCATTGTCAACACAGCAAGAGGTGGTGTTTTGAACGAGGTAGATTTGATTAATGCTATAGAAAATGGTAAAGTACAATTTGCTGGTTTGGACGTTTTTGAAAGCGAGCCAACTCCTGAAATCCAAATTTTGATGAATGCTGAAGTTTCTTTGAGCCCTCATATTGGTGGCGCAACTTTGGAAGCACAAGAACGTATTGGAATAGCATTGGCAACACAAATTATTCATTTGTTGAAAAATTAGTTGGTTATTTTTGGCTATGAACTTTTAAGCTTGAAACTTTTAAACTTTTAAAATTAGTTTATGATAAAAGAAAATATAGTTAATTTTAAGAAAAAAATTCCTGAAAACGTGACTTTAGTGGCTGTTTCTAAAACAAAACCAATTTCAGATTTGCAAGAAGCTTATGATGCTGGTCAACGTGTTTTTGGAGAGAATAAAGTGCAAGAAATGGTTGAAAAATACGATGCTTTGCCCAAAGACATTCAGTGGCACATGATTGGCCATTTACAGAGTAACAAAGTGAAATATATGGCACACTTTGTGGATTTGATTCACGGAGTTGATAGTTTTAAAACGTTGATAGAAATCAATAAACAAGCTGCAAGACACCAAAGAAAAATAAATTGCTTATTGCAAGCTGATATCGCGAATGAAGAAACCAAATTTGGATTGCCTTTTGATGAAATTCAGACTATTTTAACATCCGAAGAATTTGCGAAACTAGAAAATATTTCAATAGTTGGTTTGATGGGAATGGCAACATTTACTGAGGACAAACAACAAATTTCAAACGAATTTACATCATTAAAACAATTGTTTGTCGCATTGAAAAACATACACCCATCTTTCGAAATTTTATCCATGGGAATGAGCGGAGATTATGAAATTGCTATCAAAAATGGCAGTAACATGATTCGAGTTGGAAGCGCGATATTTGGTCATAGAAATTATATTCTCTAAATTTGATTTTTAAAGAAAAGTAAATTGTATGCAATCATAGATATTGAAACTACTGGCGGAAAATTCAATGAAGAAGGAATCACTGAAATAGCCATTTATAAATTTGACGGAAATACTGTTGTTGATCAATTTATTTCACTTGTAAATCCAGAAAAAGACATCCAAGAATTTGTTGTAGGTTTGACAGGTATCAATAATGCTATGTTGCGAAATGCACCAAAATTTTTTGAGGTTGCAAAACGCATCATTGAAATTACTAAAAATTGCACGATTGTAGCTCATAACGCAAGTTTTGATTATAGAATTCTAAAAACAGAATTTGATAGACTGGGTTATGATTTTCAACGAAATACTTTGTGTACGGTTGAATTGAGTCAAGAATTGATCAAAGAAGAGAATTCTTACAGTTTAGGAAAACTCACTAAATCATTGGGAATTCCTATGGCAAATAGACACAGAGCCTCAGGAGATGCTTTAGCAACAGTTCATTTATTTAAAATTTTGCTTGAAAAAGATACCCAAAAAACTATCATTCAAAAAGCCATCAAATACTTTGATAAAAAGATTAAAAAAGAAAAACTAAAAAGTATGATTGAAGAAATGCCAGAATATTTGGGCGTTTTTTACATTCATGACGCAAAAGGAACTGTGATTTATATTGGCAGAAGTAAAAACATGAAATCCGAATTGAATCGAGTTTTAATGAAAACATCCAAACGCGCTTTAAAAATTCAAACAAATGCAAACTCAATTTCGTTTGATGCTTTTGGAAATGAGCTTTTCATTAAACTTAAATATTATTTGGAATTGGACAAATTGTCTCCAAAATACAATTTCAAAAAAATATTTAAAATTATTGAGGAAGATTTTAATCATTCAGATTTTTTAATTGTTGACAAAGGAAGACAATTGGAAGAACACGGAATTATTTTGATTGAAAACAATGAAATAGTTGGTTTTGGGCACACGAACTTAGCTTTTCAAGAAAATAATTTGTCAATTGTTAGAAAATTAGTAACTACAATTGAAAATAAACAATTGGCAAAACACTTGGTTAAAACCTATTTAAAGAAGGATAGAGTTTTAAAAATTGTTCGTTATTAAAGAGCTGTATTTTTTGATATTATTCGTTATGTTGATTTAATTTCCAAAAAACTATAATGTAATGTAATAATTTTCAATAATTTTTTGGTTTTTGGCCTCTTACAAATATAAAGACGACAGAAGTATAAAAAAGGTTGCCTAAAGATTAAAAATAATTTAACAATGTAGCAATTTATGAATGTAAAAATTTGTAAATCAATTAATTATTTTCTAAAAACTAATAACTAAAAACTAATAAGCATCCACATCTATCACAAAACGGATTGGCCTGAATTCCTTAACAGCTTCAAAAGTATTTCTGATTTTTTGCAATTGATTTTTTATTTCAGAAATGGATTGTTTTGGCGGAATTTTAATCACCAAATTTTTGATGTGTTGATTTCTAATTCTTGAAACTGAAGGCGCAGTTGGCCCTAAAACTTGTTCACCAAAAACAGATTGCAACGCTTTGAAAAGCCAATTTACGCCCTGATCAACTTTGTTGTAATCTTTGTGTTTTAAAGTGATTTTTATCAAACGAAAATAAGGAGGATACTGATATTGCCAACGTTCTTGTAACTGTTCTTTAAACATGCTAACATAATTAGTTTCCATCACTTGTTGCAAAATTGAATGCTTAGGATTAAACGTTTGAATGGCAACTTTTCCTTGCTTTTGTGCTCTTCCTGCACGTCCCGAAACTTGAACCATCATTTGATATGCGCGTTCATAAGCTCTAAAATCAGGAAAATTGAGCATAGTATCTGCATTTAAAATTCCGACTAAAGACACATTGTCAAAATCCAACCCTTTTGAAAGCATTTGCGTTCCCACTAAAATATCAATTTCACGCGCTTCAAAAGCACCAATAATTTTTTGATATCCAAATTTGCCGCGAGTGGTATCTAAATCCATTCTTCCGATTTTAAAATCAGGAAAAAGCCCTTTCAATTCAAGCTCAATTTGCTCAGTTCCAAAACCTTTGGTGTCTAAAGTATTGCTTCCGCAAGCCCCGCAACTATTAGGCATTGCGCGTTGATAACTGCAATAATGACAACGCAATTCGTGCTTGAATTTATGATAGGTTAATGACACATCGCAATTGGGACATTGAGGCGAAAAACCACACGTTTTGCATTCAACAACTGGCGAAAAACCACGCCTATTTTGAAATAAAATTACTTGTTCTTTTAAATCTAATGCTTCTTGAATGTATTGTAAAAGCGTGTCCGTAAAATGACCTTTGAGTTGTTTTTTTCGTTGTTTTTCTCTCAAATCAATCAACTCAATTTTGGGTAATTTCACTTCGCCAAAACGTTTATTGAGTTCTACAAATCCATATTTATGTTGTTGCGCATTAAAGTAACTTTCAATAGATGGCGTAGCTGAACCCAACACAATTTTTGCTTGGTGCATTTTTGCCAAAACAATGGCTGCATCTCTTGCGTTGTATCTTGGAGAAGGCTCAAATTGCTTATACGAAGTTTCATGTTCTTCATCCACCACAATCAATCCTAAATTGGAAAATGGCAGAAAAATTGCAGAACGAGCACCCAAAATAATTTGCGCTTTTGATTTGTTTTCTAGCATATTGTTCCAAACTTCAACTCGTTCATTCATAGAATATTTGGAATGAAAAACTGAAATTTGATTGCCGAAATATTGTTGCAAACGAACAATAATTTGAGTTGTTAAGGCAATTTCAGGTAATAAGAAAAGGACTTGCTTTCCTTTTTGAAGTTGTTCATCAATCAATTTTGTATACACTTCTGTTTTTCCAGAACTGGTAATTCCATGGAGTAAAACAATGTCATTTTCATGGAAAGAAGTTTTGATTTCTGAAAGCGCATTTTCTTGAAATTCATTCAAATTTTTCAATGGATTTGAGGTTCCGTCAAATGAAATTCTATCGATTTGAAGGTGGTAAAATTCAAAAATATCTTTACCAACCAAAGCTTTTAAAACTGTGGATGAAATGCCTGCATTTTTTTCTAAATCCTTTGCTTTGATTGCTTTTTTAGCACTATTTAATTGAAAATATGTTAAAACTGCTGCATGTTGTTTTTTTGCATTTGACAATTCAGACACTAATTTTTCTAAAGATTCATCAGAAGTATATTGAGTATGCAAACGAACATATTTTTCAACTTTGGGTTTGTATTGTTCATAAATCTCTTCCTTAAGATAAATGACCGATTTTCGAATCATTTGGTTGATGACAGGCATCACTTTTTTCTTTCCTAAAATATCTGAAATTTGATGAATTGTCAATTGAGATTGATGTTGAAGAGCTTCAAAAATCAGAAATTCTTCATCTTCCAAAATATCCTCTTCTGTAAAAGCCTGGTTTTTAAACACAATAGTTTCACTTTCCAGTAAAAGTGCTGAGGGCAAAGCTGCTTTGTAGACTTCTCCCAGAGAACACATATAATATGACGAAATCCATTCCCAATGTTTGAGCTGAATTTTGGTGATTATGGGTGTTTCATCTAAAATTTGCTCAATATCTTTGGATTCGTATAAAGTTGGAGGATCTTGATGGATATTAAAAACAAGTCCTGTATAGATTTTATTTTTTCCAAAAGAAACTGCCACGCGCATTCCTTTTTTCAAAAAAGCAGCTTCTTCATTTGTTACTGAATACGTATAAGCTTTTTGAATTGATATGGGTAAAATAACGTCTATAAATGAATTGCTTGTCAATTTATTTAAAATTAAATTCAAATCTACTTAAAATTTAGTTTTTTGAACTGTTTTAAAATTATAAAATTAAAACTAATTTCATATTAAAAATACCAATAAGCTGTAAGTTATTTTTTAAAAATAATTATTAAAGGGATTTTTTCACAGTTACAGTACATTTTTTAGGAGAACAGACTTGTAGGCCTATTTTTAAGGAACAGAGAGACGAAACTTGTGTTCTTTACCATCGTTGTGGTCACAACCAGCATTTACTGGATAAAGAGTTTTTGGAGTTGTGAATGTAAGTCTTTTCGAAGCCGCACTTCATAGCGAAGCGGCATTATTATGCAAAGTTTTATTCTTTCCTTTTTAGTTTGGACTCGTACTATGTTTTTAATGAGTACTTCAAAGAAAGGCTTTTCTGCAAAAGAGATGCAACGTCAATTAGGTTTAAAGCGCTATAAGCTTTTATGAGCTATGATTCACTGCGCAGAACAACGGGAAAATGTCATGACCAATATACCCTAGAGGGAATGATTGAAATGGATGAGGATTATTTTAAAGTTGAGTCTTCAGAAATAGAACAATAAAAAATGTATTATAGGCCAAGGGGCAGCTGGCAAGCAAAAAGTTGGAGTTATGGCAGAGAGTTTGCTGTTAGAAATTTTAAATATAAACAAAAAATCAAACCACATTCGTTATTTTAAAGCCAAAGTGCTAGAAACTCATAAATCTAGTTGAGTTGATCATGCAATAGAATATTCATTGGATGAAAAAAGTATTGTTTACAAATAAAAGTATATTATATGTTGATAAAGCTAATTTTATGGAATTGCATATCACAGAGAAATCAACCAAAGAATCTAACAATCAAACCTTGAAATGGGCGCATATATTTATCAGCAATGTCAAAAAAATTAACTAGGTAATTATCATAAAATAAGGGTAAATACTTACAGCTCTATCTTAATGATTTTGTATATAAACTTAATCGAAGGTGTTTTGGAGAAAAAATCTTTGAAAGATTTGTTATTGCTAATATTGCAGGATTATGACACTTAACGAATATTCAAAAAAATTGTTATTTGATTTTTGAAGATTATTCAGAAGGAAATTGATTTTTAACTGCTTTTTTTGAGCCTTCATACAAGTCATACTTTACTAATTTACAATCTAAATCTCCATTTTTTAGAGGTATTCTTCGTGAAGTTTTTAATCCCACATGTTTTAGCGCTTCAACATTAGACGTAATTAGCCAAGCTGTTGAACCTGGATAATTGTGTTTTAAAGTATCTCCTATTTTCTTGTAAAACTCAATCAAATCAACGTTTAAACGCTCTCCATAAGGTGGATTGAATAAAATTGTTGTATTTCCAAAAACTTCTTTTTTAGAATTGAAAAAATTGACATGATGCACCCCAATAAACTCCTCTAAATTCGCAGAAATCACGTTTTGTTTCGCTTTAACAATAGCTGAAGGTGCTTTGTCAAAACCCATAATTTTGAAATGTGAACTGCGTATTTTTTTTAATAATGCATCTTGAATTGTGAAATATAATTCCTCATCATAATCTTTCCAACTCTCAAAAGCAAAATGTTTTCTATTGATATTTGCTGGGATATTATTCGCAATCATACACGCTTCGATCAAAATGGTTCCTGAACCACACATAGGATCAATAAAATTTTCATCACCAATATAACCTGATAATAAAATCATACCAGCAGCCAAAACTTCGTTGATTGGTGCAATATTAGTAGCTGTTCTGTATCCTCTTTTATGCAAAGAATCTCCAGAAGAATCCAACGAAATTGTCAATAAATCTTTCTGAATGTGCACGTGAATTTTCAAATCAGGATAATCTAAATCTACATTTGGTCTTTTTTGAAATTTATCACGAAAATAATCTGCAATGGCATCTTTTGATTTTAAAGAAATGTAATGAGAATTATTTGTGAAATTAGGTGAATTTACTACTGCACCTATTGAAAAAGTGCCATCAACATCTAAATAATTTTCCCATTTTATCTTTTTCATGGCATTATATAAATCCTCTTCGTCATAGATTTTAGTGACTTTTATAGGTTTCAAAATACGGATAGCCGTTCTTAAAGCAATATTTGCTTTATACATAAAACCAGTATCCCCCTTAAAAGAAACACTTCTTACTCCTTCTTCAACATCTTGAGCACCGAGGTTTGTCAACTCATTCGCCAAGACACCTTCCAGTCCAAAAATTGTGGTAGCAACCATTTTAAAATCAGTACTCATATTTATAAATTTCGTTACAAAAATACATTTTATACCATCAGAATTTCATAAAAACAATATTTCATTTTTTCTACAATAAGTTTTGGTTACTTTTACATCATCAATCCACCTATGAAAACAAAAGATTGGTTTACAGACTGGTTTAATACGCCTTATTATCACATTTTGTATAAAGACAGAAATGATAATGAGGCTCAGCAGTTTATAAAAAAAATTACTGAATTTTTATCACTTCCAAAAAATGCTACTCTTCTTGATTTGCCTTGTGGAAAAGGTCGTCATTCCGTTTTTTTAAATTCTTTAGGATTTAAAGTAATTGGTGCAGATTTATCTGAAAATAGCATTCAACATGCAAAAAATTTCGAAAATGAGAACTTGAAATTTATCGTACAAGATATGCGTGAACCACTTCATAAAAAATATGATGCCGTGTTTAATTTATTTACTAGTTTTGGCTATTTCAAGGAGGATAAAGAAGACATTTTGGTTTTGCAGAACATCAAAAACTGTTTAAAAGAAGATGGTTTTTTTGTGTTTGATTTTTTAAATGCAGATTTTGTTAAATCCACTCTGGTTTCTGAGGAAATAAAAATTGTCGAAAACATTGAATTTCATCTTAAAAGAGAAATTATTGACGGATTTATTTTGAAATATATTTCTTTTATTTCAGATGAAGAAACACATTTTTTTACAGAAAAAGTAAAATATTTAGATGTCAAAAAAATAAAATCCTTCTTTGAAAAAGTTGGTCTGAAAATAGTGCATATTTTTGGTGATTATCAGTTACATCCTTTTGATGAAAAACATTCTAAAAGATTAATTTTAGTAGCAAAATGACATACATTATCTTAATTTTTTCTGTTTTATTTGGTACATTATTGGTAATTTTCTTAAAGCTACCAAAAAAAATAGTGCGTCTTTTATTGGCTTTTAGTGGTTCCTATTTGTTGTCAATTACGATACTTCATCTAATTCCAGAAGTGTATACTATTGAAAATGATGCAAAAAAAATGGGACTTTTTATTTTGATTGGTGTTGTTTTACAATCAGTTTTAGAATCGTTTTCAAAAGGTGCTGAACATGGCCACATTCATTTGCGAGGACACGAAAATAAATTTCCTATGTTATTGTTTATTAGTCTTTGCATTCATGCTTTTTCTGAAGGATTGCCTATTGAGCATTCAAATGATAATTTATTATGGGCGATTATGGTTCATAAAATACCGATTGCAATTGTATTAACTACTTATTTGATTCATGCCAATTTCGCAAAAAAAACCATTATTTTCTTTTTATTATTTTTCACACTAATGACACCTTTAGGGGTTTTTATATCAGATAAAATTGATTTTTTTGTTGCCTACAATAAAGAAATAACAGCTTTAATTATCGGTGTTTTTCTTCATATTTCAACAATTATTTTGTTTGAAGGATCTGAAAATCATAAATTTAATATTCAGAAATTTATTGCGATAGTTTTAGCAATTGTCTTGACTTTTGTGACGGTCTAGTTTTTAATTTGCAACTTCATTGATAAATTTTATGCGCATTAATCGCAATTCGTCTTCATCATATTCACCATCAAACTCATCTAAAGCATCTTGAATTTTGTCTGATTTTGCTTCCATAAAGTAATCGTAAATTTCTTCTTGCTGATCTTCGTCTAACAAATCATCCACAGCGTAATCAATATTCAGTTTAGTTCCCGAAAAAATAATCGCTTCCATTTCCTTAATCAATTCACTCATTTCTAAACCTTTAGAATCTGATATATCTTCCAATGGCAATTTTCTATCAGTATTTTGGATAATGTATAATTTTAAACCTGAGTTGATACCTGTACTTTTTACAATTAAATCATCTGGTCTTAAAATATCATTCTCTTCAACATAATCAGCTATTAACCTCACAAAATCTTTTCCAAATTTTTTTGCTTTTCCTTCTCCTACTCCATGAACTTTTGATAATTCATCCAAATTTATTGGATATTTTAATGCCATGTCTTCTAAAGATGGATCTTGAAAAACCGCAAAAGGAGGAATTCCTAGTTTTATTGAGAGTTTTTTTCGTAAATCTTTTAATTGTTTTACCAAAACTTCATCAGCAGAACCTCCTGAAGAATTAGAATTCACAGTGATATTATTATCATCTTCTTCACTATATGAATGATCTTCGGTCATCATAAATGAAAGTGGTTTTTTCAAAAATTCCTCTCCTTCAGTAGCCATTTTTACAACACCATATTGTTCAATTTCTTTTCTGATATAATGAACCACTAAAATTTGACGAACCAAAGCCATCCAATAAGCAGCTGGTTTGTCTTTTCCGATTCCAAAATACGTTTGCAAATGTGTTCTATGAGAAGTAAGCAAAGCATTTTCTTTACCAACCATAATATTTACAATCTCTTTTGATTTATATTGTTGCAAAGATTCTTTCACCACTTTTAGTAGTTTTGCAACGTCTTCTTTTGCTTCGTGCTTTTTTTTTGGGTTGCGCGAATTGTCATCCATATCAGCTCCATCACCATTTATTTCATCAAAATCTTCTCCAAAATAATGCAACAAATATTTTCTTCTATTCATGGAAGTTTCAGCATAACCAACTACTTCTTGCAACAATGCATGTCCAATTTCTTGCTCTGCAACTGGTTTGCTTGCCATGAATTTTTCAAGTTTTTCAATATCTTTATAAGAATAAAATGCCAAACAATATCCTTCTCCATCATCACGTCCTGCTCTTCCAGTTTCTTGATAATAACTTTCTAGTGATTTTGGAATGTCGTGATGAATCACAAATCGAACATCAGGTTTGTCAATTCCCATTCCAAATGCAATGGTTGCAACAACAACATCACAATCTTCCATCAAAAACATATCTTGATGTTTTACCCTTGTTTTTGCGTCTAAACCTGCGTGGTATGGAACCGCTTTTACACCGTTAACTTGAAGAATTTGTGCAATTTCTTCCACTTTTTTTCTACTTAAACAATAAATGATTCCTGATTTTCCAGCTCGCTGTTTTACAAAACGAATAATGTCTTTTTCAATATCTTTCGTTTTTGGACGAACCTCATAAAATAAATTGGGTCTGTTAAATGAGGCTTTAAAACAAGTAGCATCTGTAATTCCAAGAGTTTTTATAATATCTTCTTGTACTTTTTCAGTGGCAGTTGCTGTCAAACAAATTACTGGAACATTGTCAATTCTTTTAATGATATTTTTTAAATTTCTATATTCTGGTCTAAAATCGTGTCCCCATTCAGAAATACAATGAGCTTCATCAATCGCAACAAAAGATATTTTTTGAGATTGCAAAAAAGTCATATATTCTTCCTTAATCAAAGATTCTGGAGCAACATACAATAATTTTGTAATACCACTTAAAATATCTTCTTTTACCTGATTTATTTCTGTTTTGTTTAATGACGAATTTAAAACATGCGCAACACCATTATGATCAGAAATTCCTCTAATCGCATCAACTTGATTTTTCATTAAGGCAATTAATGGCGAAACTACGATTGCAGTTCCTTCAGTCATTAAAGCTGGTAATTGATAACAAAGAGATTTTCCTCCTCCTGTTGGCATAATAACGAAAGTATTTTTATTATTAACAATACTTTCTATGACTTTTTCTTGTAATCCTTTAAACTTATTGAATCCAAAATACTTTTTAAGAGGACTGTATAAATCCATATCTCTAAATTTTCTTTTATTAATGGTTCGAAAATTAAAACCTTTTACTATATTTTTTTGATATTACTTTTTTGTAGTAAATTTGCTTATTACCATTATATAAAGATATAACATTTTTTTTTAGATAAAAACATAACTTTTGAAAGATATTTCCAATATAATAGAAACTGCAAAAAATACAATTCTTAATGAAAGTAATGCAATAGCTAATCTAGCAAATTATATTGATACAAATTTTGAAAATGCTGTAAAATTTATCTTTCAATCAAAAGGAAGAGTAATTGTAACTGGCATTGGAAAAAGTGCAAATATTGCAACAAAAATCGTTGCAACCTTTAACTCTACTGGAACTCCAGCTATTTTTATGCATGCAGCAGATGCCATTCATGGCGATTTAGGAAGTGTTTTAGAAAATGACATTGTAATTTGTATTTCAAAAAGTGGCAATACTCCTGAAATAAAAGTATTGGTTCCATTAATCCGAAATTATGGTAATAAAATCATCGCAATTACAGGAAATATCGACTCATTCCTTGGAAAAAATGCAGATTATACGCTAAATACTTTTATTGAAAAAGAGGCTTGTCCTAACAATTTAGCGCCAACAACAAGTACAACTGCTCAATTAGTAATGGGAGATGCATTGGCTGTTTGCCTTTTAGAACTCAAAGGATTTTCAAGTTCAGATTTCGCAAAATATCATCCTGGAGGTGCTTTAGGAAAACGTTTGTATTTGAGAGTTGCTGATTTGATAAAAAACAACGAATTACCAAAAGTATCTGAAAATGATTCAATTGTAAAGGTAATTGTCGAGATTTCAAAAAAGAGATTGGGAGTAACTGCAGTGGTTGAAAACAACAAAATTTTAGGAATTATTACAGATGGTGATATCCGAAGAATGCTTACAAAATCTACTGAAATCAATCATTTAAAAGCAAAAGATATTATGAGCAAAAATCCGAAAACAATTCGTGAAGATTCCATGGCAATTGAAGCTTTGAAACGTTTAGAGCAAAACAGTATCACTCAAATTTTAGTCACAGATATTGAACATAATTATATAGGGGTTGTACATTTACATGATTTAATTAAAGAAGGAATATTTTAATGGCTTTGAAAAAAAAAGAAATGTCTTTTTTAGGACATTTAGAAGAGTTAAGATGGCACTTGGTAAGAAGTGCTGCTGTTGTGATTATCTTAGCAATTGCATTTTTCGTTTATTCTGAAAAAGTTTATGATTATTTTTTATTGGCTCACATTCAATCAGATTTTATAACATACCAAGTTTTTTGCGACTTTTTCAATTTCTTTGATTTGGATAGCGATTTTTGCCATGTTTCTTTTTCAGATAAAAAATTGCAAAGTATTGAGGTAACTTCCCAGTTAATGAATTCACTTTGGTCTTCTATTATATTAGGAATTATTGTTTCATTTCCTTATTTATTATGGGAAATATGGCAATTTGTGGCTCCAGGATTGACTGAGAAAGAAATCAAACAGTCAAGAGGTTTTATTTTTATCGCTTCATTATTATTTTTTATTGGAGTTTGGTTTAGTTTTTTCGTGATTGCGCCAATTTCAATTCATTTTTTATACAACTTTCAAATTTCTGACAACATAGTAAATAGTTTCACATTACAATCTCATATAAGCTTGGTAACCAATTTATTAATTGGAGTTTCTATCATTTTCGAATTGCCACTTGTGATTTATTTTTTAACAAAAATCGGACTTTTAACCCCTGAATTTTTAAAAAAATATAGAAAACAGTCTTTAGTAATTGTATTGATTATTGCCGCAATTATTACACCTCCGGATATTGCAAGTCAAATTATTGTATCCATTCCAATTATGATTTTGTATGAAATTGGAATTATAGTTTCAAGTAGAGTTATAAAAAATCAATTAAAAGATGCATAAAAAAGTAAAAGAGTTTAATGATTATCGTGAAAAAATGAACGAGAAAATTTTGGCAATTGACAATAAAGTAATCAAAAGAATTTTCAATATTGATACCAATACTTACACTGAAGGTCATTTATCTGTAAAAACAAAAGAATTATTGGGTTTGGTGGCGTCAGCTGTTTTACGTTGTGATGATTGCATTGCATATCATCTAGAAACTGCCCACAAAAACGGAGTTACAAAAGAAGAAATGATGGAAACCATGTCAATTGCAACCCTAGTTGGTGGCACAATCGTAATTCCTCATTTGCGAAGAGCTGTCGAGTTTTGGGAAGCTTTAGAAAGCAAAAATTAATTTTTATATCAAAAAGTATATAGTAAGAATTAAAAATCATAAAGTAATTTCATATTTATTAATACAATCCATTTTATAAAAAATGATTCTTAGAACCGAAAATATCCAAAAAATCTATGGAAATAGAAAAGTAGTTGATAATATTTCTTTGGAGGTAAAACAAGGAGAAATCATTGGTTTATTGGGCCCAAATGGAGCTGGAAAAACTACTTCTTTTTATATGATTGTTGGGATGATAAAACCAAATGAAGGTCATATTTTCTTGAATGATGAAGAAATTACTTATAATGCAATGTATAGACGTGCTCAAAAAGGAATTGGGTATTTAGCACAAGAAGCATCTATTTTTAGAAAGCTTTCTGTAGAAGATAATATTTTATCCGTGCTGCAATTCACAAAATTATCTCAAAAAGATCAGAAACTCAAAATGGAAACATTGATTGAGGAGTTTAATATTGGTCATGTTCGAAAAAATCGTGGAGATTTACTTTCTGGTGGTGAAAGACGAAGAACTGAAATTGCTCGTTGTTTGGCTTCAGACCCAAATTTTATTTTGCTAGATGAACCCTTTGCAGGAGTTGATCCAATTGCTGTCGAAGATATTCAAAGTATTGTTGCACATTTAAAAGACAGAAATATTGGTATTTTAATTACTGATCATGATGTCCAAGCAACCCTTGCAATCACAGACAAAACCTATTTAATGTATAATGGAACCATTCTAAAAGAAGGAACTCCAGAGGAATTAGCTACTGATGAAATGGTTCGGAAAGTGTATCTTGGAAAAGATTTTGAACTAAAAAAGAAACGGGCTTTTTAATTTTTTTTAAACAAATTTACTACTATTGATAAAAGCACATAAAAAATAATAATCAATGGAACTGCTGGGTATTTCAAAAAGTAAATCATCACAATAGAAACTATTAAAAATAAGTATTTGACAAAATTCTTCTTGATTGAAAAATCTTTAAATTTTAATGAAAATAGAGGAAGTTCCACATTCATTAAAATACTTAATACTACTGTAATTCCGATTAAATAATTGTTATTCAATAACATATCTCTTAATACTTCAATTTCTGTGAATTGATAAATTAATGGCAATGAAATGATAAACAAACTCATTGCTGGAGTTGGCATACCAATAAAAGAATCTGATTGTCTGGTATCTAAATTAAATTTTGCCAAACGATATCCTGCAGCAATTGTCAATAAAAAAGCAATATATGGCAGGTATCCAAAATCTGGTTCAAACTGTCCAAAAGCAATTTTCATTTCAACATTACTTCCATTTATAACGTTGTTTTTAATTAATAAAAACATTAATAAACCCGGAACTAAACCACTTGTCACAACATCTGCAAGTGAGTCTAATTGCTTACCAAGTTCGCCAGAAACTCCCAATAATCTTGCAATAAATCCGTCTAAAAAATCAAAAAAAATTCCAATAACTACAAAAATTGCCGTCAATTCATAATGTCCTAAAACTGCGTGCATTGCTGCAATAGTTCCAGAAAAAAGATTTGCTAACGTAAATAAATTTGGAATGTGTGATTTTATATTCATTTGGTGATTTTAATTTAAAGCTAAAATAAGAAAACTAATGAAAGCGATTTTGCGTTTTCGTTAAATTTTTGTCATATTTGTAGAAAATACGTCATATGCCCGTTTTTACATCTGATTTTTTACCGACAATTCCTTTCAGAAATAGTCATTTTAACACGATGTATAGACCTCTTTTTATGAAAGATGTTGCTACTTTTTCCAGAAAAAGAATCACAACTTGGGATTTTGATTTTATTGATTTGGATTTTTCTTTGGTTGGCTCTGAAACTTTGGTTTTATTAATTCATGGTTTGGAAGGAAGCTCTGAATCAAAATATATGACTTCAACAACCAATCACCTGAATGAAAAAGGTTTAGATACAGTTTGTTTTAATTTGAGAAGTTGCAGTGGTGAAGATAATTTACTTTTATCAACCTATCATAGTGGAAAAACAGAAGATGTTAATTTTGTCGTAAATCATTTATTAAATCATTATGACTATAAGAATATCGTAATTATTGGATTTAGTTTGGGAGGAAATCTAACCTTGAAATATTTAGGCGAAAAAAATGACAAAATCTCACCAATTATTAAAGGCGGCATTGCTGTTTCTGTTCCAATTGACATTGCAAGTGCTGAAAAAGAAATGGACAAATTAAAAAACAAATTATACCTCGAAGTTTTTTTTAAAACCATGAAAACAAAGGTCTTAGAAAAAGTATACAAATTTCCCGAATTTCAATTAGATAAAGAAAAATTATTCAAAGCTACAAAATTCAAACATTTAGAACATTTATACACCGTTCCAGTTTTTGGGTTTGAAAGTCCTGAAGATTACTGGAAAAAAGCGAGTTCAAAACCATTAATACCTTTGATTAAAAAACCAACTTTATTAATCAATGCTAAAGATGATACCTTTTTGTCCAAAGAATGTTATCCAATTGATGAAGCACAAAATTCGGAGTTTTTTTTCTTGGAAATGCCTAATTATGGTGGTCACGTTGGATTTATGTCATCTTTTAAACCCAAAGAAAATACTTGGTTAGAAAAACGAATTATACGATTTATAAAAGAAAATATCCAAATTCCAATTTTGTAAACAATATCTGATAAAATAGACTTTTATTTTACTAGGTTTTTAGATATTTGTTTTAAAATTATTGATGTCCTTGAAATACAAATTTTTACTTTTTTTATTGATTACACCACTGTTTTTAAAAGCACAAGCTTTTAGAAATTATTCCAACGAATTTCTTACAATTGGATTAGATGCTGCTGCTTTGGGAATGAGTAAAGCTGTAGTTGCAACTACCAATAATGTGAATGCAATTTACTGGAATCCAGCAGGTTTCGCTGGAATTGATGATTATCAAGGTTCATTAATGCACGCCTCTTATTTTGCAGGAATTGCCAACTTCAATTACGCCGCTTTTGCAATGCCAATTGATAAAGAAAGTGCGATTGGTTTTTCAGTAATTCGTTTTGGTGTTGATGATATTCTGAATACAACCGAATTAATTGATGGTGATGGAAATATCGATTTCAATAGAGTGAGTTTATTCTCTGCTGCTGACTATGCTTTTAATGTTGCTTATGGAAGAAATTTGATTTTTAAAGACCTAAAATTTGGAGTTAATGCCAAAGTTATCAGAAGAATTATAGGTGAGTTCGCAAATTCTTGGGGATTTGGATTTGACGCAGGAATTCAATTTAAACGAAATAATTGGCAATTTGGTTTGATGGTTCGCGATATTACAACCACTTTTAATATTTGGAGTATAAATGAAACTGAGTTTGAAAAAATAAAAAATGCTATTCCTGGACAAAATCAAGAATTGCCAGAAACTACCGAAATTACCAAGCCAAAAGTGCAATTGGGAATTGCAAAAAGTTTCAGAATAGGGCGTTTTTTCAATTTGTTATCGGAAGTGGATTTGAACATTCGCTTTGCAAAAACAAATGATGTAATTTCAACTGATTTTGCAAGTATTGATCCTGCAATTGGTTTTCAATTAGATTATGACAAAATCGCTTTTTTAAGACTTGGTATTGGAAATTTTCAAAATACAACCGAATTTGACAACTCAAAATCACTTTCAATGCAACCAACTTTCGGACTTGGATTTATTTATAAAGGCATTCAAATTGATTATGCTTTGACGAATATTGGCAGTGTTGGAAATGCATTGTTTTCAAATATTTTTTCAATTACAGTCGATTATAGTTTTTTTAGAAGATAAGTTTTATGTTAAAAAAATACGCTTTACTCCTATTCTTTTTACTGATTTTCAAATCAATAAACGCACAATTACAACTTTCTGCATATTCAGAGATCAGTATTGTAACTGCTGGTCCAGGAACTGCATTGTTTGAAGCTTTTGGACATTCAGCCATCAGAGTTAAAGACCCAATGTTTCAATTCGATTTGATTTATAACTATGGAATGTTTGATTTTAATCAACCACATTTTTATACAAATTTCGTTAAAGGAAAACTTTTATACAGACTGGGAAGATATGATTTTAATGATTTTTTACTCAACTACAATCAAGACAAACGCTGGGTAAAACAGCAAGTTTTGAATTTGAGTCAATCCGAAAAACAAGCTTTTTACAATTATTTAGAAATGACTGTACTTCCTCAGAATAGTGATTATTTATACGATCCTTACTTTGATAATTGCGCTACAAAATTGAGAGATATTACTACCTTAGTATTAAAAGATAAAGTTGTTTTTAAAGACATTCATTTTGATAAAAATCAATCTTTTCGTCAATTAATGAATCAAGAAATTTCTTGGAATTCTTGGGGAAGCTTTGGAATCAATGTGGCTTTGGGAAGTAAATTAGACCAAAAAACAACTTTGGAAGAAACTATGTATTTACCAAAATATGTCTTTTCAATTTTTAAAAACAGTAAAATTACCTTGAATGAAAAATCTGAGAACTTAGTGAAAACCGAAGAAATAGTATTAAATTTCAAGGATTTAGAACAAAAACCGACTATTTTTAGTCCATTTTTGATATTTTTAATTTTTGGAATTATTGGGTTATTGATTACATTTTCAGATTTCAAAAAACATAAAAGAACAAATTGGTTGGATACAACTATTTTTTTCTCAACAGGAATTATCGGTGTATTAATTGCATTTCTTTGGTTTTTTACAAATCATTCAACAACACCTAACAACTTTAATTTTTTGTGGGCTTTTGCTCCAAATTTCTTTGTTGGATGGTTTATTTTGAAAAAAAATCCGCCAAAATGGATTTCAAAATATGCAAAAGTATTAGTGATTTTTTTACTCATCATTCCAATTCTTTGGTTGACAAAAATTCAAGAATTTCCAATTTCAGTTATTCCATTGTTGGCATTCCTTTTTATTAGATATTTATTTTTATCGACTAAAAAATCTTTGTAACATGTTTTCAAAATTAGATTAATTTTAAAGTCATTTTCTGATGAAAATCATACATTTATATTCTTAATTTTCAATTTATGAAGCAACTTATTGAATGTGTTCCCAATATTAGCGAAGGTATTGACCTTTCTAAAATTCAAGAAATTGCCAATGTGGTAAGATCTGTGAAAGGTGTTCAATTACTCAATATTGATTCTGGAAATGCGGCTAATAGAACTGTATTTACGTTTGTTGGTGAACCAGAAAATGTGGTGGAAGCAGCATTTTTACTCATCAAAAAAGCATCAGAATTGATAGATATGAGCATTCAAAAAGGAACACATCCAAGATTTGGTGCTACAGATGTGTGTCCTTTAATTCCTATTGCCAATATTTCAATGGAAAAAACTGTGAAATATGCGCATAAATTAGGTGAAAAAGTGGGAAAAGAGTTGGGAATTTCTGGATATTTTTATGAATTTGCTGCCGTAGAAGAACAGAAAAAAAACTTAGCGTCCATTCGTTCAGGAGAATATGAAGGATTGCAAGAAAAAATCAAAAAAAACAATTGGCAACTTGATTTTGGACCCAAAAAATTCAATAAACAAATTCGAAAATCAGGAATTACTGCCATTGGTGCTCGTAATTTTTTGATAGCTTACAATCTAAATTTGAATTCAACGTCAGTCAAATTAGCCAGTCAAATTGCTTCAAAGATAAGAGAATCAGGAAGTTTGGTAACAAATGAAAATGGTGAAACTGTTAGAATTCTTGGAAAATTAAAAGCTGTGAAAGCAATTGGTTGGTTTTTAGAAGATTTTGGAATTGCGCAAGTTTCTTGTAATTTGACAAATTTTCAACTCAATTCCATGCATCAAGTTTTTGATGAAGCTATTAAAATTGGGAATGAAATCGGAGTAAAAATTACAGGTTCAGAATTAATTGGTTTGCTGCCTTTACAAGCAATGATAGCTGCTGCTGATTTTTTCTTGACATTAGAAAATAAATCAACTTCAATTACTGAAGATGAAAAAATAAAGATTGCCATTGAAAAGTTAAACTTAAATGATATTAAACCTTTTCATCCAAAAGAACGAATTATAGAATATGTAATGAAAAATGAGTGAACAAAAATTGAAATTATTCCTTTTGAAAATTATTTACCAAAGATTTTTACGAATTGAATGCAGAATGGCTACGCAGTTATTTTTATATAGTACCCTATGACCAGCAAGTTTTAAGCCATCCGAAAAAATATATTTTAGACAAAGGTGGATTTATTTTTTTGGCAAAATACCAAAATGAAATTGTGGGAGTTGTCTCGTTAATCAATCAAAAAGATTTTTTTGAATTGAGTAAAATGGCTGTAAAACCGAATTTTAGAGGTCAAAAAATTGGAGAAATGCTCGTAAAATATTTTATAGAATTTAGGAAAAATCAAGGTTGGGAAAGCATCACTTTATATTCTAATCGAAAATTGATTCCTGCAATAACTTTGTATGAAAAAATTGGGTTTAAAGAAGTTCCATTGGAAACAAACGCACATTACAATCGTGCAGATATTAAAATGATTTTTGAAATCGTTTAATTTTATACAAAACTTTGAATCGCCAATTCATATCCTTTTAGACCAAAACCTACAATAATTCCTTTCGCATTTGGCGCAATAAAACTGTGATGACGAAATTCCTCACGTGCGTGAATATTGGAAATATGTACTTCAACAACAGGCGTTTGAATGGCTTTAACTGCATCAGCAATTCCAACAGAAGTATGCGTATAAGCTGCTGCATTTAGTATAATACCTTCAAAATCAAACCCAACTTCATGAAGTTTATCAATAATTTCACCTTCAATATTTGATTGAAAATAGGTTAGCGAAACTTGTGGAAATTTTTGTTGTAATTTCTCAAAATACATTTCAAAAGTTTCATTTCCATAAATTGTTGGCTCTCTTTTTCCTAAGAGATTTAGGTTAGGCCCGTTGATTATTAGTAGTTTCATACCTCAAAAATACAATTTATTCAACAAAAAAAAACAGAAACTTTTAAGTTTCCGTTTTGAATCAAGTATTATAATAATTATTAAAAATAAAGTGTAAAACCAATTACAGCTTGAAATAAGCCATCTTGATCATCTAAACCTAAATTATATCTTAAAGCAGGTTTCACACTCACATGATCTGATAAGAACCAAGCATAACCAGCTTGTAAACCAAGCCAATTCATTTCAGTCATTGAACTTCCAGTAAAATCAACACTTACAGGAAAAGTACCATTTAAATAATACTCAGCTCCAATTTTGTAATTTAAGCCATCAAGTAAACCTAAATCGGCATAACCAAGACCACCTTTAATTGCAAAATTATCAGAAATAAAGTAACCTCCATCAAATCCTAAAGACCAAGTCGTAGTTCCGTTTGAACTTGCCAAGGAGAACATAGTGTTTCCAGTTGTTGCAGCACCAGTATTGGCCTCAATAACCCAATTTCCCTTTGAAGTTTGATTACCTCCATCTTGAGCATTTGCAGTTCCTAATCCACAAATTGCAAAAAAAGCAATAAAAAACATTTTTTTCATAAATTATAAATTTTGAATTAATCAAACAAATATATAAAATAACTTTTTTTGAATAATTATTATAATCCGTTGGGTGAAATTATTTGAA
>DDMS01000030.1:31658-31813 GCA_002340765.1 Flavobacteriaceae bacterium UBA2540 | reverse complement strand
GCTCTTCCGATCTCCATTGCCAACTCAGTGCATTACTGGCCCAATCGCCATCCAATAAATGGGCAAACATCCACTGGGCAGGGATACGCCAGTGATATTGACCTACATTACAAACAATACTGGCCAGATACATGCGTAAATGGTTGTGCATATAG
>DDMS01000030.1:30911-31521 GCA_002340765.1 Flavobacteriaceae bacterium UBA2540 | reverse complement strand
ATATAGCCTGTTTGATAAAGTTCTTCTATGGCCTTGTCAATGACGTCAATTCCAGTGTCGGCCTCTTGAATGGCCCGAGGGAGCCCATAGAAGCGCACGTGCTCCTGAGGGTGTTTTAGATCCTGGTTAATGGCTACACCGTGATGCTGCCACTGCCTTTGCCAAAAGTCACGCCAAGCGAGCTCCTGGACAAACTTTTCCATTTGATAGAACTTAATTCCTCGTTTTAGTAGGCGCTCATAAACCAGTCGCGTCGAGATGACCCCTCGTGAAATATAGGGTGAGAGCCGGCTTACCGCTCCATCTGAGTAATTCCTTGACTTGGCGTAAGCCACCGGGTCAAAGGCATCTATTAGCGCGAGGATGTCTTGATATTTGATAGAAAATACGGGCATATTTTATAGTGGGGATACCGGGGTCAGGATTATAGATAATTACAAAGGGCACATCAATTTTTTCCGGAAAACCTTAGCGTTTACTGATTTTATTACCGCTGATATTGCGCTGTCGGCTACACTTAAAGCGTTTGATCTCTGAATTTCGCTTTTTAAGGTGCTTCTGGCTCACCCCGCTATTGACGCGTTTACGCCATAGGTTAAAACTCCCCCGC
>DDMS01000030.1:0-30795 GCA_002340765.1 Flavobacteriaceae bacterium UBA2540 | reverse complement strand
GGTTAAAACTCCCCCGCTTCAAGGTCTTGCGCATCAATTCGATGACCTTTTTCTCAGGCAAACCAAATTGATATTCTATAGCCTCAAAAGGGGTGCGATCCTCCCAAGCCATTTCAATGATGCGATCGAGTTCAGCCTCGGTAAATTCTCTCTGATCACTCATGCTCCTGGTATTTTTGCCAAATTCGCTCGTGGTTCAAAACGTAACTCCCTAGATGCTCGAATTTACATTGGTCCGGTTCAATTAGCGATAAAAAGGGCTTTTTCTGTTCTCGGGCGTACAGGTGATAAACGCTGCCGATATTGGGTTCGAAATTGAATTCGGCTTCGAGGATGCGATTATTTTCTTGAATCTCTTCTAAAAGTGCTTGATATTCCTGCTTGATGGCATCGAATCTGGCTTGAGTCCGATGATTGAAGGCCTTGACGTAATTGTTCTTCCAAGTGGTCAGGTCCTCTGTAGTGATTTTTGGGGCGCTTACCGAAGTGGCGTAAGGCCGCAGGGCCGCATCATAGGTTCCGGTTTCTTCATTAAATACAACAAGATCAGGTTTTTTCTTCTCTGGCATAACGACCTGGTTATGGATATGAGTTTCGTGATGGGGTTCAATCTTGATGTTTTGCCAAACGCTCCAATTCTTGCATGACTTCTTCAGCCTCTTGAACCTTCTGATCGCTCAGCTTTCGATTTGTGGTAGAATACTTATGGGCCTGTTCCATAAGGTCCCTATATTTTTTTTCTAATTTATCTTTTGGGTTTGTTTTTTTAAAAAGTCCGAACATAGTTTTTGTTTTTGTGCACAACGGCCCTACGAAGATACAAATTGTTTAACGAAACACTAAAAAGATTAAACAAAATAAGTGCCGAGCCGTTTGTAAATTAATCGGATGTTTGTCGATTGATTGGAGAAATAATATTACTCGCTAGCTGGTGAAAATCAATAGGGGATTACTCGCTAGCGCTCGTGATCCCTTAAGGGGGGGGGTAGAATAATCAAAGGCAAGCTTAACGCTTGATAATATTTTTTAGTCCAAATCTGCGCATGAGCAAGCTCTGCTTGATCTGTCCAAAAAAATAAAGCCCGACGTTCTACATCGGGCTTTGATTATTGTGCGGAGAAAGAGGGATTCGAACCCCCGGACCTGTTACAGTCAACAGTTTTCAAGACTGCCGCAATCGACCACTCTGCCATTTCTCCAGAAAATCAGGTTTAACTTATTGCGGGTGCAAATATAGTAAGCTTTTTGAATTTCTGAAACAAAAAAAGATAATTTTTTTTATTTTCTGAATATCATTGATTAAATTCTTTAACTCTTTAACAATCAAACTAAAAAAGAATAGAAATCTACTAAGAAATTCATATAAATGATTCTAAAAATCATACTTGATGAAGGACAGTTTGTTATCTTTGTTTTTTTATAAAATTTATTTCGATGTCATTTAATTCTTTTGGAAATTTATTAAAAGTAACAACTTACGGAGAATCTCATGGAACTGCAATTGGTGGTGTTATTGACGGATTTCCTGCTGGATTGGAACTTGATTTTGAGGCGATTCAAAATGAATTAGACAGAAGAAAACCAGGGCAATCTAAGATTGTGACGCAGCGTAAAGAACCCGATACAGTAGAGTTTTTATCAGGAATTTTTGAAGGAAAAACTACCGGAACTTCTATTGGTTTTATCATTAAAAACACCAATCAAAAAAGTCACGACTACAATCATAATACAGATGTTTACAGACCTTCGCATGCTGATTATACATACGATAAAAAATTCGGTATTCGAGATCATAAAGGTGGAGGAAGAAGTTCAGCGCGTGAAACTGCCAATTGGGTCGTTGCAGGGGCATTGGCCAAACAATTGATTTCATTTATAAAAATCAATGCTTTCACGTCTTCTGTGGGAGATATTTTTATGGAAAAACCATATCAGGAAGTTGATTTTTCGAAAACGGAATCGAATATTGTACGTTGTCCTGATGAAGCGTCTGCAGAAAAAATGATTGAAAAAATCAAAGAAATTAGAAAAGCTGGAGATACTATTGGAGGAACAATTACCTGCGTAGCTCAAAATATGCCTGTAGGTTTGGGTGAACCTATTTTTCAAAAATTGCATGCGGAATTAGGCAAAGCAATGTTATCTATAAACGCAGTAAAAGGTTTTGAATTTGGTAGCGGATTCTGTGGTGCTAGAATGAAAGGCTCTGAACACAATGATATTTTTAACGCTGATGGAACTACTCAAACCAATTTATCTGGAGGAATTCAAGGCGGAATTAGCAATGGAATGGATGTCTATTTTAGAGTCGCTTTTAAGCCTGTTGCTACGATTATGAGCAATCAACAAACTATTAACTCACTTGGCGAAGAAACTGAAATCACTGGAAAAGGACGTCATGATCCTTGCGTGGTGCCCAGAGCCGTGCCAATTATTGAAGCATTGACTGCATTGGTGTTAGCAGATTTTTGGTTAATCAATAAAGCTAGAAAAATTTAATATAAAAAAAGTGAAACTTTCGTTTCACTTTTTTTATGCTTGACCTGTTGGCCCAAAATTCATTGGAATTGTTGATTGCTCATAATCTTTGATTTCTCCATTAGCCTGTTCAAATTTTCGAACATTATCTGCCAATGCTTTTGCCAATCTTTTAGCATGTTGAGGCGTTAAAATAATTCGAGATTTTACTTTAGCTTTTGGAACTCCGGGCATAATATTGATAAAATCAACAATAAACTCTGAAATAGAATGATTGATAATTGCCAAATTAGAATAGGTTCCTTCAGCAATTTCTTGGTCTAATTCTATATTTAACTGTTCTTCTTTGTTTTGATTTTCTTTCATAATTTTTATTTTGAAATTTAACTATTGTAAAATTAAAAAAGTTGAATTGAATAATGTAATTTATTTACAATAAACAATTCAACTTTTTAAGTTGTAATGAAGAAATTAATTTTGTTTAAAAACTTCTTTCTATTTCTTCTTTAGGACCTACAATAATTTTGTCATAAGCTCTCATACCAGTTCCTGCTGGAATTTTCTTACCTACAATTACATTTTCTTTCAATCCTTCTAATGTATCTACTTTTCCACTTACAGCAGCTTCGTTCAATACTTTTGTTGTTTCTTGGAAAGAAGCAGCAGAAATAAACGATTTAGTTTGTAGAGAAGCTCTTGTGATTCCTTGTAACACTTGCTCAGCTGTTGCTGGTCTTGCGTCTCTTGCTTCCACTAATTTCTGATCATTTCTAATCAATAAAGAATTTTCATCTCTTAATTGACGCGCAGAAATAATTTGTCCAGGTTTTAAGTTCTCAGAGTCTCCAGCATCTTCAATCACTTTCATACCATAAATGGTGTCATTTTCTTCGATAAAGTCGTTTTTGTGAACCAATTGATTTTCTAGGAATAAGGTATCACCTGAATCAATAATTCTTACTTTACGCATCATTTGGCGAACTACAACCTCAAAATGTTTGTCATTGATTTTTACACCTTGCAAACGATAAACTTCCTGAATTTCATTTACCAAAAACTCTTGAACTGCAGATGGGCCTTTGATATTTAAAATATCAGAAGGCGTAATTGCACCATCACATAGAGGCATACCCGCTTTGATAAAGTCATTTTCCTGAACTAAAATTTGATTAGAGAGTTTCACAAGATATTTCATTACATCACCTGTTTTAGATTCAATAATGATCTCTCTGTTTCCTCTTTTAATTTTTCCGAAAGAAACAACTCCATCAATTTCAGCAACTACAGACGGATTGGAAGGATTTCTTGCTTCAAACAATTCAGTTACACGAGGTAAACCTCCTGTAATATCGCCAGCTTTACCTGATTTTCTTGGGATTTTTACCAATGTTTTTCCGCTTTCAACTTTTTCGCCGTTGTCAACCATCAAGTGAGCTCCAACAGGTAAACTGTATGAACGCAAAGCATTTCCTTCTTTATCTTCAATAATCAAAGAAGCGATTAAACGTTTGTTTTTAGATTCAGTAAGAACTTTTTCTTGAAAACCAGTTTGTTCATCGATTTCAACTATATAGTTAATTCCTTGTTCTAAATTATCAAACTTCACTTTTCCTGCAAATTCAGAAACAATTACACCGTTAAATGGATCCCATTGAACAATAATTTCTCCTTTTTTTATTGTTTTTCTGTCTTTGTCAAAAATCACAGAACCATAAGGAATAATATTGGTACTCAATGTAATTCCGGTTTTGGTGTCAATAATTTTAATTTCAGCAGTTCTTGAAATAACAATATCTATTTTGTTTCCGTCATTGTCCTTACCAACAACAGTTCGTAAATCTTCAATAACAACATTACCACTAAATCTTGCAGTCAATTTATTTTCTTCAGAAATATTTCCAGCAACTCCACCAACGTGGAAAGTTCGCAATGTTAACTGAGTTCCAGGTTCTCCAATTGATTGCGCAGCAATTACACCAACAGCTTCACCAATTTGAATTTTATTAAGAGTTGATAAACTTTGACCATAACATTTAGCACAGATTCCTTGAGCAGATTCACACGTTAAAGCTGAACGAACTTCAACAACATCGATGCCAGATGCTTCAATTTCTTCAGCCAATTTGAATGAAATTGGTTGATTTGCTTTGATAATTAACTTGTCTGTTATTGGATGATATACATCTTGTAAAATAACTCTACCTTCAATTCTATCAGTTAAAGATTCTACAATTTCGTCATTTTTCTTCAAAGGAGTTACTTCTAATCCTCTTAAAGTTCCACAATCTTCTTCATTGATAATTACATCTTGAGAAACGTCAACCAATCTACGAGTTAAATAACCAGCATCCGCAGTTTTTAAAGCAGTATCCGCCAAACCTTTTCGAGCACCGTGAGTAGAAATAAAATATTCTAAGATTGATAGCCCTTCTTTAAAGTTAGAAAGAATTGGGTTTTCAATAATTTCACCACCACTAGCCGTTGATTTTTTAGGTTTTGCCATCAAACCACGCATACCAGTTAACTGACGAATTTGTTCTTTAGAACCCCTTGCACCAGAATCTAGCATCATATAAACAGAGTTAAATCCTTGTTTATCTTCACGTAAATTTTTCATAGATAATTCAGTCAATCTGTTGTTGGTTGAACCCCAAACATCAATTACCTGATTATAACGCTCTTTTTGGGTTAACATTCCCATATTATAGTTGGTAACAATAATATCTACTTCTTCATTCGCCTCAGCAATCATCGTATATTTTTCTTCAGGAATAATAATATCTCCTAAAGAGAAGGACAAACCACCTTGGAAAGCAAATTTGAAACCCATGTTTTTAATTTCATCTAAGAATTTTCCTGTAGTAGGAATATCAGTAACTTTTAAAATATTACCAATAATTCCTCGTAAGTTTTTCTTAGTAAGAACTTCATTTACATAACCAGCTTCAACAGGAACAACTTCATTAAACAACACTCTACCAACAGTAGTTTTAATAATTTTAGTTACATGATTTCCATTTTCGTCAATATCTTTGGTTCTTACTCGAATTCCAGCATTCAATTCAACTTTTTCTTCGTTGAAAGCGATGGTTACTTCTTCAGGAGAATAAAACGTCAAACCTTCTCCTTTTACAGGAACTTCAGGTGTTGAAAATCTTTCTTTGGTCATGTAATATAAACCAAGTACCATGTCTTGAGAAGGCACCGTTACTGGAGCACCATTTGCAGGATTTAAGATATTATGAGAAGCCAACATTAAAATTTGTGCTTCTAAAATAGCTTCAGGTCCTAATGGTAAATGAACTGCCATTTGATCACCATCAAAATCGGCGTTAAATGCAGTACACACTAAAGGGTGTAATTGAATTGCTTTTCCTTCGATCAATTTTGGCTGAAATGCTTGGATACCTAACCTGTGTAATGTTGGAGCTCTGTTTAATAAAACAGGGTGACCTTTGATTACATTTTCTAAAATATCCCAAACAACTGGTTCTTTTCTATCAATAATTTTCTTTGCAGATTTTACAGTTTTCACAATTCCTCTTTCAATCAATTTTCTGATTACAAAAGGTTTGAATAATTCTGCTGCCATATCTTTTGGCAATCCACATTCGTGTAATTTTAATTCAGGTCCAACAACAATTACAGAACGAGCTGAATAATCAACCCGTTTTCCTAACAAATTTTGACGGAAACGTCCTTGTTTTCCTTTTAATGAATCTGATAATGATTTTAAAGGTCTGTTAGATTCTGTTTTTACTGCAGATGATTTACGAGTATTGTCAAACAATGAATCAACAGATTCTTGCAACATACGTTTTTCATTTCGTAAAATTACTTCAGGAGCTTTGATTTCAACCAATCGTTTCAAACGGTTGTTTCTAATGATTACTCTTCTGTACAAATCATTTAAATCTGATGTTGCAAAACGACCACCATCTAAAGGCACTAATGGACGTAATTCTGGTGGGATTACAGGAATTGCCTTCATGATCATCCACTCTGGTTTGTTTTCTCTATTTAAAGTTGATTCTCTGAAAGCTTCAACTACATTCAAACGCTTTAAAGCTTCTATTTTACGTTGTTTTGAAGTTTCAGTATTTGCTTTATGTCTTAATTCAAATGACAATGCATCTAAATCAATTCTTGCTAATAAATCAATTAAACATTCAGCACCCATCTTAGCAATAAATTTATTTGGGTCTGTATCATCTAAATATTGATTTTCTTTAGGAAGACTATCAATGATGTCAAGGTATTCCTCTTCTGTTAAGAAATCCAATTTATGCATTGATTCTCCCTCTGCATTTTTTGCAATACCAGCTTGAATAACTACATATCGTTCGTAGTAAATAATCATGTCTAATTTCTTAGATGGCAACCCTAAAAGGTATCCCATTTTATTAGGTAATGATCTAAAATACCAAATATGAGCAACTGGCACCACTAAGTTTATGTGACCAACTCTATCTCTACGAACTTTCTTTTCGGTGACTTCAACGCCACATCTGTCACATACAATTCCTTTGTAACGGATTCTTTTATATTTTCCGCAGGCACATTCGTAGTCTTTTACTGGGCCAAAAATACGCTCACAAAATAATCCATCTCTTTCAGGTTTGTGAGTACGGTAATTAATCGTTTCTGGTTTTAAAACCTCTCCTTTAGAAACTTCTAAAATAGATTCTGGTGATGCTAAACCAATTGAGATTTTGTTAAACTTTTTTACGGTGTACTTCTCTTGTTTTCTTGTCATGTCTTATTACAGTCTTGAGTTTTTAGTCTTTAGTCTTTAGTTGTTAGGAATATTTTTATGAGAAATAAAAACTACCAACTAAAGACTACCAACTACTAACTATAAAAATTATTCTTCTAATCTTACGTCTAAGCCCAAACCTTTTAGTTCGTGCATTAATACGTTAAATGACTCTGGTAAACCTGGTTCTGGCATTGGTTCGCCTTTTACGATTGCTTCGTAAGTTTTGGCTCTACCCATTACATCATCAGATTTCACAGTTAAGATTTCTCTTAAGATACTTGATGCTCCATAAGCTTCGAGTGCCCAAACTTCCATCTCTCCAAAACGTTGTCCACCAAACTGAGCTTTACCTCCTAAAGGTTGTTGTGTTATCAATGAGTAAGGACCAATAGAACGCGCGTGCATTTTATCATCAATCATGTGTCCTAACTTAATCATATAAATAACTCCAACAGTTGCAGCTTGATCAAAACGTTTTCCAGTACCACCATCATAAAGATAGGTATGTCCAAATCTTGGCACACCAGCTTCATCAGTATATTTATTTATCTCGTCTAAAGATGCGCCATCAAAAATAGGTGTTGCAAATTTTTTGTCTAATTTTTGACCTGCCCAACCAAGAACAGTTTCATAAATCTGACCAATGTTCATACGAGAAGGAACCCCAAGTGGATTTAAAACGATATCAACAGGTGTTCCGTCTTCCAGGAAAGGCATGTCTTCCGCTCTTACAATTCGAGCAACAATTCCTTTATTTCCATGACGTCCAGCCATTTTATCACCTACTTTTAACTTACGTTTTTTAGCGATGTAAATTTTAGCTAGTTTTAAAATTCCTGCAGGTAATTCATCTCCTACAGAAATGGTAAATTTCTCACGACGAAAATTTCCTTGTAAGTCATTTACTTTTATTTTGTAATTGTGAATTAATTCTCCAACAAAAACATTCAAATCATCATCAGTAGTCCAAGAACCTGTTAAGTGAACATAATCATCTACAGAGTTTAACATTTTTTGGCTGTATTTTTTACCTTTTGGCAATACTTCTTCACCTAAATCATTGTAAATTCCTTGAGATGTTTTTCCACTAATTAAGTTGAATAATTTTTCAACCAATTCGGCTTTCAACGCTTCAAATTTTGATACGAAAGATGCTTCTAATGTCGAAACTGCCTCTTTATCTTTGATTCGTTTATTTTTATCTTTAATAGCTCTTTTGAATAATTTTTTGTCAATTACCACACCTCTTAACGACGGAGAAGCTTTTAATGATGCATCTTTTACATCACCTGCTTTGTCACCAAAAATAGCACGTAATAATTTTTCTTCAGGAGTTGGATCAGATTCTCCTTTTGGTGTAATTTTACCAATTAAGATATCACCAGGATTTACTTCTGCTCCAATTCTGATCATTCCGTTTTCATCCAAATCTTTAGTAGCTTCTTCAGAAACGTTAGGAATGTCATTTGTTAATTCTTCAGAACCTAATTTTGTATCACGAACGTCCAAAGAATATTCATCAATATGAATTGAAGTAAAAATATCTTCACGAACAACTCTCTCAGAAATTACGATAGCATCCTCAAAATTATACCCTTTCCAAGGCATGAAAGCAACTTTCATATTTCTTCCAAGCGCTAATTCTCCTTGTTGCGTTGCGTAACCCTCACAAAGAACCTGTCCTCCAGAAACTCTATCGCCTTTTATTACAATTGGTTTTAGATTGATGGATGTACCTTGGTTTGTTTTTCTGAATTTTATCAAATCATACGAAACTTCATCAGAATCAAAACTTACTAATTTTTCTTTTTCAGAGCGATCATACTTTATCACAATTTTATTTGCATCAACGTATTCTACAACACCTTCTCTTTCTGCATTTATCAAAATACGAGAATCTTTTGCAACCCTTCTTTCTAAGCCTGTTCCCACAATTGGGGCTTCAGGGCTTAATAATGGTACTGCTTGACGCATCATGTTTGATCCCATCAAAGCACGGTTTGCATCATCATGTTCCAAGAAAGGAATCAAAGAAGCTGAAATAGAAGCAATTTGATTTGGAGCAACGTCCATGTAATCTATTAAATCGGCAGAAACTACTGGAAAATCTCCTTCTTCACGAGCAATTACTCTTTCAGAGACAAAACTACCATTTGCATTTAATTTTAAATTAGATTGTGCAATTTTCTTTCCTTCTTCTTCTTCAGCACTTAAATAAATAGTATCGTTACCAGTAACTGAACCATTGGTCACTTTTCTATATGGGGTTTCGATAAAACCTAAATTATTAACCTTTGCAAAAACAGCAAGCGAAGAAATCAAACCAATATTTGGTCCTTCAGGAGTTTCAATTGGACATAAACGTCCATAATGAGTGTAGTGAACGTCACGAACCTCAAATCCTGCTCTTTCTCTTGATAAACCTCCTGGTCCTAGCGCAGATAACCTACGTTTATGCGTAATTTCGGCCAATGGATTTGTTTGATCCATAAACTGAGACAACTGATTTGTACCAAAAAATGAGTTAATAACAGAAGATAATGTTTTCGCATTGATCAAATCAATTGGCGTAAACACCTCGTTATCACGAACATTCATTCGCTCACGAATTGTTCTTGCCATACGAGCCAAACCAACACCAAATTGTCCAGCCAATTGCTCTCCAACCGTTCTTACGCGTCTATTTGATAAGTGATCAATATCATCAACCTCAGCTTTTGAATTGATTAACTCAATTAAATACTTTATGATAGTGATAATATCAACTCTTGTCAATACTTTCTCATCCATATTAATATCAAGACCTAGTTTGGTGTTCATTCTAAAACGACCAACTTCTCCTAAATTATAACGTTGTTCTGAAAAAAATAATTTATCAATAATACCTCTTGCAGTTTCCTCATCAGGTGGTTCTGCATTCCGTAATTGTCTATAAATGTGTTCAACAGCCTCTTTTTCAGAATTTGTTGGATCTTTTTGTAATGTATTATGAATAATCGCATAATCTGCTTGTTGATTATCTTCTTTGTGAAGCAAAATAGTCTTAGCACCAGATTCTATGATTTCATCAACATGATCCTTATCTAAAATTGTATCACGATCAAAAATAATTTCATTTCTTTCGATTGATACTACCTCACCTGTATCTTCGTCTACGAAATCTTCATGCCAGGTTTTTAAAACTCTGGCAGCCAATTTGCGTCCTAATACTTTTTTTAAACCAGCTTTAGAAACTTTTACTTCTTCTGCAAGATCAAAAATTTCTAAAATATCTTTATCTCTTTCAAAACCAATGGCTCTAAATAATGTAGTTACTGGTAATTTTTTCTTTCTATCAATATAAGCGTACATCACTTGATTGATATCAGTTGCAAACTCGATCCAAGAACCTTTGAAAGGAATTACTCTTGCTGAGTATAACTTTGTTCCATTTGCATGGAAAGATTGCCCAAAAAATACTCCAGGAGATCTGTGTAATTGTGAAACAACAACACGCTCAGCTCCATTAATAACAAAGGTGCCAGAGTTTGTCATATAAGGAATTGTTCCAAGATAAACATCTTGAACAATTGTTTCAAAATCTTCGTGTTCTGGATCGGTACAAAATAATTTTAGACGTGCTTTTAAAGGCACACTATAAGTTAAACCTCTTTCGATACACTCTTGAATGGTGTAACGTGGAGGGTCAACAAAATAATCTAAAAATTCTAGTACAAATTGATTTCTTGTGTCTGTAATTGGAAAGTTATCCATGAAGGTTTTGTACAAACCTTCTTCACCTCTCTCTTCTGCTTTGGTCTGAAGTTGGAAAAAATCTTGAAAAGATTTTACCTGAATATCCAAAAAATCTGGATATTCCTTGATCATTTGAGAAGTAGCGAAGTTGATTCTTTCAGTAGTGTTTTTCGTTGCCAAAAGAGAATATATTTTTGATTAAAATCTGAATTAAAATAAAGAACGAATATATACACAAAATGGTTTAGGACTAAAAAAAGTTTTAGTACCTAAACCTAAATTTGTTTTCCCGTTTTATTTTCTTATAACGGGAATAAAAAATTACTTAAGCTCTACTTCAGCTCCAGCTTCTTCTAAGGCTACTTTAAGGCTTTCAGCCTCGTCTTTAGTAACTCCTTCTTTTACTGGTGCAGGAGCGCTATCCACAACTCCTTTAGCTTCTTTCAATCCTAAACCAGTTAATTCTTTAACTAATTTAACGACTGCTAATTTAGAAAGACCTGCTGATTTTAAAATCACTGTGAATTCTGTTTGCTCTTCAACTTCAGCTATATCTCCACCACCTGCTACTGGACCTGCTACTGCAACCGCTGCTGCTGCTGGCGAAATACCATATTCATTCTTTAAAATTGAAGCCAATTCGTTTACTTCTTTTACTGTTAAGTTAACTAATTGTTCTGCGAAATTTTTTAAATCTGCCATTTTAATTGTTTTTAAAAATTTTGTTTATTATAGTTTATTTGTGCGCTAAATTATTTTTCAGATAAAGTTGTTAAAATACCTGAAATCTTTTGTCCACCAGATTGTAACGCTGAAATAACGTTTTTGGCTGGTGATTGTAATAATCCAATAAGTTCACCAAGTAATTGTTCTTTTGATTTAATATCAATAAGAGCATCTAATTGATCATCACCAATGTAAACAGATTCTTCTGCAAATGCACCTTTTAAAATAGGCTTACTCTTTGTTTTCTTTCTGAATTCTTTGATTAATTTTGCAGGAGCGTTTGAAGACTCTGCAATCATTATGGATGTATTTCCTTTCAATACGGATGGTAAGTCTCCAAAATCCTTGTCTGAAGCTTCCATTGCTTTTGCAAGTAATGTATTTTTTACAACTGATAACTGAATTCCTGCTTTAAAACAAGCTCTCCGTAAATTTGAGGTTGTTATTGCATCCAATCCAGAAATATCTGCTAGATAAATTGTATTTGTATCTGCTAATGTCGTTGTTAAATCTTGTATTACTTGTGATTTCTCTTCTCTAGTCATAATTAAAGTTTTAACGTATTAAACAGTTTTAACATCAACAATAACTGCGGGGCTCATTGTACTTGAAATATGAATACTTCTTAAATAAGTTCCTTTTGCTGTCGTTGGTTTCAATTTAATAACAGTTTGTAATATTTCCTTTGCATTTTCCGCTAATTTGTCAGCATCAAAAGATGCTTTTCCAATTGCAACGTGAACAATACCAGTTTTATCAACTTTAAAATCGATTTTACCAGCTTTTACTTCTTGAACAGCTTTTGCTACATCCATAGTTACAGTTCCAGTTTTTGGGTTTGGCATTAAACCTCTAGGACCTAAAATTCTTCCTAAAGGACCTAATTTACCCATTATGCTTGGTAAAGTAATGATAACGTCAACATCAGTCCATCCGTCTTTTATTTTTTGAAGATACTCATCTAATCCAACGAAATCAGCACCAGCCGATTTAGCTTCTGCTTCTTTATCAGGAGTAACTAAGGCTAGGACTTTAACGTCTTTTCCTGTTCCATGAGGAAGTGTTACAACTCCCCTAACCATTTGATTTGCTTTTCTTGGATCAACTCCTAAACGAATTGCAATGTCTACAGATGCATCAAACTTAACATTAGTTATTTCTTTAACCAATGATGAAGCCGCAGCTAAATCATAAGATTTAGATTTATCTACCTTAGCATGTGCTTCTTTTTGTTTCTTTGTTAATTTTGCCATTTTGCTACTTTTTATAAAGATTATTCTGGTGCATTACCTGTTACATTTAATCCCATAGAACGAGCTGTACCAGCAATCATTCTCATTGCGGGAGCTAATTCAAAAGCATTTAAATCTACCATTTTATCCTCAGCAATAAGTTTTATTTGGTCCCAAGAAACTGATGCTACTTTTTTTCTATTAGGTTCTCCTGAACCACTTTTGATTTTGGCCGCTTCTAGTAATTGTAATGCTGCTGGTGGAGTTTTAGTAACGAACTCAAAAGATTTGTCTTTATAAACAGTAATCACAACAGGAATAACTTTACCTTGTTTGTCTTGTGTTCTTGCGTTAAACTGTTTACAAAACTCCATAATATTAACTCCAGCAGATCCCAAAGCAGGTCCAACCGGTGGCGATGGGTTCGCTGCACCTCCCCTTACTTGTAATCTAACTAATTTACTAATTTCCTTTGCCATTTTAAAAATGTTTAATGATTTGTTTTAAAATTGGAAGCTGAAAAACAAATCGATATATAATTTGTAACACTTATATTTTTTCTACTTGCATATAACTTAATTCTAATGGTGTTTTTCTTCCAAAAATCTTTACCATCACTTCAAGTTTACGCTTTTCTTCATTTACTTTTTCAATTGTACCGTCAAATCCATTAAATGGACCGTCAACTACTTTCACAGTTTCACCAATATTGAATGGAATTGCTACATTTTCATCTTGAATTGATAATTCATCAACTTTACCAAGCATTCTATTCACTTCTGACCTTCGCATTGGAACAGCTTCACCACCTTTGGTTTCACCTAAAAACCCAATAACGCCAGTGATTGATTTGATTACGTGAGGAACTTCTCCTGAAAGATTTGCTTCAATCATTATGTAACCTGGGAAATATACTTTTTCTCTATTTATTTTTTTACCATTTCTAATTTGAACAACTTTTTCTGTAGGAACAATCACTTGACTTACAAAATCAGATAAACCTACTCTTGAAATTTCAGTTTCAATATAGGATTTTACCTTATTTTCTTGCCCACCAATAGCTCTGACAACATACCATTTCATTGAAGAATCAGTCATAATTTATTTAGTTACAAATAATTTGAAAAAGTTATCTAATCCAGTTTGAAATACATAATCTACACCAGCAACAGCTAATGAAAAAAGGATTGTAAAAACTGCCACAGTTACTGTTGTTTTTTGAGCTTCCTCTTTTGAAACCCAAGTCATGTGGTTATTTAATTCGTCAAAAGAATCTTTGATATATTGAATAAAGTTCATTTTACTTTTATTTTGCACGGGTTGAGGGACTCGAACTCTCGACACCTGGTTTTGGAGACCAGTGCTCTACCAACTGAGCTAAACCCGTTTTATAATTATTGATAAAGGCGTTCCGTTAAAAACGGAACACCTTATTATTTAAATCAAAAACTAAAAAATTAGTCTAATATCTCAGTTACCTGACCAGCACCAACTGTTCTACCACCTTCACGAATAGCAAAACGAAGTCCAACACTTAATGCAATTGGTTGAAGAAGAATAACATTAATTGTTAAGTTGTCTCCTGGCATAACCATTTCAACTCCATCCGGTAATGTAATTGTTCCTGTTACGTCTGTTGTTCTTACGTAGAATTGTGGACGGTAATTGTTATGGAATGGTGTGTGACGACCACCTTCTTCTTTTTTCAAAACGTATACTTCAGCTTTGAATTTAGCGTGTGGTTTTACAGAACCTGGTTTACATATAACCATTCCTCTTTTTATATCTTCCTTAGCAATACCTCTTAATAAGATACCTGCATTATCTCCAGCTTCACCTCTATCTAATATTTGACGGAACATTTCTATTCCAGTAATGGTAGAAGTTAATTTTTCAGCACCCATACCAATAATCTCAACTGAATCACCTGTTTTAGCAATACCTGTTTCGATACGACCTGTAGCAACAGTTCCACGACCGGTAATTGAAAAAACATCTTCAATAGGCATTAAAAATGGTTTGTCCATATCACGAACTGGCTCTTCAATCCAAGTATCACAGGCATCCATTAATTCTAAAACGGTATTTATCCATTTTTCTTCACCGTTTAAAGCACCTAAAGCAGAACCTTGAATAACAGGACCATTATCTCCATCATATTCGTAGAAAGATAATAATTCTCTTACTTCCATGTCAACTAACTCTAATAACTCCTCATCATCAACCATGTCAACTTTATTCAAGAAAACAACCATACGTGGGATACCAACTTGACGTCCTAGTAGGATGTGCTCTCTTGTTTGTGGCATTGGACCATCTGTTGCAGCAACTACTAAAATAGCACCATCCATTTGAGCAGCACCTGTTACCATGTTTTTCACATAATCCGCGTGACCTGGACAGTCGACGTGCGCATAGTGACGATTTGCAGTTTGATATTCAACGTGAGAAGTATTAATTGTAATACCTCTTTCTTTTTCCTCAGGAGCGTTATCAATCTGATCGAAAGATTTCGCTTCAGAAAAACCTTTATCAGCCATTACCTTGGTAATAGCAGCTGTTAAAGTAGTTTTACCGTGATCTACGTGTCCGATTGTACCAATATTTAAGTGTGGTTTCGAACGGTCAAAAGTTCCTTTTGCCATAATTATTTGATTTTAATTCTTAGTTTAAATATATTTAGTGTCTAATAATACTTTTTCTTATGAGCCAATGATGGGACTTGAACCCATGACCTCATCCCTACCAAGGATGCGCTCTACCAACTGAGCTACACCGGCTTATGTTGGATTTATATAGAGCGAGAGACCGGGTTCGAACCGGCGACAGTCAGCTTGGAAGGCTGAAGCTCTACCAACTGAGCTACTCTCGCATTGTTTTGTGGGGAGAGCAGGATTCGAACCTGCGAAGTCGTAAGACAACGGAGTTACAGTCCGTTCCATTTGGCCGCTCTGGAATCTCCCCATTCAATTAATTTCACTATTTTAATGAACTTAAAGTTTTTTTTGAGCCGATAGAGGGACTCGAACCCACGACCTGCTGATTACAAATCAGCTGCTCTAGCCAGCTGAGCTACATCGGCTTTTAAATAAAAAAACAATCCGCTATTTCTAACGGATTGCAAATGTATAAAGTTTTTTTTATTTCGTGAAACTTTTTTTGATTATTTTTTTTATTTTATGGGATAAGAGAATCTCTTGATTTTTCTTTACTCTTTTTCAGTTGTCGTTTCAAAGAATCAACTGCTAAATTTATGCCCTCTTCAAAAGTTTTAGTTTCTCTTTTTACAATTAATTCACTCCCTGGAATATTAAGCTTTATTTCAATAATCTTATTTTCTTTGTCACTTGTGTTTTGAACTTTTAGAAATACTTCAGCATCTACTATTTTGTCATGAAATTTAACTAGTTGGCTGGCTTTCTTTTCTGCAAACTTAATTAAATCCTTGTCTGCGGTGAAATTTACTGATTGAGTGAATACTTTCATAAGTTATTATTTTTTTAAACTCCTAGGGTGAGCTTGATTATAAACTTTTTTAATTACTTCAAGACTATTGTGAGTGTAAACTTGAGTAGAGGCTAAACTTGAATGCCCAAGTAATTCTTTAACCGAATTTAAATTTGCGCCTTCATTTAACAAATGAGTTGCAAATGAATGTCTCAAAATATGGGGGCTTTTTTTCACCTTCGTTGATACCTTACCAAAGTACAAATTTATAATTCCGTAAACAAGAGATTTACTTACTTTATTTCCTTTTTCAGTAATCAATAAATGATTATCAATTTTCGAATATTCATTTTTTAGTTCTTGATACTGTTTTACAATGATAGTAACTGATTCTAATAACGGAACAAATCGCTCTTTATTTCTTTTTCCTAAAATCTTTATAGTTTTGTTATAAAAATCAATGTCATTTTCTTTAATATTAATTAATTCAGTTTTTCTGATTCCTGTGGAGTAAAGTAATTCAACTATCAATTTATTTCTAATAGTTGTAAAATCATTTTTTTCTGAAATATTATTTATAGCTGTATTAATTTCTTTCGAGGTAAAAGGAACTTGCAACTTATTTACTGATTTTAATGCTTTGTGTTTTGTAAGTGGATTGATTTCCACTTGGTGCGTTTTCTGAAGAAACTTATAAAATGAATTTAAAGAAGATATTTTTCGATTGATACTTCTATTTGATATTTTTAAATCAACTAAACTTACAATCCAACTTCTGATGATTGGGTATTCAACTTCCGCTAAATTCTCCAATTGATATTCTGTGGCGCAAAAATCTCTGAATGATATCAAATCATTTTTGTATGCAAAAATTGTATTTGGAGAATATTTTTTCTCGAGAGAAATATAATCAAGAAATGAATCAATCAAAATTTGTTGAAATTTGTTTTTTGTAAAAATACAAAAATTTGGAGAAAAAAAATCTCGTATCATTGATACGAGATTTATTTATTCTTAAAATAAGCTACTAACCTACTTCGTCCTGTGTTCTTAATTTTTGAACGTAAGAAGCTTTGATTTTTTGAGCTCTCTTTGCTACAGAAGGTTTTGTAAAGTTTTTTCTGTTACGCAAGTCTTTCATCGTTTTTGTACGATCGTATTTACGTTTATAACGTTTTAAAGCTCTATCTATATTCTCTCCATCTTTTACTGGTATAATTAACATAAGTTAGCACCTCCCTTCATACATATCTTTTTATTTTTTGAAACAGTTAATCTGTTATTTTTTATTTTTTGGTGTGCAAAGATAATTAGAAAATATGAATTATTTCAATTAAGATTTAAATTTTAAAAAAAACTGCTATTGAAACTCTTTTCCATTAATTTCACTTAACCCTTAAACTTTATGTTACAGGTTTGTACTCTTTGCTATCGGTGACCATTTTTGAAATTGGAAAACAATTTTCGCAAAAATATCATCAAAAAAAATTATTTAGCAGGCTTATACTCTTTGTTATCGATGACTATTTTTGAAATTGGAAAACAATTTTCGCAAAAATATCATCAAAAAAAATTATTTAGCAGGCTTATACTCTTTGTTATCGATGACTATTTTTGCGATAATCTCTTTTAAGATTTCAGAAGTGCCTCCTCCAATCGGTCCTAATCTACTGTCACGCAACAAGCGCGCCATTGGATAATCTTCAATATATCCATACCCTCCTAAAAACTGAAGTGCATCATATATAACTTCATCAGCCATTTTGGTTGATAATAATTTTGACATACTTGCTTCCTTCACTACATATTTTCCTTGGTCTAAGCGTCTTGTAATCGAATAATTATATTCTTTACACATGTCAATTCTACTTGCCATTTCAGCAATTCTATGTCTTAACGCTTGATATTGATCCAATGATTTTCCGAAAGCAACTCTTTCTTTCATATAACCAATTACATAATCCAAAGCGTATTCTGCTCTTGCATGAGCATTGATTCCCATAATTAATCGCTCAAAAGCAAAATGTTGCATGATATATGGAAACCCTTTTCCTTCCTCTCCTAACATATTTTCAGCTGGAATTTCGACATTATCAAAAGCGATTTCAGCAGTATCAGAAGCTTTCCAACCTAATTTATTAAGCATTGTTGCTGACAACCCTTTTGAATTTCTATCAACTACAAAAAGACTAATTCCCTTATATTTTTCAGTGATATCCGTTTTTGCTGCAACAATTAAATAATCAGAATAAACCCCATTTGTAATGAATGTTTTTGAGCCGTTTAAAATATATTTATCTCCGACTCTTACAGCTGTTGAAAGCATTCCTGCAACATCACTTCCTCCAAAAGGTTCAGTGACACAAAGACAACCAATCATATCCCCTTCAACACTTGGAACCAAATATTTTTGCTTGATTTCTTCGCTTGCCTCTTTATTTAAATGAGTCATTGCCAAATATTCATGAGCCCACATTGCAGCCGCAAATCCACCAGAATTTATTTTTTGTAATTCTTCTAAAAAAATTACAGTATAAAAAAGGTCTAAATTCAAACCTCCATATTCATGTGGAGTTGACAAACCAAAATAGCCCATTTCACCAAATTTCTTCCAAATAAAACGCTCAATAGTTCCAGTTTTTTCCCATTTATCAATATGAGGAACTACCTCTTTTTGTAAAAAATCTTTAAAACTTGCACGAAATGCTTGATGTTCTTCTGTAAAGTACATGCTATTCATTTGATAAAAATTTGAGTTATTTATTCAGCGTGCAAATATAAGACTAATCTATTGTATTTTTCTAATGGAAAATCTTTGATCTTTTTCAATTCAGAAATATCTTGAATCTCCGCAACCTCATCTTTATAATTAAAAATCATTTTACATAATTCATAATCCATGTAAGGAATTCTCAACAACTCATTGAAAATTAGTGAATTAACATTCGTTTTTTTAATAATTGGTTTCTCAATTATTTTGAAATACTCAAATACTTTTTCAGCAATTTCTTTTTTCAAACCCCAAACTTCATACAATTGGTCTTGATAAGTAAATCCTTGTAATTTAGAACGATACTGAATAATTCTTTCCGAAGTTTTTTCTCCAATTCCGTTGATAAATTCTAAATCTTTAGCAGTTGCTTTGTTTAAATCAAATGTGGACACATCTTTTTTAGAAATTTTTTCGTAATCGTAAGAGGTGTACTTTTCTGAGTTTGTGTAGTTTTTTCCTTGCTTATTTCGCTTTTCGACCCAATCTGGAAATTTGAAATAGAAAGAAATTTTATCCAACAAACTGTCAGAAACTTTAGTAATATTTTGAAATTCTTTTTTAGAATTTACGAATTTCCCTGTTTTTTTGAAGACTAATAATCTGTCAATTTCTTCTAAAGACATTCCTAATTGTTCGCCTTTAAAATCTGTTATGTAATTTGGATTGAATGGAAAGATTTTAGGTTTTCTAGATTCAATTTCAACAGCTTTCAAACTATCAATTTGATTTTGAAATGCTAAAATTTCAGGATTTTCAGTAGCTATTTTTTTATCAGAAGAAAAAGCATCCAAAAAAATCAACACTTGCAAAACAATGATGATCAATCCCAATAAAAAAATCCCATTTCGTTGGCTTTTATTGTACCAGAAATGGGATGTGAAAATTTTCATAAAAATAAAAGTTTATGACTCTATTGCCTCTTTTTTCATTTTTATGGCATCTAAATAACGATTCAATTGTTTTTTTACAACTGGCGTTAAAAGAAATAATCCAATCATATTTGGGAAAACCATTGCAAAAATCATTGCATCAGAGAATGCCCAAATTGAATTCATACTTGCTGCAGCACCAATTATGATAAAAGTACAAAATAAAAATTTATACATTAAATCAGCTTTTGGACCTCTTCCAAACAAATATTTCCAAGATTGTAAACCATAATAAGACCAAGAAATCATTGTAGAAACAGCAAATAGAACTACGCAAATTGTTAAGAAAATATCGGAGTAAGGAATGTATTGTGCGAATGCTTTTGAGGTAATTCCTGCTCCTTCAAATGGCATTCCTTCAATGTAAACAATTCCAGAACCATCTCCACCATATTGAAATGCGCCACCCATGTTAAAAATTATAATTACTATAGCTGTCATTGTACAAATTACTACAGTATCAATAAATGGCTCTAACAATGCTACTAAACCTTCAGAAGCAGAATATTTTGTTTTTACAGCTGAATGAGCAATAGATGCTGAACCAGCTCCTGCTTCATTAGAAAAAGCAGCTCTCTTGAACCCAACTAAAAGTACACCAATAAAGCTACCCACGCCAATAGCAGTTGGATTAAAAGCTTCTGAAAATATCAAACTTATTGCATCATCTAAAAATGATAAATTTGCTAAAATAATATACACACAAGCAAATATGTAAAATATTGCCATGAAAGGAACTACTTTTTCAGTCACTGTTGCAATTCTTTTAATTCCTCCAATAATAATGATCCCAACAACAATTGCCAAAACGAATCCTATTATTGCTCCAGCACTTGAGCTTTGCAATCCTAATAAATCTTTAATTACTACAGTTGCTTGGTTTGATTGAGCAGCATTCCCACCTCCAAAAGATCCACCAATACAAAAAATTGCAAAAATAACAGCACTTATTTTTCCGAGATTCTTCATCCCTTTTTCTTTCAATCCTTTACTTAAATAATACATTGGACCGCCAAAAACAGTTCCGTCTTTCCCTATATCTCTGTAATGAACTCCTAATGTACACTCTACAAATTTTGTAGACATCCCTAACAAACCACAAACAACCATCCAAAATGTAGCTCCAGGACCACCTAAAGCAATTGCCAATGCAACTCCTGCAATATTTCCATTCCCAACAGTTCCTGAAACTGCTGTTGCTAATGCTTGAAAATGAGAAACTTCACCTGCACTTGATTCATCTCTAATTGTTTCTTTAATATCACCATCAATTTCTAAATCGCTATGAATACTTTCTAAATTATTTATGTGATCTTCAATATCATCTACTTTATTTAAATCAACACCTTGTGCAATTCCGTTTTCTCCATATAAAATTGATGCTCCATGCTTTTCAATATCATCGTATTTCCCTCTTACAACACTGATTGCTGTCCAGAAATGTCTAATATTTGGAAAAGAAAAATAAATGGTAAAAAACGCAGCACTTCCTACCAACAATAAAAGTACAAAAGGGATATCTGGATCTTTCCAAACAGGAAAGAAAATAATGTTGCTAAAAAAATCTGAAATTGGCTTAAAACCCTCGTCAATCTTTTGATCTAACCCTTTTTCTTGAGCGAAAGTCAACAACGGTGTAGCTAGAAATAATAACGATAGAAGTCTTTTCTTCATAATTCAATATTCTATTGGTTTTTTGTAATCATTTAAGCACGCAATATCTTAAAAAAAAACCCTTATCACAACTTTTTATTAAAAAATATCAATTTAAGGATAAGTTATCTTTAAATCTTTTTAAATCTTCTTTAAAAGAGTGAATGGTCATTCCTAATTCGGAAGTTGCTTTAGAAACATCAAAACCTGTTTTTGGAGGTCTTGCAGCTTTTTGATTTAAAACAATACTTGTTGTTGGCTTAATTAATTTTTTATTCAACCCAAAAACATCCGCAATTGTTTGAGTGATTTCAAAAACACTCATTAATGTATTTGATGAAATATGAAAAATTCCAGTAGCCTTTTTGTCAATCGAAATTTTACATGCCAATGCCAAATCTTCCACATAAGTTGGCATTCTAAATTGATCATTTACAATTGTAATTTCATTGCCGTTTTCGAGCATTTCTTTTACCCAAATTACAATATTTGTTCTGCTCATATCAAAAACTTTTCCATACACCAAAATGGTTCTTAGAATAGTAAAATCGATAGTTGAATTTAGAAAAATTTCTTCGGATTTCAATTTTGAATTCCCATAATAACTTAATGGATTTGGTAAATCTGTCTCTTTGTAATTCCCTTTTATTCCGTCAAAAATAAAATCAGTTGATAAATGAATGACATGACAATTAATGATTTCTGAAACTTCTTTTAGCCATTTTACAACATCAACATTTAGAACATCACATTCTTTTTTATATGTTTCACAATCGTCAACTTGGGTCATTGCTGCTGTGTTTATAATCGCATCTGGATTGATTTCTAGTAATCTTTTTTTTAGATTTTCTTCATTAGTAATATCAATTGATATATAGTCAAAATCTTCCCTTCCACTTCTATTTGCCCCTTTTGAAAAACCAATTACTTGATAGTCATTTTTATATTTCAATAATAAATTTACCAATGATTGCCCCAACAAACCATTGCTTCCTGTTATTACTATTCTCTTCATATTATAAATCAAAAACCGAACTTCTTTTTGTGTACACCATGTCTTTCAATTTCAATAAAAATGCCAACGTTAAATAAAATCCAAAAGATAAACCAACAGTAAAAAATGTAACGTAAATAAAATAAATTCGAACATTTTTAGCCCTCATTCCCAATCTGTTAGCCAATCTTGTAAAAACCCCAAATCCATGACGTTCAAAAAAATAACGAACTGAATTTATAAATTTCATGATATTTATTTTTCATGCAAGATAGTACAATCCAGTTATTTGTTGAGTAATTTTCATTTAAAATTGATTTTATATTGAGTAACTTTGCGTTTTTTCTATAAAAAACACACTTTTTTGAAAGACCAAGAATATATTGAAGTTTATGGAGCAAGAGTCCACAACTTAAAAAATATTGATATAAAAATTCCCCGCGAAAAGCTAGTTGTAATAACTGGTTTAAGCGGAAGTGGAAAATCATCTTTGGCTTTTGATACGATTTATGCGGAAGGTCAAAGACGTTATATCGAGACTTTTTCTGCTTATGCAAGACAATTTTTGGGCGGATTAGAAAGACCTGATGTTGATAAAATTGACGGACTTTCACCAGTGATTTCTATCGAACAGAAAACCACCAATAAAAGCCCACGCTCAACAGTTGGAACGATTACTGAAATTTACGATTTTTTACGATTACTATTTGCAAGAGCCGCTGATGCTTATTCCTACAATACAGGAAAAAAAATGGTCAGTTATACTGACGAACAAATTAAAGATTTGATTTTATCAGATTTTTCTGATAAGAAAATTGCCGTTTTAGCACCATTAATCAAATCCAGAAAAGGACATTATAGAGAACTTTTCGAACAAATTTCCAAACAAGGGTTCCTAAAAGTTCGTGTTGACGGAGAAATCAGAGAAATCGAAAAAGATATGCGTTTGGATCGTTATAAAATGCATGATATTGAGGTTGTTATCGATAGATTGTTAGTTAATAAATCTTCAGAAAAAAGACTGGAAGAAACCATCAAAACTGCTCTATATTCAGGAAATAATATTTTGATAGTGATTGATGTTCATGACAATCAACCTCGTTATTTTAGCAGAGAATTGATGTGTCCTGAAACTGGAATTGCGTATCCAAATCCTGAACCTAACACGTTTTCATTCAACTCACCAAAAGGTGCTTGTGAAACTTGTAATGGATTGGGAATTACTAATCAAATCAACTTGCTAAAAGTAATTCCTGATTCAACTATTTCTATTAAAAATGGCGGAATTATTCCCTTGGGTGATCAAAAAAATAGTTGGATTTTCAAACAAATTGAAAACATTGCTGAGCGTTACAATTTCAAACTGACAGATGCTATTAAAGATATTCCCAAAGAAGCTTTAGACGTTATTTTGAATGGAGGAAACGAATCTTTTCAAATTGCTTCCAAAACAGTTGGTGTTACTAGAAATTATAAAATTGATTTTGAAGGCATTGTCTCATTTATTGATAATCAATATAATAACGCCGAAAGCACTTCTATAAAACGTTGGGCAAAAAGTTTTATGGACGAAATAAGTTGCGCAACTTGCGAAGGAAAGCGTCTCAAAAAAGAAGCAATTCATTTTAAAATTACGGACAAAAATATCAGTGATTTGGTTCAAATGGACGTCACAGAATTAGCAAATTGGTTTAACAACATCGAGCAAAAAATGTCAAAAAAACAAGTAATTATTGCTGGTGAAATCCTGAAAGAAATCAGAACTAGAATTCAGTTTTTAGTTGATGTTGGTTTGGAATATTTGACACTAGACAGAACGTCAAAATCACTTTCTGGAGGTGAAGCGCAGCGAATTCGATTGGCAACACAAATTGGGTCACAATTAGTAGGTGTTTTATATATTTTGGATGAACCAAGTATTGGTTTACATCAACGTGACAATCAAAAATTGATTAATTCTTTGGTGAAATTGAGAGATATTGGCAACTCTGTTTTGGTAGTTGAACACGACAAAGACATGATTGAACATGCTGATTATGTTATAGATATTGGCCCCGGAGCTGGAAGACAAGGAGGACAAATTGTGAGTGAAGGAACGTTTGCTGAAATTATCAAACTAAACACATTAACGGCATCTTATCTCTCAGGAAAAAAGAAAATTGAAGTTCCAAAAACAAGACGTGAAGGAAATGGAAAATTCATCAAACTAAAAGGTGCAACTGGAAATAATTTAAAAAATGTATCTGTCGAATTTCCTTTGGGAAAAATGATTTGTGTTACTGGCGTTTCAGGAAGTGGAAAATCGACTTTAATCAATGAAACGTTGTATCCAATTTTAAACGCTCATATATACAGGGGTGTAAAAAAACCAATGCCTTTCAAAAAAATTGAAGGCTTAGAACATATTGATAAGGTAATTGATATTGATCAATCTCCTATTGGTAGAACGCCTCGTTCAAATCCGGCAACGTATACCAAAACTTTTGATGAAATCAGAAGTTTGTTTGCGCAAACTCCTGAAGCTGCCATTCGTGGCTATAAACCTGGTCGTTTTTCATTCAATGTAAAAGGTGGCCGTTGTGAAACCTGTGAAGGTGCTGGAGTTCGAATTATTGAGATGAACTTTTTGCCTGATGTGCATGTAGAATGCGAAACTTGTCAAGGAATGCGTTTCAATCGAGAAACATTGGAAATTCGTTACAAGGGAAAATCAATTTCTGATTTACTAAACATGACCATCGAAGATGCTACAGATTTCTTTGAAAATATCCCAAAAATTCATAGAAAACTAAAAACTATCAAAGATGTTGGTTTAGGCTATGTAACGCTTGGACAACAATCTACCACACTTTCTGGTGGAGAAGCACAGCGTATTAAATTAGCCTCAGAGTTATCAAAAAAAGACACTGGAAATACATTTTATATTTTAGATGAACCCACAACAGGACTCCATTTTGAAGATATTCGTGTATTGATGGAAGTATTAAATAAATTAGCTAACAAAGGAAATACAGTGCTGATTATTGAACACAATTTAGATGTTATAAAATTAGCAGATTATATTATTGATGTTGGTTTAGAGGGTGGTAAAAAAGGTGGCGCCATTTTATGCTCAGGAACGCCTGAAGAAATTGCAAAAAATAAAATAAGTTATACTGCGAGATTTTTGAAAAAAGAATTAATTTAGAAAATCTAATAAAATCAAAAAAACATGATAAACGACGACAGAAGAATAAGAGAAAGACTGCAACAAAAAACCTGGAATGAAATAAAAACCAATGATTCTTGGGCAATTTTTAAAATTATGGCCGAATTTGTTGATGGATATGAAACACTCAGTAAAATTGGTCCTTGTGTATCGATTTTTGGTTCTGCACGCACAAAACCTCAACATCCGAACTATATTTTAGCAGAAGAAATTGCATTTAAATTAACCCAAAGTGGGTTTGGAGTGATTACTGGTGGTGGCCCAGGAATTATGGAAGCTGGAAACAAAGGTGCTAACAGAGGAAAAGGTTTGTCAGTTGGATTGAATATAGAATTGCCTTTTGAGCAGCATGATAACCCATGGATTGACAAAGGAAAAAGTTTAGATTTTGACTATTTTTTTGTCCGTAAAGTAATGTTCGTTAAATATTCTCAAGGTTTTGTAGTTATGCCTGGTGGTTTTGGAACAATGGACGAACTTTTTGAAGCCATAACATTAATTCAAACAAATAAAATTGGTCGATTTCCAATTGTTTTGGTGGGTACAAAATTTTGGTCAGGATTGATTGATTGGATTAGAGAAACTTTAATCGCAGAAGGAAATATCAAAGAAAAAGATTTAAATCTTTTTAGATTGGTAGATTCTGCTGATGAAGCTGTAGATCATTTTAATAAATTTTATGATAAATACAAATTAAAACCAAACTTTTAATGACGTATTTCAAAAGAAATATTTTTCTTTTTTTTGTGCTTTTTATTTCATGTTTGCAGTCTCAAACTAGAATTAAAGCCATGTTTTATAATACATTAAATTACAATTCTGATATTCAAAGTCAAAGTAGAACTTCATATTTAAAAACAATTTTAGAATCTGTTCAGCCTGATTTATTTATGGTTTGTGAACTTAAAAATGAGTCCGCTTCTAACTACCTTTTTGAAAATGCTATTTTACCTTTTAATAAAAATTTTAGAAAAACGCCCTTTAGAAATGTTGTTTCTCCTGCCAAAGATTTAATACAAATGGCATATTACAACTCAGAAAAATTGATTTTAGAAAATGAATCTGTTACAGGAACAAATGTGAGAGATATCAATCACTATACTTTCAAAGTTAATTCTGAAAATAGCGAGTCTAATCCAATAATGATTGAAGTATTTGTAACACATTTAAAAGCTTCAAAAGGTTTTCAAAACAGGATGCAAAGATTGGAATCTGTAGAAAATTTTGTGAGAGACTTAGAAAGAATTCCTGTTGATAGAACAATTTTATTTGCTGGTGATTTTAACTTTTATTCAAGTAATGAAGAGGGGTTTTTAAAAATTATTGATCCATCAAATCCTATAAAAATTATTGACCCAATTAATAGATTGTGTCCGCCATTTCCTAACAATGATATTGATTACTTTGATGAAAATAATTTTAATAGCACTTATTTTTGGAATAATAGTTCGTTTGCAGATGTACATTCTCAATCAACAAGAACTTCTCAAGTAAATGGTGATGGTGCAGTAGGTGGCATGGACGATCGTTTTGATTTTATTATGATGTCTGAAAATTTGATTTCAAATCCTGATATATATTACATAAATAACAGCTATAAAACTATTGGAAATAATGGAAATTGCTACGATTCGTATGTTAGAAATCCAAATTGTACTGGTGAATATTCGCAAGAATTAAGAAATGCCCTATATTTTTTTAGTGATCATTTGCCAATTTATATGGAAATAGAAACTCCGAAAAATACTTTATCAGTGACAAAAAATAACAATCCTATCAAATTTATAGGTTCAAATTTGATTTCTGATTTTTTAAGTTTACATTTATACGAGGAAATTAAGGTTATTTTTATTTATAACCAATTAGGTCAAAAAATCTTCGAATTGGAAAATACCAATACAACTGAAATAAAAATCACAACTAGTTCATTCCCAAAAGGAATATATTATTTAAAAACTAAAGGTTATGAGCCACTAAAATTCATTAAAATATAATTTTGAAAATTCATCAAAACATATTCACATTGTGCTTGTTTTGGTCAGTTTTTTCGCTGGCTCAAAACAATTCAATTACTATAAAAGCTGATTTTAATCCCACAAAAAATGAGTTGAAAATTCAACAAGAAATTGTATTTATTAATAATTCTGATTCCATTTTAAACCAGATTTTTCTTCACAATTGGATAAATAGTTTTAGGGATAAAAAAACACCTTTATCAAAAAAATTAATCAAAGATTTTAAAAAAGAATTATATTTCGCAAAGCCAGAGGATATTGGATTTACAACTATCAAAAACTTAACTATAGATTTTGAAAATGTTTATTTTAAAGAGGTTTCTGGACAAGCTGATATCATTGATATTCAACTGAACACGCCTTTAAAACCTGGTGAAATAACAACCATTAAAATCTCTTATTCGCAAAAAATTCCGAGTGCTCAATTTACAAGTTACGGAAAAACCGAAGATGGTTATCATCTTCGGTTTTGGTACATGACACCAGCAATTTATCAAAGTGGTTGGAAATTGATGAGCAACTTAAACACAGATGATTTATATGAGCAACCCACTGATTTTACTATTGAAATTAAAATTCCAAAACCATTTGTTTTAGAAAGTAATTTATATCAATATGTAACCAAAAACGAGAATGATGTAGATTATTATTTGGTAGCAAAAAACAAGACAAATGTTATTTTGTCTATCAATAAAAAAGAACAACTGAAAACATTTAAAACTAAAGATATCTTAATTTACACAGATGTTTTAGATGAAAAAATTAATGAAACAGCATGCTTAGAAATTTTAAACAGAGAACTAAATTTTATTGAAAAATATTTAGGAAAATTTCCTCACAAAGAAATTTATATTGATAAAATCACTCAAAACAAAAATCCTATTTATGGATTGAGTCAATTACCTCAATTTATTCGACCTTTTTCAGACGATTTTAAATGGGATATCACTTTATTTAAAGCAATTTCCATTGCGTATCTTGAAAGCACAATGTTGGTGAATCTTCGTGAAGATTATTGGCTTATTGATGGCATTCAAAATTATCTAATTATTGAATATATTGAAACCTATTATCCAGACATCATGTTACTTGGAAAAATTTCAGAATCTTGGTTTTTAAAAAATTTCAACATATCAAAACTAAAATTCAATGACCAATACCCATTAATTTACCAATTTGTTTCAAGGCAATTTCTCGATCAAGCTTTAGATACCTCTGTTGATTCACTATCAAATTTCAACAGAAAAATTGCCAATAAATACAAAGCTGGTTTAGCTTTTAAATATCTAAAAAATTATTTAGGTGATACAATTTTGAATAGCAGTATCAGAGAATTGTATCAAAATAATGAACCTAAATTGGTGTCAACTTCAGATTTCAGGGAAATTATTATTAGAAATTCGCCAAAAAATTTGGATTGGTTTTTTCAAGATTTTATCAAAACAAATAAAAAAATAGACCATTCAATTGATGAAGTTTTTATTGAAAATGATAGTTTAAAAGTAACTATTAGAAATAAAAGAAACATCACAACGCCATTAATTTTATATGGATTAAATGACAGGGAGATTATTTTTAAAAAGTGGTTTACAGACATTGATGATACAAAAATTGTTAGTATTCCGAAAGAAGGAATAAACAAAGTTGCTTTAAACTATGAGAATTTTTACCCTGAACTAAATACGTTAGACAATTGGAAAAGATTAGAGAAGAAAATATTTAATAAACCTATTAAATTCAGTCTGATCAAAGATATTAACGACCCTTATTACAACCAACTTTTTTACCAACCAAATTTCAGTTACAACTTTTACAATGGTTTGATTCTTGGAGTGAATTTGCACAACAAACCACTTATTAAGAGAAACTTAGAGTTTAATTTTTCACCCGCCTACGCTACAAATAGCGGCTCTTTGATTGGTAAATTTTCTGTACTTTACAATCAATATTTTGAGAAAACTTCTATTTATAGAATTCGTTATGGAATCTCGGGTTTAACCTTGGATTATGCACCAAACTTATCCTACAAGTCTTTTGTGCCATTTGTGAATATGGAATTTAAAAGGAAAGATTTAAGAGATGCAACCTCTGAAATATTAAGTGCAAGAATCGTTCGTATTGAAAAAGAAATCGCACCAACTGCTATTAAAACTGATCAAGACAATTATAATGTTTTGAGTATTAATTACAGTTTTGTAAATCCAGATATTATCAAAGAGTTTAGATATAGTTTTAGTGCAGAAATTGCTAAGAATTTTTCCAAAATTGCTGCTGATATTCGTTTTAGATCATTAACAACATCTGACACACAACTTGATTTCAGAATTTTTGCAGGGACTTTTTTGAGCAATAATACTATAGGAGATTATTTTAGTTTTGGTTTGGATAGAGCTAATGATTACCTTTTTCAATTAAATTATTTTGGACGATCTGAAAATTCTGGTTTGTTTAGTCAACAATTTGTCATTGCTGAAGGAGGTTTCAAATCGGTATTACCATCAAGATTTGCAAATCAATTTATGCTTTCTTTCAACTCGAGTATTGGAATCTGGAAATGGGTGGAGTTTTATAACGATGTTGCTTTTTTAAAAAGTAAAAATAGCCCTATTTTCTTTGGATATAACAATGGAATTCGCCTAAATTTCGCCCATCAAATCCTAGAAGTTTATTTCCCCTTGTATTCTAATAATGGCTGGGAAGTTTCAAATGGAAATTATCATGAAAAAATTCGTTTTACATTTACTGCGGATTTCGATTCTATTTTTAATTTTATTAGAAGGGGAGTTTTATAACTTTCAATTAACCCAATATTTATTATATTTTTTATAACAAGAAAGTGATAATTG
>DDMS01000061.1:42473-60899 GCA_002340765.1 Flavobacteriaceae bacterium UBA2540 | reverse complement strand
TATCAAGATAAAAAAACTTGTGCGATTCGTTTTGGTTTTGGACATTTGGAAGAGGAGGAAATCGAAATCGTTGTTAAAAAACTAAAAGATGCTTATTTGACTGTTTTAAAAAATATTCCTTTTAAATGAACTTGATTTGTTGCATTTTTATACTTTCTTGTATCTTTACAAAGTAAATTCATACTTGAATTTTTTTTATATTTTAAATGAAAAACTCAAAAAATCTTCAATTTTTCACCCCAAAACCCTCCAGTTTTGAAGGTGCTATTTTACTTGATACAGGAATTTCTGCTGGTTTTCCCATTCCTGCTGCTGATTTTGAAACTACTAGAGTTTCATTAGACGAAGAACTCATCAAAAATAAAAGCACTACTTTTTTTGCAAAAGTAAAAGGTCAATCTATGATTGGTGCTGGACTTAATAATGATGATTTATTAGTAATTGATCGAAGTTTAGAGCCATCAAATAACAAAATTGCTGTTTGTTTTATTGATGGAAATTTTACAGTAAAAAGATTGCGTGTAGAAGGAACCGAAGTTTGGTTACAACCAGAAAATCCTGATTATCCCAAAATAAAAATTACAGAAGAAAATGATTTTATCATTTGGGGAATTGTAACGAATGTGATTAAAAAAGTGTAATTTTCAATATATTTTTTCTTTTTTACATTTATCAATTATAAAAAACGCTGAGCTTTCGTTCCGCTTTTTTTATTTAATTAACAAAATGATTAGTTTTTCAAAGGCTTATCACGATTCATTTCAATCATGTCAACATCTGTATTTTCAACTCCTAAAAAATGTTTGCTAAAGTAATCTGCATTCATCCAAAAGAAATATTCTCTTTCCGTAAATCCATGTCTACTTCCTGGAAATAACATAAAATCAAAACGTTTGTTTGCTTTAATAAACGCACTTACCATTCGAATTGTTCCTGCAGGATGCACATTATTGTCAACATCGCCAGTTGCTAATAAAATTTTCCCTTTTAGATTTTGAGCCAATGTTTGATTTTTATCAATCAAGTATTTGTATTTGATATTTCCTTTGTCATCAGCTTCTTCTTTAATTCCATGATGCGTTTCACTCCACCAACTATTATACACAGTATTATCGTGATTTCCAGCAGATGAAATTGCCACTTTGAAAAAATCAGGATATACTAACATGGCTGCAGTTGACATAAATCCTCCTCCTGAATGTCCAAAAATTCCTACTTTTTCGATGTCAATAAAAGCATGTTTATCAGCCAATTGTTCTGCCACGTATTTTTTATCAGCTAACCCATAATCTCTCAAATTTCCATAACCAAACGTGTGATACCATTTTGAACGATCAGGATGTCCTCCTCTATTTCCAAGCGTAATTACAACAAAACCAACTTGCGCTAATCTATCGGTTTTATCCATCCCTTGTGAAAAAGATTTGTTAACTGCTTCTGTTTGTGGCCCTGGATAAACGTATTCAATTAAAGGGTATTTTTTGATTGAATCAAAGTCATACGGCTTATACATCACTCCATAAATATCAGTAATTCCGTCATCAGCTTTTACTATGAAAGGCTCTGGGAATTTATAACCCGCTTCAAATAATTGCGATAAATCTGCTACTTCCAATTTCATAACCAATTTTCCATTGGCATCTCTTAATTCTGATTTTGGAATGGTATTTACTCTGGAAAAATTACTCACAAAATATTTATTTGAATCTGCCATTTCAATAGCTGAGTTGAAATCACCAGGATTTAAAGGCGTTAAGCCTGAACCATTTAAGTTTATTTTATACAAATGCAAAAAATAAGGATCTTCGTTTATTGGAATTCCGTTTGCAGAAAAATATAAGGTGCGTGATTTTTCATCAATTCCTTCAAAAGAATCTACATGAAAAGGTCCGTTTGTAACTTGATTTTTCAAATTTCCATAGACATCATACAAATAGAAATGTCCCCAACCATCATTTTCTGCCCAAAATAGAATTTCTTGCTCATTATTAAACAATACAATCGATTTTCCTCGACTTTCGATATACACATTTGAGTGTTCTTTGATGATTGTTTTCACTTCGCCACTTTCAATATCGGCCACATGAATATCCAATCTCTTACGATCTCTACTCACTGTATTGAAATAAATCTTTCCTTTTTTTGATAATAACAAAGTAGGATTATACTCATCTCTTCTTGAAGATTTTTTTCTAGGAAATCTATAAATACTAATCGATTGTTGAATGGTAGAATCTAGTTTTATGTTCATTTTAGATTTGCTAGCCATATCAAAAACCAACATTTCTTCTTTATAAAATTCTTGCTCTCCAGCCATGTGATATTTATATGTTTCAAGCTCGGGCCTACCAGTTTTTGTAGCATGAATTACCCATAAATCTTGAATTTTTCTTGAATCTGTTCTAGTAGTTACGAATTTTTTTGAATCATGTGTCCAATAACCACCAACACTTTTTCTATCGTCTTTTTCTTTGATTTTCTCTTTGTCGGTTTTTCCAAAATAACTTCCTCCATAACTAAAATCTTCTACACCATCTTTTGTCCATTGATTTTCGGCAATTGTAGAATCTTTTTCGTTTTTAATTGCTTTTTTAAAGTTTACTTTGTCCATCCAAAACAAATTGTTGTGTTTAGAAAACAACACAATTGAACTATCAGGAGCAATGTTTGCCCATTTTTTCCATTTTTCTTCTGCCACTTTTTCATTGTCAATAATTGTCAATCCATTTCCAGCCAATTTATATTCTAAATGAAAGACTTTCTTTTCCTTTTTAGGAGTTTCTTTTTCCTTTTTATCAGATTTTTTTTTGCCTTCTTCTTCTTTTGAGTCCACTTCTTCAGTTGAATTTACTCTGAATCTGATAGCTTTTTCGTCTTTGGTAAATGTAAAATCAAAACGAGGTAAATGCTTTGCTTCATAAGGGTCTTTTGTAATTTCAGACAACCATTTTGCCATTTTTACATTGTCGAAAAGTGGTGTTTTAGTTTTCATATCAGCATCAACCAAAAAATATTTTGATCCTTCTGAAGCGGTTTTATACTGATACCAAAAACGATTCCCGTTTTGAAGCCAATTTGGACGAACTGAGGTTGAATGCACCATTTTAGCAATATTATCAGGAGAAAATCTTGAAGCAAGTCTATAATTTGGTTTTGGAGTTTCTTGCGCGAAAATTAACGTTGTAAAAAGCACGCAAAGAAAGGATAGATAATACTTTTTCATGAAATAGAAGTGTGTTTGAATTTGAATTAAAAGTTAAGTTTCTTTAAAAAAAGTCACTTGACAAATTATAATGTCCTTTTTGTTAAAATTTTAACAGTATTAATCAATTCAGATTGCGCTTTTCAAAAAAAAACCGTTTTAAAATTTGAGAACATTCGTTTTCTAAAATGCCATGAATGACCAATGTTTTTGGATGTAATGTGGTTTTTAAATTCACAAACCCTCTCTCAGGTTCTGATGCTCCATATACAATTTTGCCAATCTGAGTCCAATAACTTGCTCCTGCACACATTTGACAAGGTTCTAAGGTCACATATAAAACACACTCTTTCATGAACTTACCTCCTAAAAAATCAGAAGCAACAGTAAAAGCTTGCATTTCAGCATGCGCTGTAACATCGTTCAACGTTTCTGTTAAATTATGCGCTCTTGCAATAATTTGATTTTTATGAACAATAATTGCGCCCACAGGAACTTCACCTTTTTCAAAGGCAGTTTCCGCTTCTTGCAAAGCTTTTTTCATAAAATAAGTATCATCAAATGGTTGTATCATTTTTTGTAAAATAAAAAGTAATATTACAAAAATTGAAATTGTATTTTTGTACTGTTTTGGAAAACTTATTAAAAAACATATCAAATCCTTCTGATGTAAGAAAATTGCATCTATCGCAATTGCCAATTTTGGCAAAAGAATTGCGCGAATTTATCATCGATATTATTGCCGCCAAAGAAGGGCATTTAGGCGCGAGTTTGGGCGTCATTGAACTTACAATTGCCTTACATTATTTGTTTGATACTCCATCTGATTTACTAGTTTGGGATGTTGGTCACCAAGCTTATGGACACAAAATTTTAACGGGCAGAAAAGATATTTTTTACACCAATAGACAATTGGGAGGAATTGCTGGTTTTCCATCACGAAAAGAGAGTGAGTTTGATGCTTTTGGAGTTGGACATTCCTCGACTTCAATTTCGGCAGTTTTAGGAATGGCGATTGCTTCTGCTATCAAAGGAAATCTAGAAAAACAACATATAGCAGTAATTGGTGATGCATCCATAGCTAGTGGAATGGCTTTTGAGGCGTTGAATCATGCAGGTGTTTCTGATGCAAATATTCTCATCATTTTGAATGATAATGCTATTGGGATAGATCCTTCTGTGGGTGCCTTGAAAGAATATCTGACCAAAGTGAAAACGGATAAAAAATTAGCTGCTCAAAACAATATTATCAAAGCCTTGAATTTTGATTATTCAGGTCCAATTGATGGGCATGATATATCAAAATTAGTTCAGGAATTAACAAGATTGAAAGCCATAAAAGGCCCCAAATTCCTACATATTATTACCACCAAAGGGAAAGGTTTGCAAAAAGCTGAAGAAGATCAAGTGACCTATCATGCCCCTGGAAAATTTGATAAATTATCAGGAGAACGCCTTCCAAAAGAGAAAAGTATTTTTACAAAATACCAAGATGTTTTTGGAAAAACGCTGGTTGAATTGGCAACAAAAAATGAAAAAATTGTAGCCATAACTCCAGCAATGTTGACAGGAAGTTCGTTAAATTTGATGCTCGAAAAATTTCCAAAAAGAACTTTTGATGTAGGAATTGCTGAACAGCATGCAGTAACTTTGGCTGCAGGAATGGCAACACAAGGATTGATTCCCTTTTGTGCTATTTATTCCACATTTTTACAACGTGCTTACGATCAAGTGATTCATGATGTTGCTTTGCAAAATTTACCCGTAATTTTTTGTTTGGACAGAGCAGGTTTGGTTGGCGAAGATGGCGCTACTCATCATGGTGTTTTTGATATTGCTTATTTACGTTGCATTCCGAATTTAATCATTGCTGCACCAAGCAATGAAATTGAGCTGAGAAATTTATTATTTACAGCCCAACAAGAATTGAAAAATCCGATTGCCATTCGATATCCAAGAGGTTTTGGAACAATGATAGAATGGCAAAAACCTTTTGAGGAAATTGAAATCGGAAAAGGGATTTGTTTGCAAAAAGGAACTAAAATTGCTGTTTTAGCTATCGGAACTATTTTAAAAAACGTGCAAGAAGCCATTGAAAAGCTGTCAAATAATTCACTTTTTTCGATGTATGATATGCGTTTTGTAAAGCCTTTGGATGACAATTTATTGCATGAAATCTTCACAAATCACGAAAAAATTATCACTATTGAAGATGGTGTTATTTCTGGTGGATTTGGAAGTGCTATTTTGGAATTTGCTTTAGAAAACAAGTATAAAAACGACATCAAAATTTTAGGAATTCCTGATGAATTTATTGAGCATGGAAGTGTGTCTCAATTGCAACAGAAATTGTATTTAGATGTCGAGAGTTTGATACATTATTTAAATTCTATATAACAAAAAAGACGTCACTGAGGACGTCTTTTTAGCAATATTTACCTCAATTTTAATTGATAATAATTTTAACTGAAGAATGTTTTTTGTTTTCATCGGTAAGATTTACAAAATAAATTCCCGATTTTAAAGAAACACTCAAAGGATGTTTTGATGTTGATGAAAAATTAATTTTTCTATTATAAACCTCTTTGCCATTGATATCAATAATTTTTATGATTGATTTTCCGAGTGTGTTTTTAGCAAAAATTGTAAAATTCCCATCTGAAATAGTAGGATAAATAGTGAATATTTTTTTATTATTAAGAACGTCATTGATGCTGGCTGTTGCTCCTTCAATAGATTTGATTGCCCAACCAAATGAATTGACTCCTCGATCTGCTACCAATCTAAAACGAATGACAATAGTTTCTCCAATTGAAAATCCTTTATTTGTCAAAACGATTGTTTGAGATTTGAATAAATCATTGTTTATAGTTGCAGCAGCTCCTTTATTAAATTCGGTCAACCATTCAGGAAATCTTCTAGAATCATATTTATCGAGTGTTTTCCAGGTTATCAAATCGGTTGTTGCTTCAATAATTACAAAATCATAAAAACTGTTTAAGTCCGCTAAATCATCTGTAAAGGGTTCAACAATTGCTGCATCTTCATAGGTGAAATTTTTATTTGCTTCCGAAATTGTCAATGGTTTTCTTAAATAAGTTGTTGAAACTTTATTGTCTTCATAAGGATGATTTACGTTGTTTAATACATTTTGAGATACTTTCCCTCCAACACTATTTGTTACAAATTCTCCATTTATCGTAAAAATATCAGGATTGGAAAATTGACTAATTCCTAAACTTTGGGAGGGTGTGTCAAAATCAATTACCATAAAATCATGTTCTTTCAGAATTGATTTTATGTTATTTGTGTCATTAAATAATTGAATTCCAAATTTGTGCGTCCCTTCAGACAAATCTGCAGTTTCGAATTTATATATAATTCCTGTAGTAAAATCTTGAATAATTTCGGATTGTTCTACACCATCAATAAATATTTTTACTCTATTTACTTCATCTAAAGTTACATTATAACTAAAAATAGTTTTAAGACTTTCAATAGATTTTTGTGTAAAAGACACTTCAGGAGTAGCTAAAAATGCTGGTAAAGTGTAGTTGGCAAGTTGAGTTAAGGTTGCTGACCAAATTCCTCTTCCATATGTGGAAATTACAACTTGATCGTTTACAATTTTCATGTCATATACTGCAACAGGAATAAAATTATTGATTAAACTCCAGTTCAATCCTCCATTGGTTGTTTCAAAAATTCCGATATCTGTTCCTGCCCAAATGATATCTTTATCAAAAGGCATCTCTAAAATTGAATGAACAGCCACATCAGGAAACCCTGTTTTTGCTGTTCCTGCAAAACCAGAAATATCAGTCCAAGTAACTCCTAAATCTTCTGTTTTTAAAATTTTTGCAGCACCTTGTGCAGAGAACAATGCATACGCTCTTTTTCGTTCAATAAATGAAGTTCCAATGCCAGAAATATTTAAACTATGATCATTTTTGGGATTATCAAAAGTATTTGTTTTGGTAAATGTTTGTCCATTATCTTCAGATACATGAAGTGATGTAAACCCATCTTCAGTCATTGCTCCTCCAGCCCAAACCACATTTGGATCGGCAGTAGAAACTTCAACATTTAAAGAACTACTAAATGAAGGTTTAAAACCGTCAATAATAGGCGTCAAATTCCAGCTTCCAGCAAAATCAGTCGAACGCCAAACACCACTCATAGTAACAGCAAATACAACATCAGGATTGTTGTCAGCATTTGATAATTTTGCATAAAAAGGAGCTACTGCACTATTGCCAGATTCAGTAAAATTAGCCAAAGCTCCGACATTGTTGATAAATCTGCCAACTAATCCATAATTCTGTGAAGTCCCAATATAATTTCCTGGTTTGTTATAATGCCAAATCACTTCAAAACCGTCACCACCAAGTATAGTCTGATAATTTTTTAATGAGCTTGAATTATTTCCAAAACTAATCCAAGTTCCATTATCTTGGGCACCTGCTAAATAATTATCTGCTCCATTTTGTTTTGTAGCTCCATAAAATTGTGTACTGTTTTTTCCAATTGCAATATCTGACCAATCGCCTTCAGTATTTCCAGGATCCGTGTTAAAAGAAGTGCTATAAAAACCACCATCATTGGCTAATAGAATTCTAAATTGTTGATTACTTCCAAGAATAAATTCCATTCCATGTTGATCAACATGAACCTCATTATTGATTTGAGCAGAATCGTAACCAGAAGCAATAGAGCTTGAGACAAAATTTTCACCTACGATAGTTACTTTAAAAACGGCAACACCTCCCACATAAAATACATTGGCATCATAAGGATGAGCCAGAATGATATTATCATACCAACCTTGACCAGTTAATAAATTCGCAGCAACAGCTGATCCTGATGTTTTAAGATTTGTAAAAGTTACACCTTTGTCTCTTGACACATAAAAATCAGTGTTAACTCCTATAGTTGCCTGCGAATTTGGTGTGTAAACACTTACAAAAAGAGTGTTAGGATCTAAAGGTGAAACAGAAGTTTCAAATCTGCTGTGGCTTGAATTAAAAATAGCTCTATCAAAAATTGTTGACCAAGTTACTCCTCCATCAATACTTTTTACCAATCCAAAATTTCCTACTGAGCCATATTGAATATTAAAATTAGAGGGTTCAAAATCTAAATCTTGAACCCAATTGGAAGAATTTGGAGAAATATAAGTTTGGGTCCAAGTTAAACCTCCATCAGTTGTTCTAAAAATTCCTTTTGTTGCAGCAACAACGACATTGTTTTTATTTGTTGGGTTTATAATAATTCTTCCAACATCCCCAAAAGTTGCTGAATTACTCAAGCTTGTCCAAGTCGTACCTCCATTTATCGTTTTAAAAAGTCCTGCTCCTCCAACAGCTCCTAGATTTCCAAAAGGTTCACCTGTTCCTACATATAAAGTATTTTTATCTTGTGGGCTAATCACGATTGTTGAAGTAGACAAATTGGGAATTGCATTATCAGTTAAATTTTTCCAAGTTACGCCCTCATCTTCTGTCAACCAAACACCACCACTTACAGTTCCTAAAAACCATCGCTTATTATCTGTAGGATCTATCGCAATTCCTCTTGTTCTTCCCGGGACATTCGCAGGTCCTCTGTCTGTAAAAACAGGATTTAAAGTCTTTGCACTACTATATCGCTTTTTGGTTTCAACTGCTTTTTTAAACTCCTCAAATAAATATCCTTTTTTGTATGTAGGGGATTTATCAGTAATTCGTTTTCTGATTTCAAATTGATAATCAGCCATTTCTTCAATTCCCTTTTTATGATATTGATTAGGGTCTCTTTTTGACTTTTTATAATGAATTGGAGTAATTTTAAAATCTACATTAATTGAGCTTTTTTCAATCTCTTTATTACATGATATTGTTAAAAATAATGAGGAAAAGAAAACGTACTTTGATATGTGTAAAATTTTTTTCATTAAAAGGATTTAGTTATTCAACTTTAATTATTTCATATAATTTTTCAGGATTTTCATTATCCATTTCTACAATGCCTAAATATGAATAGGCCTTTATGGTTGTATTGGTTTCCCATTCCATTTTAACTCCGGAAAAAATACCATAAATCAATTCCTTTTTTGATTTTGAATCTATTACTGTATAATTAAATGATATTGGAATTTCTAATTTATCAAGATACTCTAAAACTAAAATTTTAGATTTATCTGGACTCGGAATTTTTTTTCTAATAGTATTGGTTTGAATCACCGTTTCTTTAGTTTCAGTGGTTTTTATCTTTTTTGATTTGCAATTTGAGAATAGTAAAACCAATAAAATAGATAAAATAACTACAATGTATTTTTTTAACATTCAAATGTGTTTTTGGAATTAGTAATTTAAATTTTAAATATATTGCTTTAATTTTATTTAAAAAATTTGTTGCGTATTTATTTTTAAAATTATTTTTAACTTTTCTGAAACTTTAATTTTTAAATTTGAAAAAAATCATCTTATAATTTTTCAAATAATTTATATGACATTTAATAGAGGAAATAATCAAAAAACATTATTTTAGCTTCTATAAGTTTTGGTTCAAAACACAATAAAATATTAAAAATAAAATACATGAAAAAAAATACACTTTTAAAAACAAGAAACGTATTAAACAAAATCTTAATACTATTCTTTTTGATATCGTTTTGTGCTACTTTTTCACAAAAACATAATTTCAAAGAAATAAAAATAACAGAACCTATATGTACCTATCATCCAGATCCAGAGCCATTTGATAAATCAAAAATAGAAAACCTTAGAAAAAGTGTAAATCTTACCAATTCTGCCTGTTCAAACTTTGTTGTGAATTATGATGGCTTTACACCTGAAGCTCAAGCTGCATTCCAATATGCTGTAGATATTTGGGCACACATCATAGAATCCCCAGTGCCAATAAATGTAAATGCTAAATTTGAGGTTTTAGGACAAAACACATTGGGAAGTGCTTCTCCTGAGACTTTAAATACTATTTCAGGTGTTCCTGGAATTGATCCAAACGCATGGTATCCAGCAGCTTTATATGAAAAACTATTGGGTCAAGATCGAGGTGAATTTGGAGGGACAAATGACATAAAAGCTAGTTTTAATAGTAACTTTGACTTTTATTTTGGTTTAGATGGAAATCCTCCTTCAGGTAAACATGATTTTGTTTCCATTGTTTTACACGAACTAGGACATGGTTTGGGTTTTGTGGGATTTGCTCGTAAAAATGAATTGGTAGGTGAACTTAGAAGTAACAATAGAGCTCTTATTTATGATAATTACATACAAAACAATGAAAATGTATCTATACTATCATTACCAGATCCGTCAGTTGAATTGTTAACTGCTATTACAAGTAATAATCTATTTTCTAACAGCCCAACTGCAGTTACTCAAAATGCAAATATTTTACCCAAAATATATACACCATCAGAATTTAATCAAGGATCAAGTTACAGTCATTGGGACGAATTTGTATTTCCAGCAGGAAACTCAAATTCATTAATGACACCAAGAATAGCAAGTGGGGAAGCTAATCATAATCCTGGAGATATTACAATTGGTTTTTTTAAAGATATGGGCTGGGGGATCTGCTCAACATTAAGCATTGATGAAGTGAATGTTTCTTCAAATATTAATGTTTGGCCAAATCCATTTACCGATCATATTACTATCAGATTTACGAATTTAAACAGCAATAAATTACAGATAAAACTTGCTGACATCAAGGGTTCTTTGATTTTCTCCAAACAAGTAACTTATGATGGAGGTGATTCAATTAACTTAAATGATTTAGATAATTTACAAAAAGGAATTTATTTTATGACAATCACAAATACCTCATCGAACTTGAGATTCACTGAAAAGATCGTAAAATATTAATCAATTTTAAATACTATTTCCTGTTAATTTTTTATGAATTCGGATAGCAAAACTATCAGACATTCCAGAAATATAGCTACAAATACTCATAATTCTTTGGTATATTGTAGCTGTATTTGATTTATATTCTTCTGGCAACATCTTCAAAATCAAAGAGTCATAATTAGAAGCTGTTCCATTATAATCGTTGTTTAAAGCAGTAATAAAAATATCCAACATGTCTCCAATAATTCTATAGCCAGCAACTTCTTTTTCAACAACTTCTTTGCTTTGGTATATTTTTGAAATACTCAATTTAATAATATCATTGATTTGCGCTTCATATTTGCATTTGTCTAATAAAGAACGTTCAAAATTTCCTGTTAAAATTTTCTCTTCATTCCCTAAAAAAATATCCACCGCTTCGTTGATTAAAACTCCAATTGACAGGGCTCTCAAATAACTTACTCTGTCTTTTTTATGCTGTAATGAATGGTATTTTTTGATGTCAATAGTGTCTTTTACAAGTTTTATTAGGTATTCTAAAGCAAATTCTTCTTCAATCAAACCCAAATTGATACCGTCTTCAAAATCGATAATAGTGTAACAAATATCGTCTGCAGCTTCTACCAAATAAGCCAAAGGATGCCTGAAATAAGAGCTATTTTCTATTGATTTTTTTGTCATTCCCAAATCAGTAACCACATCTAAAAAAGCTTCTTTTTCTGATTGAAAAAATCCGTATTTTTTATCTACAATATGATTGGTTGGCTTTTTAGGCAAACTTTCTTTGGGATATTTTAAAAATGCGCCCAAAGTTGCATAACTCAAACGCAATCCTCCTGAAATTCCTTCTCTATTCTCTGTCAAGATTTTGAAACCGTTGGCATTTCCTTCAAAATCGATCAAATCTTGGTATTCTTTTGGCGTTAGTTGATCTTTGTATTTTGACCCATTTCCTGAGGAAAAATATTCGCCAATGGCTTTCTCTCCTGAATGTCCAAAAGGCGGATTTCCAATGTCGTGCATTACAGAAGCTGCAGCAACTATGGCTCCAAAATCGTTGAAAGTATAGCCCAAATCAACCAAATTGGGATGACGTTCTAACAATACTTTCCCTACTCTTCTTCCCAAAGTTCTGCCAACTACAGAAACTTCCAAACTATGTGTCAAACGTGTGTGAACAAAATCGGTTTCAGAAAGAGGAATAACCTGAGTTTTATCTTGCAAACTTCTAAATTCGGATGAAAATATAATTCTGTCAAAATCCACATCAAAACCCAAACGTGTTTCGTCTTGTGAAATTCTTGGTCGTTTTTCGGTATCACCAAATCGTTTTAAAGAGAGGAGTTGTTCCCAGTTCATTGTATGCTGAATTTAGTTCAGTAGCTATTTTAAGTTTTCAAAAATACAAAAAAAGAGAAACAATGCTGCTTCTCTTTTTTGTTTACTATTATATTTATTGGATTCTGAAACAAGTTCAGAATGACAATCTTTCGTTCAGAAAAAGAATCATTTACGATCCACACATTTCACAATCTTCTGGACCTGCATTTTTTGACGCTTCAACCATCGCTTTGAATTCTGCTGGAGTCATTGGTTTTTCTACCAAAACTTCGTCTTCTTTCTTTTCGATATTTAGTGTAAATTGTTTTGCGTTTACTGCTGATTTTGTTCTCAAATAATACATTCCTGTTTTCAATCCAGATTTCCAAGCATAAAAATGCATTGAAGTTAGTTTTCCATAATCTGGATCTTTCATAAACAAGTTTAATGATTGTGATTGATCAATGAAATACCCTCTGTGACGTGCCATATCAATGATATCTTTCATACTCATTTCCCAAACTGTTTTATACAATTCTCTGATGTCTGCAGGAATTTTTTCAATATGTTGGATAGAACCATTTGCACGCATAATGTCTTCTTTCATGTCATTATCCCACAAATCTAACTCCACCAAATCTTCTAATAAATGTTTGTTCACCACAATAAATTCGCCCGATAATACTCTTCTTGTATAAATATTGGAAGTATATGGTTCAAAAGCTTCATTATTTCCAAGAATTTGAGAAGTAGATGCGGTTGGCATTGGTGCTACTAATAATGAATTTCGAACGCCATATTTCATAACTTGCTTGCGCAATTTTGCCCAATCCCAATTACCACTCAATTCATCGTCTTTGATTCCCCACATATTGTATTGGAATTCTCCTTCAGACATAGGCGAACCCTTAAATGAAACATAAGAACCTTTTGCTTTTGCAATTTCCATAGAAGATGTAACTGCTGCAAAATAAATAGTTTCAAAAATATCTTGGTTCAATTTTTTTGCCTCATCAGAAGTGAAAGGCAAACGTAATTGAATAAATGTATCAGCCAAACCTTGAACTCCCAATCCAATTGGTCTGTGTCTAAAGTTTGAATTTTCAGCTTCTTTTACAGGATAATAATTCATATCTATCACTGTATCAAGATTTTTAGTTACTTTTTTAGTAACTTCAAATAGCTTTTTGTGATTGAATATTTTCTTTCCATCTTCTGTTTCAGCGACAAACATTGGCAATGCAATTGATGCCAAGTTACACACTGCAACTTCATCTTTTGCGGTGTATTCCATGATTTCTGTACACAAGTTTGATGAACGAATTGTTCCTAAATTCTTTTGATTTGTTTTACGGTTTACAGCGTCTTTATACAACATATAAGGCGTTCCAGTCTCAATTTGAGATTCTAGAATTTTTTCCCACAATTCACGAGCTCTAATCGTTTTTCTTCCTTTTCCAGCAACTTCATAGCTTGTATATAAACGCTCAAATTCTTCTCCATAGGTATCATACAAATGTGGACATTCGTGCGGACACATCAACGTCCATGTTCCATCTTCTTGAACGCGTTCCATAAATAAATCTGAAATCCACATGGCATAAAACAAGTCTCTTGCTCGCATTTCTTCCTTTCCATGATTTTTCTTTAAATCTAAGAAATCAAAAATATCTGCATGCCAAGTTTCTATATAAATTGCAAAAGAACCTTTGCGTTTTCCTCCACCTTGATCCACGTAACGTGCAGTGTCATTGAAAACTTTCAACATTGGCACAATTCCATTTGATGTTCCATTGGTACCTGCAATATAACTTCCTGTGGCTCTTACATTATGAATTGACAAACCAATTCCACCTGCAGATTGAGAAATTTTAGCAGTTTGTTTTAATGTATCGTAAATTCCTTCAATACTGTCACCTTGCATTTGCAATAAAAAACAAGAAGACATTTGCGGTTTTGGAGTTCCTGCATTGAACAAAGTTGGAGTTGCATGTGTAAAATATTTTTTACTCATCAATTCATAGGTTGCAATTGCTTCGTCAATATCACTTTTATGAATACCAATAGAAACACGCATCAACATTTGTTGTGGACGTTCGACAATATGTCCATTTAATTTCAACAAATAAGAACGCTCTAACGTTTTAAAACCAAAATAATCGTAGTTAAAATCTCGGTTATAAATGATTGTTGAATCTAATTTCTGTGCATTTTCTTTTATAACTTCATAGACATCATCAGCAATCAAAGGTGATTTTTTTCCTGTACGTGGATTTACATAATGATATAAATCGTCCATAGTTTCTGAAAACAATTTTTTGGTATTTTTATGTAAATTAGAAACGGCTATTCTTGCAGCAAGTTTTGCGTAATCAGGATGTGCAGTAGTCATTGTTGCTGAAATTTCTGCTGCTAAATTGTCTAGTTCAGATGTAGTTACACCATCATACAAACCTTCAATCACGCGCATCGCAACTTTTACTGGATCAACAATAATGTTTAATCCGTAACACATTTTTTTTACTCTTGCTGTAATTTTATCGAACATCACAGGTTCTTTTCTTCCGTCTCTTTTTGCTACAAACATATTTTTTCTTGTTTTACTTTGATTAGTCAATTATTTAGCTAGCAAAACATCCAAAATTTTGGATGTTTTAATATCATTCCATTTTTCTGAAATACTTTCAGAATGTAGTCACTATTATTTATTCGGAAACCGAGTATTTAAAAATCAGAATCGAAAGTAATGCTTCCAGTTCCTCCTGATTTTACCCCAGCTTTTTGATATTCTGATACTCGTTTTTCAAAGAAATTGGTTTTTCCTTCTAATGAAATCATTTCCATAAAATCGAATGGATTTGTAGATTCATATTCTCTGTCACAACCAAATTCTATCAGCAATCTATCAGTTACATATTCCAAGTATTGAGTCATCAGTTTGGCATTCATCCCAATTAAACTTACTGGCAATGATTCTGTAATAAATTCACGCTCAATAGTTAATGCATCAAGAATAATTTCTTTGATACGTTCTTGTGGCACTCTATTTACGATATGATTGTTGTGCAAATGCACTGCAAAATCACAATGCATTCCTTCATCTCTTGAAATTAATTCGTTAGAAAACGTTAATCCTGGCAACAATCCCCTTTTCTTCAACCAGAAAATAGAGCAAAAAGCACCTGAAAAGAAAATTCCTTCGACAGCTGCAAATGCAATTAAACGTTCTGCAAAAGAATCAGATTCAATCCATTTCAATGCCCAATCTGCTTTCTTTTTAATCGCTGGAAAAACTTCGATCGCTCTAAATAACCTGTCTTTTTCGATTTCATCTTTCACATAAGTATCGATCAGTAAAGAGTAGGTTTCCGAATGGATGTTTTCCATCATGATTTGAAATCCATAGAAGAATTTTGCTTCAGAATATTGCACTTCGTTCACAAAGTTTTCTGCCAAGTTTTCGTTTACAATTCCATCTGATGCTGCAAAAAAAGCCAAGATGTGTTTGATGAAATAACGTTCATCATCAGATAATTTGGTATTCCAATCAACGATATCTGCGTGTAAATCAATTTCTTCGGCAGTCCAAAAGCAAGCCTGTTGTTTTTTGTACCAATCCCATAAATCAGTATGTTGAATTGGGAAAATTACAAATCGATTATCATTAGGTTGTAAAATTGGTTCTGTAAAAGACATTTATAGTTATTTTTTAGTGTTAAATATTGTTATAAGATCGTTAAAAAACGAACTTTACAAAGATTGAAATTTTTCAGCCAATAATAAAGCGATACTTATTCACAAATTGCGTAAAGTTTTTAACAAAATGAGAAGATTTCTAATTTTTCTTTAAAAAATTAATTTCTCAACATGCTATTTTTGAGCGACTTAAAAAAAATAAATTTTGCAAACCTTTAATTCTAGGGCGATTGCTGAAAGAAGTGAATTGCGTTTCATAAATGATTGTAAAAAAACTGAGTTAAAAATAGAAAAAATTTTTTTTTGCAAGGCAAAATAAAAAGATTTTGTATGTATCTTTGAAAGTTATTAATATTTATTTATATTTAAAGTGAAAAACGGTATAGTAAAATTTTTTAATGAATCAAAAGGATTTGGATTTATTACAGAAGATGGATCAAAAACAGAACATTTCGTTCACGTATCTGGCCTAGTAGACGAGGTTAGAGAGGGCGACACTGTTGAATTTGAACTAAAAGAAGGTAGAAAAGGTTTAAACGCGGTTAACGTAAAAGTTATTTAACTATTTAGAATTTTTTTACATTACAAGAAGTCGCTTAAAATATTTTAAGCGACTTTTTTTTGCCGTATTTTTGCATAAAAAAATTTTAATAATGAAAAGTAGGTTTACTCAGATTGTTAACATTGCGATTATTTCGTTGTACCTTATTTTTTTAGCAGGCGCTATTGTGAGAATGACAGGCTCAGGAATGGGTTGCCCAGATTGGCCTAAGTGTTTTGGTTATTATATTCCGCCAACTTCTGAGGACGCTATTACTTGGAAGCCCAATACTGAATATCACAAAGGGCTTATCATTATCAAAGAAGAAGCATTGTTTGTGGCAGAAAAAGACATTAAAACTGGAGATGAATTCAACCCAAAAAACTGGAGCGCTTACACAAAACACGATTATGCGGTGTTCAATACATTTCACACTTGGACAGAATATATCAACAGATTGGTTTCGGTTTTGGCAGGTTTTGTGTTTTTATTTTTGATTTATGCTTCCACAAAATTTTGGAGAGAAAATAAGTCAATTACTTTGCTTTCATTTGGTGCATTTTTCCTGATGTTATTCGAAGCATGGCTTGGAAAAACAGTAGTTGATTCAAATTTAACACCTGCAATTATTACTGTTCACATGGTTGTTGGATTGATCATTATTGGGCTTTTATTGCGATTGAAATTTATCATTTCCGAAAAGAAAAAGATTTATAAATACGATTCACTTTTCAACAAACTATTGATAATTTCTGTGATTTTCTCATTGATTCAAATTGCCATGGGAACACAAGTTCGTCAGTTTATTGACGAGCAAGTAAAATTATACGGATTTGAAAATAAAAACCATAGTTTGATGAATCCAAGTTTTAAATTTTACTTTCACAGGTCGTTTACGATTGCGATTGTACTGGTAAATTTTGGGTTGTTTTACATCAACCAAGTAAAAAATTTAGGATATAAATTGGTCAATTGGATTATTTTATTGATTTTCTTAGAGACTATTACAGGAATTTTAATGTATTATGCTGAAATTCCAATAGGAACTCAAGCCATCCATTTATTAGCAGGTGCATTTTTATTCGGATTGCAATTTTATTTGTGGCAACAAAGTAGGAGGGTTGGATGATGGTTGGTGGGTAATGGTTTGTAGTTATTGGTTTTTAGCTTTTAGTGTAAAACTTTGAAACCTGAAACTTTTAAATCCTTTTTTCAAGGATGGGCATTCACCCAAACTTCGCCATCTTCAAAATATTCTTTTTTCCAGATAGGAACTGTTGTTTTGAGTGAATCAATAGCAAATTCACACGCCAAAAACGCTGCTTTTCTGTGTTTAGCAGCAACCGCAATAATCACAGGGATTTCGCCAATTTGCAACAACCCTTCTGCATGATGAATCGCAATTTTATGAATTTCAAATTTCTGCAACGCTTCTTGAGAAATCAATTCCATTTCTTTGATTGCCATGGGTTTGTAAGTTGAAAAATCTAATTGCGTTACCTTTTTTCCTTGTGTATCATTGCGGACTGTTCCAATAAAGGTTACAATTCCGCCACAAGTTGCATCTTCAACAAAATGAACACATTCTTGTAAATTTAGTTTTTCTGGAGTTATTTTGATAAATGTTCGTTGCATAGAGTTACATCAGTAATATGCACAAAAATAGGAAAAGGTTTCTGTTGTTTAAGAGTTCAAGGTTTAAAATTCATGGTTCAAGGTTTAAGACAGTGACTGAAAACTGAGACTAAAAACTATAAAAGGGTTTAATTGGTTAACTGATTAGACCCTTTTTTTTATACTGTTAGGGATTA